>CAYSQR010000023.1:0-13907 GCA_964433195.1 uncultured Kaistella sp. | reverse complement strand
TACAAAATTTTAACTGGCAACCAAGAGTATGCTCTTGCTGCTTAATCTGAATCATAGTAAGTTAAGCGTTTTTCCCGAAGTATAGTAAGGAAACAAGATATCCCACAGAAGTTCTGTTTCGCGACGTCTGATTCCGGGGTATAGCAATGCGGAAATAAGGTTTTGGGAACTTCGACCAAAACTCGAAAATTTTAGAAGATAAGGTAAAAGTTGGGTGTTTTCTCTCTGCTTTTATTCGAAAATCAAAAGAAAGCTAAGCATGTAGAAATCTTATGTGTTGCTTGTTTGGACGAGGGTTCGAATCCCTCCAACTCCACAAATTAAAAAATAACTTATTGATTGTCAATAGGTTATTTTTAATTTAGTCAGTATTTAGTCAGTAAGTTGAAATTTTAACATTTTTTCTTGCTATTTTTTTTCATTGATGGAAATATACAATCCTACTTTTTTTGAACTCCGAAAATCTGAAATATATTGAAACATATTTTTTGAGAAAGTGAATAATTTATACTCAATTCTCACACGTGCGTAATGGTTTCTTTTTTTTAGATAGTTAGATTAATCAAACATACTTGAACCATATTGAAAATTATTGAAAATGAAAAAACCACCTACATTTTGCAAGTGGCAAACTATATTAGGTAAACTATTGTTATTAATTAATAGTTGTTTATCTAAAGTTATTATTTAAAATAATTGCAATTGGTTCGGGTGGTAATTCCGTTGCTCAAATCTTTGTCGGGAATATTTAGGATTGTGGTTTGCATTGGTTTTCTCATTTCTGATATTATGAGAGATATAATAAATTTGACTTTCAATATCCCGCAATTTCATTTTTTCGGACAAATATTTTTTTTCGAGGTCTTTATAAATTTCAGGTTCATTTTCTTTGTAATATTTCAAACCCGAAATACATAAAAATTTACTCCCCTTTTTCTGCATTGAAATATCTAATTTGGTTACTAAACATTTAGAAAAATGTGCAGATTCCAAGTTTATCAGTTTAGAGGTGTTTTTATCAAAATATGAGTTTCCTTTATTTATCGGCGTTTTCTGTGTGGAATTTGCACATTTTTGAAAAGAAAAAAGTTTATCAATAATTTGCAATTTGATGAGGTGGTGCAGATTGTTTTTTGTGTCTAAAATTTTGTAATATTTTTCTTTATTTATTTTGAAAGTATTGCGGTGTTTTTGAGTTATTAAATCGTTCCAAAAATTCACGTTTTTACATTCATTGATAAATTGTACCTCATCGGGTTTTGAGTGGCTCAAATCGGGTTCTAAATTGATTAATAGTATTTGTTCCCATTCGTTTAACAAAGTTTGTTCTAAATGGTTATAGGTTTCCAATTTCAGTAAATCGTTGGCGTTGGTTATTCCATACTTTTTTATATTCTTTGCCTGTTTGCTCTTTACTTCAAATCTGAATGTATTAAGATTAATTCCGTATTGTGGAGCTTCTGCAAATTGTAATCCTTTTGAGTATGCCTTTATTTGTTTGTAGGCGGTTGCATTTGTCTTTTTAAAGTATAGGAAATCCCCAACTTTGAAAGGTGTTTTTTTATAAAACGAAATTCCATTGATAAGGTTTTTAATATCTGTTTCGGGAATAAGGTTTAAACCAAATTCGATATTTACAACTTTTAACGCTTCGTATTCGTTCTGTTCTATTCCTAAATAGGTCAGAATACCAGTGATTGTTTTAATGCAGTTTTTGGGCGTGAAATCGTTGCCGTTGTGTCTGTATTGGTTATAATGATAATGCGGACTTATCGAAATCTCTAAATGATGAGAACCTACTGAAACTCCATTTTCAAAACTTTTTCTAAAATCCAACCTCATCAATTTACCATACTTACAAAAACCATCATAATTATTGTTTCGGTGTTGGTAACGCTCGAAATCCTGCATTTCTGCAAGTCGTTTTATTATACTTTGGTCTTTGGTATAAAGTTTTATATTATCTAACATTTGCCTATATTTGCACTACCAGTTGTTGCCAATTGGTCAGGTTTGAACGCCTAAAGGGGAGTACTGTTTTTGTACTCCCTTTTTTCGGCTCTTAAAAGTTTTGGATTATTGCGTTTACAATTCGGGTACGTTCCGTTGCATTGAAAGGATAGAATTGTTTACACGCCCTTATTTCTATCTTTTCGGTTTCAGGTAGGTATTTGATAATGCAAAGGGACTTAACGCCCTGTATCAGCAAATCCGAATAATAAAAATCTTTTGTTTCGGTTGGTCGTAATCCTGTTAAGGTGCATTTGCTCCAGTTTTTACCGTTTCGGATTCTTAAAAGGTTGTTTGCTCCGGTTATGGAATTGTAACCGTTGTTTTTCTCTATCCGTATCAGCTCCGGCAAAAGTTCCTTTTCTGCGGTTTGCAATCGGTATTGTGCAAAGGTCTTTTTTACCTCATCGAGTGAGTAGGTTAATTTGTAATTATCAGGTATGAACATAGCAATAAAAATTAAGGGTTAATAATCATTGCATTTTCTATTTCGTCCAATCTATAATAAACCCTTGCACCGAGTTTATAGGACTTCAAAATCCCCCTTTTTCTCCATTCGTGAATAGTGGGTTTAGTAACGCTAAACCGTTCGCAAATTTGGTCTGCGGAATAGTAGCGTTTTGGCTCGTTATCCTGTAAGGTTTTGGTAATATCTGCAAACAAAGTATGTCTAACTTCGTTTACAATTTCTTTGATGAGGTTTGTAGGTTCTACACCTACGAAATTGATTTGTTCCATAAAAAAAACTTTTGTTAATTATTAAACAAAAGTCTTAAATATGGTTACTGTATTTTAGTTTTAGGGTAATGGTAGGGTAATGGTCGGGGTGGTTGTTTTGTTATGATTCGTTAAATTTATTATTGTAAAAATCGGTTGCTCTTTTTTTGTGTGTAAGATTGACTGTATTGTTTATGTAGCATTTTTTAACGGTATCAAATGAAACTCCGAATAATGTACTTAGTAATCTATATTTTTGGTCTGCAATATCCCCTGTCAATCTATCAAAATGTTTTTCTAAATCGGTAACCTGTAATAATGCTATTTTTTCAGGCGTTGTAAAAGGTGTTGTGGTTTTTGGTTCTATTTCGGGGGTTTCGGTTGGTTTTGGTTGGGTATTCTTTTGCAAATCGTTGATAAATTTTAATTCCTCTGTGTTTATTGAATTTTCTATTTTACCTGATAAATCATTAAAATAGTCTGCAAACGGTGTTTTGTCAATATCAATTCCAAATGCAGACAAATAATTTTTATAGCAACCTAATTTGAGCATAATATAATTTCTTAAACTGTATGCGTCTAAAAATTGATTTTCGGTTATTAAGGCTTGAATATGTAAAGGAAATAGGTTTAGTGATTCAAATCCTGCCTTTACCTGATATTCATATTCGGAAATTCTATTTATTTGAACACTTTTGTAATCTTGTAAATTTCGTTTTTGGGTATCAATATTAGGATTTTTGTAATTGTCTAAACAGTTGAATAAGTCAAGTATATTTAATAATAACAATCGGGAATGTAGATTAAAATTTTTTTCGTAATTATATAAATTCTCATTTAAAGATGTTGGTATATTTTCCATCTCATCATTAAAATTATCATAAGTCTCTGAACAATATGTATCTTTTCTTAATTGAAAATGATAACTATTCAATGCGTTTTCATAATCTGTAATTTGTTTATAAATTAATGTTTCCATTTGATAAGGTTTGAACGGTTATAGGTTAAATTTTAGTTTCCAGATACTTTTATAATTCTTTGCATTGTTTCCCTTACATTGTCTTTGATGAGGTCGAGAAACGGCTGTTTGTCGTTTTCGGTTTGGGCGGTTTCCAATGCTCCGTAATATTTCAATCTACTTTCTGTATCTCCTTTCAGTATTGCAATAGGAAAACCGTTTTGTAATAAAATCAAATTCATTAATAAACGTGAAGTTCTACCATTGCCGTCAATAAATGGGTGTATCGTTACTAAACGTTCGTGCATTTCTGCGGATAATTCTATGGGGTGCAAAAGGTCTTTATTCTCATTGTACCAAATAAATAAATCCTCCATTTGTTTGGGAACTAAAAACGGTTGTGGCGGTACGTGTTTTGCACCCGAAATTAGCACCTGCACGTTTCTGTACTTTCCTGCATTTTGGTTGTCTATTCCCTGCAAAATGAGTGAATGTATTTGTAATAAATTGCGTTCGGTTATTGGTTCGCTATTCCCTGCAATTTCTTTGATAAAGTCTATTGCGTGTTGGTGGTTTATCGCTTCCAAATGTTCGTTTAAAGATTTTCCGCCAATGGTTAAACCTTTTTCAATGACTAACGCCGTTTCCTGCAAAGTAAGGGTATTGCCCTCTATTTTGTTACTTTCATAGGTGTATTCTATATCAAACGCCTTTGCTACCTTTTCGCCGTTATTTTTGCGTAAATGGTTTAATTGGTCTTTGAGTTGGTCGAGGTCTTTGTATGGTTTTTCCATTGATTGAGGTTTATACCAGTTGCAACTTTAACCCTAATGCATTAATGATTTGAGTAAAGTTAGAAATCTGCAAATCTGTTTTGCCCTGTTCTATTTTGGCTATGTATGCCCTTTCTTTGCCTATTTTGTCGGCTAAATCCTGCTGTGTTAATTTCTTTTCTTTTCGGGTTTCTTTTATCAATTCCCCATAATAGTAAGATAACGCCCTTGCGTTAAATTCTGCACGTTCAGGCGTTCCGTGTTCGCCGTATTTTTCAGTCAGTAAATCATTCATTGTTGGCAGTTCTCTTTTTACTTTTTCCCAGTTTATTTTTGGTCGTTCCATTGCTCTAATATTTTAGTTGCCTTTTTTATTTGTTTGTCGTAATCCTTTGTAGATTTTTTCATAAATCCCGAAATCAATAAAATAGATTTTGCATTATTTATATTTTCGTTATCCATTGAAAAAGTCAATACCCTATATTCATTGTTTATAGATATTCTTATTTCGTATAAATCCGTATTTGTGAGTTTCTTAATAATTTTTGAATTGATAACTTCCTGCGTTTCCAAAATTTCAGAAACGTATAACATTTTTTGTTTCAGTCGTTCGTCCCCATTTTCTAAAAACTCGTCAAATTCGGGCGTTCTAAATAGTATTCTCATATTAAATATAATGCAAATGTAATGAATTAATTACAATTAATATTATTATAATCCTATTGCATTATTTAATTTTGCAAAATCTTTTTCATTCAAATAGATTGTAGGAATAGTATAAGGGTTTTTTATATTTTCCCCTTGTTCGGGTAATAATCCGCTGATAATAATATTTATTAAATCAAAAATAGGTTTGTTTAGTTTCCATAATATTTTAATTTTAAAGTTAGTTTGCGGTTTTGGTAGATTGTTGAGGTTCTACATCAGTGTTTTCTTTTTCCTGTTTCCAGTATGTCAGCATTTGTTTGGATAGGTCGTTAAAATCCTTTCCGATATAATTTAAAAACTCTTTTTCGGTTTTATGTCCTGTTACAGACATTATTATAGGCGTTGGCATTTTGGCGTAATTGTGTGTAGCAAATGACCGTCTGCAAACGTGGGAGCTTATTATTTCATATAATGGATATTGTCCATAATCAAAACGTTTGGTTTCGTTATTCCATTTTTTGCCAAAGTCTAAACGGTTTATATTTGCCTGTTTTGTAATCGCCCGTAAATGATTATTGAAAATCGTTTTTGCACTTTCCGGATTATCCGAAAATACAGAGGGAAATTGTCCGTTTCGTTTATCTAATATTTTTTTGACTTCATTGTGTACCGGAATTAAAATAGGGTGTTTTGTTTTCTTTTGGCTCAAATTAATAAACAAATCCCCATCTAATATTATCAATTGTTTGGCATTCATTTGCAATAAATCGGATACTCTTTGTCCTGTATAAAATCCTATAATTAACCAGTCTTTTGTGGTTTCGTGTAATGTATTTAGGAAAGTGATTTTTGCTATTTCCTGCAATTCTTTTTCTGTGATGTATATTGTAGGTGTTTCGGTGGTATATCCTTTAATTTCGGAAAGGTTTTTATTTACTTCAATATCAATTGTTTTGGCGTGGCTGATAATTGTTTTAGGATATTTAATATAGCGTCCTATTGTTCCCTTTGCAATTCCCTGTTTTTCCAAATACTTTTCAAATTTATTGGATACTGCTACATCGTAATCCGATACTTTAAGGCGTTTATTTTGCGACTTCAAAAAATCTTGTACTTTTCGGATAATTGTTTTTTGTTTTTTAACGGTGGATTCTGTTATCTCCTTACCTCTGTTTTTACGGAAAGGCAAAACATCGTTTAAATAATATTCTAAATAGTTATCTAAATAATCCAATTGCACTATTCTACGACCATCATTATAAAAGGCGTTAATAGTTTCATCTAACCAAATACCATTAATAATATCCATATCGGTACGGCTTTGATACTCTTTTAAAACAAAGGTTTCCAGCTTTGAAAGTTTATGTTTTAGGTTTTCAAGATTAGAAATAAAACGCTCCGTTCCCGAAATAATGTTTTTGGGAAATCCTTTTTTGGGATTCCAATTTTCAGGGTTTACGGTTTCCCTTGTTTTTCTTTTAAAAGATTCTTTTGCGGAAATTGAAAAACGAATGTAAATAGGGGCGTTTTCGTTTTTGGATTGTAGGATAAATTTTATCGTTGCCATATCTGTAAAGTTTGAACGATACAAATATAATAATTTAGTCAGTATTTAGTCAGTATTTTTCTAAATAATATTTAATCTATTTTATTCCATTTTACACTTTGAAATAATTACTATTGATTATCAATAAGTTACAAACAAATTTAAAATTATAAAATTAAAATGGATTCTAAATAAAACAGTATTTGTAGTCCCTCCAACTCCACAATTACAAATTCAATCCACTGTTTTTCAGTGGATTTTGTTTTGTTGGAAGAGTAAGATGATTGGGTGTTTTTTTCGAGTTCAAAGTAAGGAAGTTTTATATCCGTCATCCAACATTCATCATTCAAAATTGACAATTTCCCACAAAATATTTTCCACATTCAATCTATTTTTTATCTTTGTCGAATCAGTTTAAAAATCAATTAATTAACTCAATTTTTTTCTTTAGAAATGAAAGGGATTTTAAAAATCTATCATCCGGACGAAACCCTTAAATACAACATCAAAATCACTTATTGCAAAGCGGTTTACAGCAACAAACAACATTTTTTGGAAGTGGAAATCATTACGGACGATTCTTTGGATGAGGTCGATGACGATTCTTTACAGTACAATTTTCCACAGATTTCCTTAAATGTTTTCGATTTCCTGATTGAAGATGCCGAAATTGAAGGGAAAACTTTCAACATCAATGATTCCGACGAAGAAACCTTTACCGAGGTTAATCTTTTTGATGACGAAGATGCGTTTCTTTATGACAACGAACTTTCATTTAATAAAAACGAAGAAGATGAGCTGCAACTCTTTTGGAAAGGAATGATTGATGATTTCTATACCGGTTCCGATGAGCCGATTCCTTTCAAGTTGAAATGCAATTTCAGGCAAGACGAAATTGTTGTTGAAGACGAATAATTTTCTCTGAATAAAAATCAAATAAAGTTTCCTTAATACCATCTTTTCGATAATATTAAGGTAATTTTGCCGTTCAAGTTCTAATCTAAAAAATTAATAAATGTTCTTACAAACCGCAGTAACCGAAACTCAAGAACACGTTTTTTCTTTCTGGAAAATTATGTTCCACGGAAATCTCTTTGCAAATGTAGTAATGATTACCGTCCTTTTATTGGGCGTTTTTGCATTGTATATCTTTTTGGAACGGCTTTTCTACATCAACAGAATGCTGAAAACAAACGATGCAAATCTGATGAATAATATTGCCGATTTGCTCAAAGAAGGCAGAATACAATCGGCAATTGATTATTGCGAAAAACAAAATTCTCCCGAAGCAAGAATTCTGGAAAAAGGAATCACAAGAATAGGAAGACCCATTTCCGATATTGTAAGTGCAATGGAAAGTCAGGGACAAATAGAAGTTTCCAAGCTCGAAAAAAACCTGAATCTTTTGGCATCCGTTCCGAGTTTAGCACCGATGTTGGGACTTTTGGGAACGGTAATCGGGTTGATTATGGCGTTTTTCAGTATGTCAAATGCAGAAGGATCGTTCTCGCCAAAAACCTTGTCGGAAGGAATTTATACAGCACTCGGACAAACTGCGACAGGTTTGGCTGTAGCGATTCCGTCGAACTTTTTTTACAATCTGCTTTTAACGAGGATTGATAAATTTGTGCTGAAAGTACAGCATCTTTCTACGGATTTCCTGGACATCATCAACAAACCGGAATAAGCGATGAAACTCAAACGAAGAAATAAAGCCAATCCCGATTTCAGTCTTGCTGCAATGGTAGATGTTATTTTGCTTTTGCTGATATTTTTTATGGTAACATCTTCCGCAGCAAATCAAAGTGCAATTGATGTGAAACTGCCGAAAGGAGAAATAGAAAACCCGAATATCCCGAAAGACATCACCATAAGCATTAAACAAGACGGTTCTTATTTTGCGGATGATGTTCTGGTAAAAAAAGAAGAGCTGGAATCCGTGATTGTGAACAAGCTGAAAAACGCTAAAAGTCCATCGTTTACAATACGTGCAGATAAAAACTCGCTCCACAAAGATGTTGTTTTCGTAATGGAAATTGCAGAGAAACACCACATCAATATTGCTATTGCAACCACCAAAGAAGAATAATCGACCAAAGAAATGAACGGTTATACCATCAACAAAAGAGAAGAAAACAAAGACAAGCTGAAAAGCGGTATCATCACCGCAGTTATTTGGTCTGTACTTCTGCTTTTTGTTTTTTATTACAAAATCATCGAAAAAATTCCCGAGAAAAAAGAAGCAGTAACTACAATGCTCATTAATTTCGGCGACAACAGAAACGGAAACGGTTTAGAAGAACCCGCAAATCAGGAAGGAAGTTTGGCTTCCGAAACGGAAATTACACCACCTGAAACCGTTCAGGAAAATATCATTGAAACGAAACCGGAACCAAAAGAGGAAGCAGAAACAAAACCAAAACCGGAATCTGAGAAACCGGCTGTAAAAGAGAAAATTTTAACGGGAAACAACACCAAAATTTCTGTTCCGAAGACAGAAAAATCCGAAAAAAAACCTGAAAAGATTACGAAGACGGAAACCAAAAATACGGCAAAAACCACTTCGGATAAAACCGCGAAAACATCTCCTGCAAAAGCCGAAAATGCAAATTCCAAAACAGGAACCGGAGATGGAAAAGGAACTGCCGCAATTGGGAATTTAATTAAAGGAAGAGGAACAAAACCCGGAACTCAGGGAACAAACGGAACCACCGGAAATTCAGGAGATCCTCTCGGCGGCGACGGAAACGGCGACAGTAAAATAGGAGTTGACAGAAAATTAATAGGATTTATTCCCGGAACAATGGGAAGAGGAGGAACTCAACCCTCTCACAACTGTTCTGCATCGGGAGAAATAGTAATTTCTTATACGGTTGATAAAGCAGGAAACGTAATTTCCGCATACCGATCAAGCGGAATTTCAGATTCTTGTGCTGCTACAGCTGCTGTGATTTGGGTGAAAAAATATGTGAAAGCAGAAAAAGCAAATACCTCATCGACGGGGACTTACAAAATTACTTTCTAAAAAATACTTTGTCAAAGTTTTCTGCGGTTTAATTTTAACAAAGTTAAATACGGTCAAAAATTAAAAATTTATTTCAATTTTAAATGACACAGCAAGATTATCACGAAGCAGTTGAATGGCTTTTCGTACAAATGCCGAATTACCAAATCGACGGACAAAAAGCATATAAACCGGGACTTGACAACATCAAAAAACTTTGTGATTTTTTTGGAAATCCGCAGGAAAAAATCAAAACCATCCACATCGGCGGAACAAACGGGAAAGGTTCTGTGAGCAATATGCTTTCTTCTGTTTTACAGGAATCAGGTTACAAAACAGGATTGTACAATTCGCCGCATTTAATTGATTTTACCGAACGGATAAAAGTCAACGGAAAGAATTGCGATAAGGAATTTGTTTTCGATTTTATCCAAAAACTGAAGAATTTACCCGAAGAAATCAAGCCGTCATTTTTTGAGTTTACGACGATAATGGCTTTTGAATATTTTTATCGAAGCAATGTGGATTTTGCGATTATCGAAGTCGGTTTAGGCGGAAGATTGGATTCTACGAATATCATTAAACCTTTGGTTTCCGCCATTACGAATGTTCAGCTCGACCATCAAAATATTTTGGGAGATACCATCGAAAAAATCGCTATTGAAAAAGCGGGAATCATAAAAGAAAATTCTGCGATAATTTCAGGGGATGAAAATGTTTTGGTAAAGGATATCATTAAAGAAAAAGCGGGAGAAAAAAACGCGGATTTTATTGATGCAACACAGATTAAAACCCATTTAAAATCAGATTTAAAGGGAAATTACCAGAAAAAAAACATCCGTGTTGTCTTGGCTTTAGTTAAAGAATTACAAAATTCAGGCACTGCAATTTCTGATGAACACATTGAAAACGGATTATTAAATGTTCATAAAAACACCAATTTCATCGGTCGCTGGTTTGAGTTTTCCCAAAATCCTTTGACGATTTGTGATACCGCCCATAACCAAGCCGGATTGGAAGAAGTCTTTAATCAGTTGAAAGAATATCCGCAACACAAGCATATTGTTCTCGGTTTTGTAAACGATAAAAAAATAGATGAAGTTCTTGGGATTTTACCCGGAAATGCAAATTATTATTTTGTGAAACCATCAATAAATCGCGGTAGAAATCCCGAAACCTATGAAGATTTGCTGAAAAAAAGCAACATTCATTACAAAATTTTCCAGAATGTTCAGGATGGCTATCTTTCTGCAAAACAAAAAGTTAAAAATGATGAAATGATTTTCATTGGCGGAAGCAACTTTGTGGTTGGCGAATTTTTAGAAAAAAATTTGTGAAAATAAAAAATCGTTGTATATTTGCCGAACCAAAAAACAAGGGTTCTTAGCTCAGTTGGTTCAGAGCATCTGGTTTACACCCAGAGGGTCGGGGGTTCGAATCCCTCAGGACCCACACTTGAAAAGAAAATCTCAGAAAAATCTGGGATTTTTTTTGTTTCTAAATCCTTTGAGAAAAAGAGTTTTAAAGGGGTTTATTGGTTTCTATATTATTTTCAAATTTCCATTATTTTGCTAAAAATTTATGGATTGAGGTTACTCATTTAAACTCCCATTAATTCTAGGAAAAGACAAATATAAATTTTCTTTTTACTCAATATTCAATTCATAGTTCACACTCCTGCCTTCTCCTTTTTGTATCAATTTTTTTTTATTGGATAAATCCTGCAAATCTCTTGTAGCTGTAGCTCTGGAAGATTTGGTAATGGAAACATATTTTTTGGAAGTCATACCACCTTCAAATCCTGAAATTCCAAAATCAAACATTTTCAAAACAGCTTTAGTTTGTCTATCATTCATCAGAGATTTGTATTTATCTATGAGTTTAGCTTTATTGAGCGTAAATAATATGGTTTGCTTTGCATTTTTCTGAGATTCTAAAATAACAGTAGAAAAATATAATATCCTGTCTGCTAAAATATTCGCCCTCAATTTCTGATGTCTTGATGGCTTCGGAAATCATAAACTGCAAAATAGTTTCTTGCTGTGCAGAATCAGGAAGTGAATCCATCAAATCTTTTACTTCTCCGGTTTCCAAAGCAAAATCTATTACCAAAGAGTCTAATACAGAATCATCATAAGCAAAATTTGCCTAATCTGAAAGTTGCCAATTATACATTATGAGTCGATTAGAAAATTTATTTGCCTCAGATATAGTGAAATTTTGAGGCAAATATTAATTTTAATTGCCTCAATGTTCAAGATGAAATTGCAGGATATGACAGATATATTTTACCTAAAGGAAACAGTGTTGTTAAGGTTAGTTCCTCAAAATGTGTAGCTTATATTTTCTTGGGATATTATTAAATCTGAATTTTGGAGAAAGCAAAACCATTACAGAATAATCAATCAGCTTTTAAATTAAAAACCCCCTTTCAAGATTTTTCTGAAAAGGGGGTTTGCTTTTTCGGGAGAAATTATTCCCACATACTTTTTGTGGCTTATCTGTTCATCGACATCAGAAACTCTTCGTTATTCAAAGTTCCTTTGATGCTTTTGTTCACAAATTCCATTGCTTCCACAGGATTCATATCGGAAAGGTATTTTCGCAGAATCCACATTCTCTGCTGCGTGGTTTCATCGAGAAGAAGATCATCTCTCCTTGTACTCGAAGCAACCAAATCAATTGCAGGATAAATTCTCTTGTTGGCAATTTTCCGGTCGAGTTGAAGCTCCATATTTCCGGTTCCTTTAAATTCTTCAAAAATTACCTCATCCATTTTAGATCCTGTATCAATCAAAGCGGTTGCAATAATTGTTAATGATCCTCCTCCTTCGATATTTCTTGCTGCTCCGAAAAATCTTTTCGGTTTATGAAGTGCATTTGCATCAACTCCTCCCGAAAGAATCTTTCCAGAAGCAGGAGTTACGGTATTGTAAGCTCTCGCTAAACGTGTGATGGAATCGAGCAAAATTACCACATCGTGACCGCATTCTACCATTCTCTGTGCTTTTGACAGAACTAAGTTTGCGACTTTCACGTGTTTATCTGCAGGTTCGTCAAAAGTTGAAGCGATGACTTCTGCATTCACGCTTCTTTCCATATCGGTTACTTCTTCGGGACGTTCGTCAATCAGCAAAATCATCATATATGCTTCCGGATGATTTTCGGAAATTGAATTGGCAATATCTTTCAGAAGCATCGTTTTACCGGTTTTCGGTTGTGCAACAATCATTGCTCTTTGTCCTTTTCCGATGGGTGTAAACAAATCGACAATTCTTGTAGAAAGGGTAGAATTTTTTCCGGTTAAAGTAAATTTTTCCTCAGGAAACAAAGGCGTTAAAAACTCAAAAGCTACTCTGTCTTTGATAAATTCCAAATCTCTTCCGTTGACTTCTGTCGGTTTCAGTAACGAAAAATATTTCTCGCCTTCTTTCGGTAAACGTACAATTCCTCTTACGGTATCTCCCGTTTTCAAACCATAATTTCTGATTTGATTGGTGGAAACATATACATCGTCCGGAGAAGAAATATAGGAAAAATCCGATGAACGCAGGAATCCGTAATTGTCGGGAAGAATTTCCAAAACACCTTCAATGGTAACTAAACCATCAAAATTGAAATCTTTTTTGGAGTTATTATCTTCCTGATTATCAGATTCTTTGTTTTGATTTCTGTTGTTGTTTTGATGTTGGTTTTGGTTTTTATGCTGTGGATTTTGCTGTTTATTATGATGATTTCCGTTTCCGTTTTGATTCGGGTTTTTTGGCTGTTCCGGTTGTTTATTTTCCGGTTCGGCAACAATTTCTGCAACGGAGGTTTCTGCTGTTGTTTCCGGATTTTTCGGAGCAGGAACTCTTTGTCTTTTCTTCTTTTGCTGGTTTTGTGTAGGATTTTCTTCCGGGTTTTCAGCCGTTTTTTCTTGTGGAGCTTCTACAGGAGTTTCATTATTCTCGAACGGAATTTCTGCGGAAACTTCTTTGGGTTGCTCTGTTTTTTTCTTGGGAGTGTTTCTTTTTGCAGCCGGTTTTTTCGGTGCAGGAGTTTCATTTTTCTCTGTATTCATAATGGTTTCTGTGGCGTTATAATAATCTTTCGCAACTTTGGTATTCGATGCCTGAAAATCGAGGATTGCAAAGATTCTATCATTATCCGTGCTGTTTTTAGCAAGTTTAACGCCTAAATCTTTTGTGATTTTGGTCAATTCCGAATCGGATTTTGACCGTAACGTTTCAATGTTGAACATAAATTTTT
>CAYSQR010000022.1:17960-19372 GCA_964433195.1 uncultured Kaistella sp. | reverse complement strand
GAAAACGATTTTTTTGGAGGAATCCGTCAATTTTGCGGTGATGAGAAAATACGCCCAAAGCGGAACAATCGCCTCTGCGGAATTGTAGATGTAAATGTAAGAATTGCTGTATTCTTCGGGATTTATAGCGGCAACTTTTTCACGGAAATCTTTTTCTTTGAGAATCATTTCCTGAAAAAGAAAATCCTTCAAATCAACCCCGATTCTTTTTCCCTTCGGAACGAGCGTAGAAATATCGAAATTGATCAATCCGCTTTCTGCTACTTTATTTTTTATTTCAAAATCTGAGGACATTTTTTTATTATCTTTGAATGAACAAATTTAGGTTAAAAATATTTTAAAATGATAACGACACCTGAACGCAAAAAAATCATAAAAGAAAGGATAGATTTTTCCGATGAAGCGACTTTAGAAAAAATTGAAAAAGTTTTGGAGGAAGATACTTATGTTTTTTCCGAAGACCAGCTTTTGAAAATAGAGGAAGCAAAAGCACAATATGAAAAAGGAGAGTTTATCACGCACGAAAAACAGCAAAAAGAAATGAAAAAATGGCTCGAAGAGCAAGAAAAGTTGTTTGGTCAATAGAATCTTTGACAAATAAGAAAGAGATTTTCTCTTATTGGAACAACAGAAATAAATCTACTCTATACAGTAAAAAAAACTTGATAAATTGTTGGATGAAAAAGCCAAACTCATCTCCGAAAACCCTTTTGCCGGAAGAAAACAACGGTTGAAAATATACGAATTGTTATTGTAAGAGATTGTATGATAATTTATGAAATTTTTCAGGATTCCGTTTTGGTTTTGGCAGTTTGGGAAGGACATCAAAATCTTGAAAATCTGAATTTTTAAATTTTTGAAAAAAAGTTTGGGTAAATTATTTTAATTTGCTTTTAATCTCGGATTTTGACAATGCTTTGTTGTTGAAGTTTCTATTCTGAATTTAGTATTAAGTTTACTTCATTTTCAATTTCTTTTTTTTCTAATAACTTCTCCGAAAAATTGACTTCGATTTTTGTTTTCTTCCAAAAAGGATAAATTAGAATCGTTGATGTTCCAATATTTAAAGGTTTAGCATTTGGATATTCAATTTCAACGGTTGTTTTGAATATTCTGTTTCCTTTAATATAATCAGTTGTTTTTACTCTGTTAGTTAATAAATCAAATGCTTGAAAAATTCCATCATTTAAATTGTCAAATTTTTCACTAAAGTGAGTATGATTTAATCCAAAACCAATAATAAGCTCATCAAAGTCATTGGACATCCAAAAATGAGAGCCTTTTATATTCAAATATTTGTTTCCGTACTCTTCAGTAGAAACAATTTTCTCTCCTAAAATTTTAATTAGTAAGTTTTCAATTTCATCGAATTTTCTTTTAGTGCGGCTCATTTGTACAATTATAGACAACAC
>CAYSQR010000022.1:14585-17950 GCA_964433195.1 uncultured Kaistella sp. | reverse complement strand
AACACACAAATATAAAAACTTTCTCCTATAACTTTGAGAAATCAATGCTCAAAAATTCATTAACTTTACCATCAAAATTATTCGCATCATTCGTAAAATTCGAGTTAATCCGAGAAATTCGTACTTAATGAAATACTACATCATCGCAGGAGAAGCATCGGGAGATTTGCACGCTTCCAATTTAATGAAATCTATTCTGAAAAAAGATTCCAACGCGGAATTCCGTTTTTGGGGAGGAGATTTAATGGCGGAAGTTGCCGGATTTTCTCCCGTGAAACATTACAAAGATTTGGCTTTTATGGGTTTTTTGGAAGTAGTGAAAAATCTCGGAACAATTCTAAAAAACATTAAATTCTGCAAAGAAGATATTCAAAAATTTAAACCCGATGTTTTGGTTTTGGTCGATTATCCGGGATTTAATTTAAGGATTGCGGAATTTGCAAAAAACCTTGGAATTAAAATCGTGTATTATATTTCGCCACAACTTTGGGCGTGGAAAGAAGGAAGAGTTGAGAAAATTAAAAAATACGTGGACGAAATGCTCGTGATTCTTCCGTTTGAAAAAGATTTCTACAAAAAACATAGAGTTGATGCCCATTTCGTAGGACATCCTTTGTTGGATGCGATTTCAGATTTAAAGGAAATTGATGTTGAAAATTTTAAAAAAGAAAACGGTTTAAACGAAAAAGAAATTATTGCACTTTTGCCGGGTTCCAGAGAACAGGAAGTAATGAAAATGCTGGAATTGATGCTTTCGGTTCGTTCTTTTTTTACTGATTACCAATTCGTTATTGCAGGTGCACCGAGTTTGCCGAAAGAATTTTACCAAAAATTTGTGGACGAAAATGTACATTTCGTTTCCAATAAAACTTACGATTTGTTGAGGTGCTCCAAAGCGGCACTCGTCACTTCCGGAACGGCAACTTTGGAGACCTCATTGCTGAATATTCCCGAAGTGGTTTGTTACCGAAGCAGCAGAATTTCCTATGAAATCGGGAAAAGAGTGGTAAAAAACATCAAATATATTTCTTTGGTCAATTTAATTATGGATAAAGAAATCGTAACGGAATTGATTCAGAATGAATTGAATACCGAAAATTTGGTGAAAGAATTAAAATTAATTTTAGGTGGAAACCGAAGTAAAATTCTGGAAGATTATAAAGAATTACGGGAAAAACTCGGCGGAAAAGGTGCAAGTGATTCTGCTGCGGAAATTGTAGTGAATTTTAATCAGAAATATTTATATTTGCTTAAAAGTGAACAAGATGGAAACCAAAGAAAGAACAAATAAAAGAAAGCATATTCTCGATTCTGTGAAAAGTTGGAACAGTGAAGAGAAACTGAAACTGATTAAAGAGATTGAAGATTCAATGAAGAATATGGAAGCTAAAAAAACAATTGCCGATTTTGCAGGAATCTGGGATGATGACCCACGTTCAGCGGAAGAAATCATCACTGAGATTAAAAATGCCAGAACATTTTCACGCCAATTAGAAGATTGGACTAAATAATTTTTATTTTTTTGCAAAAACAGCCCTTACTCATTCTTTGCGTTTGTTTTATTCTGGGAATTTTCTTGCAGGATGAGTTTATTCTGAATGAAAAACGAATTTATATTTTGCTGATAATCAGTTTTTTATTTCTGTTTTTGGTTTTTGTAAAAAATTTCTATCTTCGATATCTTGGTTATTTTTCACTTCTTGCATTCTTTTTTTCTTTGGGGATTTTTGCCCATTTTCTCAATTCACAAAAACCGAAACTTCCTGAACTGAAAGGAAAAGAAAACATTGTTTTCAAAATCAACAAGAAACTCAATTCCAACGAGAAAAACCGTCGCTACGAAATCACAGCGTGGAGAGATAAAGAACAGTTCCAAAGTGTATTGTCATTACCGAAATCCGAACAGGAACTGGATTTTTTACATTACTATAAAGCAGAAGTTTATGTAAATAAAACGAGTAAACCAAACAACGATTTTCAGTTCGATTACGGGAAATATCTTTCGAGAAAAGACATTTATTTTCAAAGTTATCTTCCGAATGATTTCAAAATTGTCAAAAGAAATGACCTTACTTTTGCAGAAAAAATACGGCAGAAACGTCTCGAAACTTTACACAAAATCGACCGTTCCAATCTAAGTTCAAAAACCCGCGAATTTACCAAAGGAATTATTCTTGCCGACCGAACCGAGATGGATGACGAAACCGTGCAGGATTTCAGCAAATCGGGATTGGTTCATATTCTGGCGATTTCCGGTTCTCATATGGTCATTATTTTCTGGCTGATTTTGCTGGTTCTGAATCCTGTTTTTCCGCCGAAATTCAGGAATCTGAAAATCATTATTTCCTTGTCTTTAATCTGGATTTTTGCAGTTTTCATCGATTACGGAAGTTCGGTTGTCCGTTCCTGTATTATGATTTCCGCGTATTACATCTATGTGTTGCTGCAACGAAAAACAGATTTGCTTCATTCGATGGCGTTTGCAGCGTTTGTGATTTTGATTGCCGATACACATCAGCTTTTTGATGTTGGTTTTCAATTGAGCTTTCTTGCGGTTTTCGGAATTTTTTGGCTGAACCAGCCGATTCTGAAATATCTTCCGAAACCGAAAAACAAGTTTCAGGATTTTATGCAGAACGTGTTTTCAGTGAGCATTTCTGCACAGGTTGCAACACTTCCTTTGGTGGTTTTTTACTTTCATCAATGGTCGCTGATTTCGATTCCTGCGAATCTTGTGGTAATTCCGTTTTCGGAAATTCTGATTGTTTTTTCTTTATTAATGACGGTTCTCATTGCATTTTCCGTTCAGTTTTTTTGGTTGGATTTTTTTTATGAATTTTTTGTAAGCTCCACTTTAAAGGTAATTCACTTTTTTGCAGATACAGATTTTGCTTTCTATAAAATGGTTCCGATGACTTTATTGGAAGTTTTGGTTTCTTTCGTCATCATTTATTTTTTAAGATTTACGATTCTTAAATTCAGTATTAAAAATGTTTCCCGGTTGGTTTATTTCATCTTGGTTTTCATTGCTTTGCGAATGATGCTGAATTTCAGAGCCGGAAAAATTGACGAAGTTTTGGTACACCAATATTTTAAGGAAAATATTCTTTCGGTAAAAAATGAGGAGAGAGTCTTGTTTCTTGTACCCGAAAAATCCAATCCCGAAAAAATCGAAAAATACATTATCGAACCTTATCTGACTTCACGCCGGACTAAAAATTTTGAATTGAAAATTCTTCCCGAAAATGTTGAAAGCGTGAAAATAAACGGGAAAATATATGAAGTAAAACCTGCTGCGAGATATTAAATCACTGAATACAGATTGGCTAAAAGATGCAACGGCAAGTTACAATGAAGATTGCTTG
>CAYSQR010000022.1:10656-14575 GCA_964433195.1 uncultured Kaistella sp. | reverse complement strand
GCAGATATTAATAAAAAAGAAATTACACTTTATCCAAATCCTGTAAAAGATACTCTTCATTTTTCTGAGGATGTTTCTAATGTAAAAATAACGGATGTTTCGGGAAGAATGGTAAAACAAATTTCTGCTTCTGCAAAATCTATAAATGTTTCAAATCTTTCAAAAGGAGTTTATCTTATTTCTGCCGTTACAAAGGCAGGAGAAACAATAACCAAGAAAATTATAAAAGAGTAAATCAAAAAAAACATTAAGAGATTAAGGACATTAAGAGCTTAGTTTTTCTTAATCTCTTGATGGTTTAGAAAACTAAATCAAAACCCTTTCAAAACGAAAGGGTTTTTGCTTTATATATCACTTTACAGTAAATTTTCCGGAAGCACCAATCTTATTTAGAAATATTACAAACTACAAATTTCTGACTTTTCTCATCTTTTTATACCTTAACATTTATTTAACTTTGTGAAAATTCAAATTTAAACATTAAATTAATTATGGCAGGATTTACGCAATCTACTATCGGTAGAAAATACGCAATGGCATTGTCTGCAATGTTTTTGCTCCTTTTCTTGATAATGCACCTTTCTGTAAATTTATTATCACTCTGCGGAGAAGAAGGACCGTTCAATGCGGCATCTTATTTTATGGGTTATAATTGGGCGGTGCAGTTTATTATGCAGCCAATCTTGATTTTTGCTGTGTTTTTTCACTTCATTATGGGCTTTGTTCTCGAAGCGAGAAACAACAAAGCAAGACCTGTGAAATACGCCGAAAACGGAGCTTCTGCAAATTCATCCTGGATGTCCAGAAATATGATTATTTCCGGTGCGGTAATTTTGGCTTTCCTGGGATTGCATATGTATGATTTCTGGCTTCACGAGATGACTTACAAATATGTTCCCGGAGAAGGAGATCCAAATGATATGACCCGTTTTTGGGGAGAGCTTCACGCAAAGTTTGCAGATTTGTGGAGGGTGGTTTTTTATGTGATTTCTTTTGTCTTATTGGGGCTTCATCTTGCACACGGATTTCAGTCTTCGTTCCAATCCATCGGAGCAAGACACCCGAAATATACACCGGTAATCAAAACTTTGGGGAATTGGTATTCTGTGCTTATTCCTTTGGGATTTATCATCATTGCTGTTTATCATTATGTAACTCAATAATATCATTTAAAAATGAGCAAATTAGATTCAAAAATTCCGGCGGGTCCTTTAGCAGACAAGTGGAAAAACCATAAAGACCATATGAACCTCGTTGCACCAAACAACCGTGATAAAATCGACATCATTGTTGTAGGTACTGGTTTAGCAGGAGGTTCTGCTGCTGCAACTTTGGCGGAACAAGGTTATAACGTGAAAGCATTCTGTTATCAGGATTCCCCGAGAAGAGCTCACTCAATCGCTGCTCAAGGTGGAATAAATGCGGCAAAAAATTACCAAGGAGACGGAGATTCCACTTACCGTTTGTTTTATGATACGATAAAAGGTGGAGATTACCGCTCAAGAGAAGCAAATGTTTATCGTCTTGCTGAAGTTTCCGCAAACATTATTGACCAGTGTGTTTCGCAGGGAGTTCCTTTCGGAAGAGAATACGGAGGACAATTGGATAACCGTTCTTTCGGCGGAGTTCAAGTAAAAAGAACTTTTTATGCAAAAGGACAAACCGGACAGCAATTGTTATTAGGTGCATATTCTGCAATGAGTCGTCAAATCGGGAAAGGTAGGATAAAAATGTACAACCGTCACGAAATGCTCGATTTGGTAATTGTGGACGGAAAAGCAAGAGGGATTATCGCAAGAAATCTCGTAACCGGAGAAATAGAAAGACATTCTGCACACGCAGTAGTGATTGCTTCCGGAGGTTACGGAAATGTATATTTCCTTTCTACAAATGCAATGGGTTCCAATGTTTCCGCAGCTTGGAAGATTCATAAAAAAGGAGCGTATTTCGCAAACCCTTGTTATGTGCAGATTCACCCAACCTGTATTCCTGTTCACGGAACACAGCAATCCAAACTTACTTTAATGTCGGAATCTCTCCGGAATTCCGGAAGAATTTGGGTTCCGAAAAATATTGAAGATGCGGTTGCAATTCGTGAAGGTAAATTAAAACCCGAAAATATTCCGGCAGAAAACAGAGATTATTATTTAGAAAGAAGATACCCTGCTTTCGGAAACTTAGTTCCTCGTGATGTAGCTTCCAGAGCCGCAAAAGAAAGATGTGATGCGGGTTTCGGAATTGAAAACAATGATACCAAAGAAGGAGTTTATCTGGATTTCTCAACTGAAATTACCAAGAAAGGAAAAGAATCTGCATTAGAAAAAAACATCCATAATCCAACAGATAAGCAAATCTACGATTTAGGAAAAGCTTGGGTGGAAGAAAAATACGGAAACCTTTTTGTGATGTACGAAAAAATCACAGCAGACAATCCTTATGTAACACCAATGAAAATTTATCCTGCAGTTCATTACACGATGGGAGGAATTTGGGTGGATTATAATTTACAATCAACAATTCCGGGATGTTTCGTCATCGGAGAAGCAAATTTCTCTGATCACGGTGCGAACAGATTGGGAGCTTCTGCTTTGATGCAGGGTTTAGCAGATGGTTATTTCGTACTTCCTTATACGATTGCGGATTATCTTTCTGCGGACATCAGAACAGGAGCAATTCCTACTGATACTGCCGAATTTGATACTGCCGAAAAAGAAATTCAGGATAAGATAAATTTCTTTATGACTAATAATGGTAAACATTCCGTAGATTATTTCCATAAAAAATTAGGACACATTATGTGGAATAAAGTAGGAATGGGAAGAACTCCCGAAGGATTGGAAGAAGCCATAAAGGAAATAGAAGAAGTGAGAGCAGAATTTTGGAAAGACGTAAAAGTTCCCGGCGAAGCAGACGGAATGAATATGGAACTTGAGAAAGCATTCCGTGTTGCAGATTTTCTGGAATTGGGACAACTGATGGCAAAAGATGCTCTGAACAGAGAAGAATCTTGCGGAGGACATTTCCGATGGGATCACGCAACACCGGAAGGAGAAGCGGAACGCGACGATGTAAACTACAAATATGTTGCAGCGTGGGAATATCACGGAACAGATATAAATCAGGAAGTGATGCACAAAGAAGATTTGATATACGAAAATATCGAAGTGAAAACGAGAAGTTATAAATAATCTCCAAAATAGTAAATAAAATGAGTGCAAAAAAAGGACTAAACCTGACTCTGAAAATTTGGAGACAGAAAAACAATAAATCAAAAGGACAATTCGAAACTTATAAAATATCCGACGTTTCCACAGATTCTTCATTTTTGGAAATGCTCGATATATTAAATGAGAATTTAATCAACGAAAACAAAGAACCTATCGCTTTCGACCACGATTGTCGCGAAGGAATCTGCGGAATGTGTTCCCTTTATATCAACGGTCGTCCTCACGGACCGGATACCGGAATTACGACTTGTCAGCTTCATATGAGAATGTTCAAAGACGGCGAAACTATTACCATAGAACCTTGGAGAAGTGCCGCTTTTCCGGTGATTCGAGATTTGGTAGTGGATAGAAGTTCCTTTGACAGAGTGATGGCTGCAGGAGGATTTATTTCCGTAAACACTTCCGGAAATACATTGGATGCAAATGCAATTCCGGTTCCGAAAGAAGATGCAGATAAAGCAATGGATGCAGCGGCGTGTATTGGTTGCGGAGCTTGTGTTGCAACTTGCAAAAACGGTTCTGCAATGTTATTTGTAGGAGCAAAAGTTTCGCAGTACGCATTACTTCCTCAAGGTAGAGTAGAAGCAAAACGCAGAGTGCTGAATATGGTAAAAGCGATGGACGAAGAAGGTTTCGGAAACTGTTCCAACACCGGAGCTTGCGAAGTAGAATGCCCGAAAGGAATTTCCCTC
>CAYSQR010000022.1:0-10646 GCA_964433195.1 uncultured Kaistella sp. | reverse complement strand
GTAATTGCAAGAATGAACAGAGAATATATGACTGCAAATCTTGACAGAGGATAAAATATTTATTCTTCAAAAAAAATAACTGAAACCGCTTTCATTTTTTATGAAACCGGTTTTTTCTTTGTTAAATTTTCACAAATCTGATTTTCAATATCTTAGGATTTAATAATTAAAATTGTAAAATATTTTCAATCTAAGGTGTTTTTATGGTTTTACCTAAATCTTATGTTTCTTTAATTTAGACAGCTTCTGATGGCCACATTATATTTTTTGTCGGAAACCATTTTTCAGGAACTTTCGTATATTTACCTTGTGCAAATTTCTTTTTCCGATAAAGGAATAATCAAAACTCAAACAAATGTTTACAGGAATCATAGAAGCAACGGGAATTGTAAAAGAACTCCACCGAAACGAAAATAATATCGATTTTGTTTTAACCTGTCCTTTTACACAAGAACTGAAAATCGATCAAAGTTTGGCTCATAACGGATGTTGTCTTACTGTTGTGGAAATTTCCGGGAACGATTACAGAGTTACCGCCATCAATGAAACTTTGGAAAAAACCAATCTCGGAAAATGGGAAAAAGGAACGGAAGTGAATCTCGAACGCTGCCTGAAATTCGACGGAAGACTCGATGGACACATCGTACAAGGACACGTCGATAGAACGGGAATTGTAGAAAACATCCAAGATAAAGAAGGGAGTTTCTTCGTAACTATTCGATATGACGAAACCGATGATTTCGTTACCGTTCCGCAAGGTTCGGTTACCGTAAACGGAATTTCTTTGACGGTTGCGGAAAGTGGAAACGGAAAATTTTCTGTGGCAATTATTCCTTACACTTGGGAATTTACGAATATGAAAAATCTGAAAATTGGCGATACCGTAAACCTCGAATTTGATATTATCGGAAAATATGTAACGAAACTGATGAAAAAGAATGCCGAACTCTAATTACAAAGGATTCAGCCTGAGAAACAGGGTTTTCTGGGGATTTCTACTGATTTGCTTTCTCAGCATTGCAGGTTCTACGGTGCTTTCATTTTTTATTTTAAAAAATAATGCAGCCGAACAAAGCAAAACCGAAATGCAGAAAAAAGCAGAATCTCTGATGTCTGCTTTGGATTATGCAGTAAGTCATACCCAAATCCAAACCGGCGATTTACCGAGAATTTTAGCCAACGATATTTTTGAAATTGCAGACATTAATAATCAGGATATTATCATATATAATCTGGAAGGAGATTTTCTGATTTCCAATAAAGACCTCAATCTCATTACCGAGAAAAAAATTCCTTCCGAAATTGTAAAGCAGGTTTTATCCGGAGATAAAAGAGTCGATTTTCAAAATTATGACGAAAAAACAGAAACCAATATTACCTCGTCTTATATGATTCTGAAAAACAATATGCTGGAACCGATTGCAATTGTTTATTTTCCATATTATCATAATGACGGTGCATACATCGGTGTTTTCAACAAATATGTAAATTATCTTGTTGCCGTAAATCTTTTTGTGATTGCATTTGCGGTTTGGTTCAGCTGGATTATTTCCAACCATCTTACGAAAACGCTCACAAAGTTTTCGGAGATGATTGATAGAATTACGCTTTTTGAAAGCGATCCGCAACCGATTAAATATTATCAGAAAGATGAGCTAAACCAATTGGTAAAAGCATATAACAGAATGATTCTCCAAATCAAGGAACAGAAAGAACGGCTTAGTTTCAAAGAAAAAGAAGAAGCGTGGAAAGAAATGGCAAAACAGGTTGCACACGAAGTGAAAAATCCTTTGACACCAATGAAACTCACGATTCAGAATTTCGAAAGAAAATTCGATCCGAACGATCCTGATATCGCCGAAAAAGTAAAAAATCTGAGCAAAACTTTGGTTGATCAGATTGATTTGGTGGTTACCGTTGCGAACGCTTTTTCACAATTTGCACAACTCCCCGAAAAGAACAACGAAGTTTTTGATCTGAATAAAGAAATTAAAAACATCATCAATGTTTTTAGTGACGAAAAAATTTATTTTCACACCAATCAGGAAAAAATTATGATGGAAATGGACAGGATTTATCTGTCGAGAATCATTACCAATCTTGTTGCCAATGCAAGTCAGGCAAAAGATGAAGAGCGGGAAAACATCATCAATGTAGATGTGGAGCAACGCCAGAAAAGAATCATTATTTCCGTGGAAGACAACGGAATCGGGATTTCCGAAGAAATGTACAACAGAATATTCGAACCCAATTTTACCTCTAAAAGCAGCGGAATGGGACTTGGTTTAACGATGGTAAAAAAAATGATAGAAGATTACAAAGGCGAAATTTCGGTAAAATCGGAAGTCGGAAAAGGAACGGTATTTACGATTTTTCTTCCGACGAATTTATAATGTAACAATTTACCAATATATCAATGTAGCAATCATTCAAAATTCATCATTCAACATAAAAAATGAAACCGTTCCGATTCAAAAAATTTACCATCAATCAATCCGGAAAAGTTTTCCGGGTAGGAACAGATGCGGTTTTGCTCGGTGCTTTATGTTCGGTGGAAAATTCCCGGAAAATTCTGGAGGTTGGAACAGGAACGGGAATTGTTTCCTTGATGTCGGCTCAAAGAAATCCGGATGCAGAAATTCTTGCCATTGATATTAATAAAGAAGCCGTAAATCTTGCTTCGGAAAATTTCGGAAATGCTCCTTTTCATCAAAGATTAAAAGCAATTCATCAGGATTTTAAAAATTTTGAAACGGCGGATAAATTTGATTTGGTGGTTTCCAATCCTCCTTATTTTGAGGAAAACAATTCGGGGAAAGATGTTCTTGCAAGACAGCAAACCGAACTTTCGTTTGAAAATTTAATAAAGAAATCTGCGGAAATTTTATCGGAATCGGGATTACTTTCTGTAATTATTCCTAATGAATCTTTTGAACTTTTTGAAAAATTATGTTCTGAGAGCATATTTTTTCTCCAAAGAAAAATTAAAATATACGGAATAAAAAATTCCAAAATCAAAAGATTGATTCTGGAATTTGGCTTTGAGAAAATGGATTGCAGAGAATCGGAACTGGTCATCGAAGATTCCCCAAGAAAATTTTCCGAAGAATATCTGGAACTTACCAAAGATTTTCATTGGTTTTAGAAAAATTTCACATAAAAATAATCTGTCTAAAATTCATCAAAATTATTTACCTCAATCCTAAAGGAAGTAATTTTGATGGAATTTAAAAAGAAATTTTCCTCCTTTTAGAGAAGTGGAAAGAAAATTTCTCCTTTAAATTCAATAAGAGAAACAATCTCTTAATTTTTATAAAACCCGTTTGTTGCGATTCCGGTTTTTATGGTTTTCAGCAAATTTCCGCTGTTGCTGTATATTCTCACGGTGCTGTCTTCGTTAAAACTTGCATCGCCTGTGAAAATATTTCCGTCAATCACATTGAAACCATAAATATAACTTCCTGCCACTGTAAATTTCTCCGAAGAAGGAGCGACAGAAGCATTTGCAGCCATCGAATAAACTTTATTTCCCGATAAAAAATAAAGCTGGTTATTCTCCAAAACAAGTTTATTGGCGTAAGTAATTCCGGTTAATGTAATTTTATCGAAATTTCCGCTCGATGCATTTATCCTGTAAAGATAAGATTCCGTATAATCCGAAGACAGAACATAAACAGTCGCATTATCCGAAACCATATCACGGATTATAGCATTGTCCGTAAAAGTGATGGTTTTATCTACGGTGTTTGTATTTACATTTATTCTTGTAATAGTGTGTCCTGTAGGGATTTCGTTCCAGTTTACATCATAATCTGTTCCATCTGTCTGTACATAAACGAAGTTTCCCGAAGAAACCACTTTATCGGCATATCTGTCGAAATCGATGCTTTTTACAAAAGTATTATTGTTGTCATAAATATTCACTTTTTTCACACTGAAAAAATCATTGTTGGTTATATAAGTGTAATTTCCGGAAAATGCGATATATCTCGGATTGTCCAGATTTGCAGTTAAAGTACCGGTTTTCTTGAAAGTATATCGGTTCACGATTTCCACTTTGTTCGGAATATTCATTACCAAATAAGCATAATCGCCTTTTAAACCAACACTTTGGAAAACATATCCGAGTTGGTCGTTGTTATTGTTTTTCCCGAAAACATCATTTTCCTGATAATTCAAATCATTAGAAATAAAGGAAACCGATGAAGTCGGTGTGGTAAAACCACCTTCGTTTGCAATGATGATTCCGTTTTCATACGCACCTTTCGGTTCTTCTGTGATTGGATCTTCGTTTCTACAAGAAACATTAAAAAGCAAAGTTGCGGCAAAAGCCATTGCAATAATTTTTGAGATTTTCATTTTGATATATTTAAAAGTTAATTAATAAATTCATACTGTAGTTTCTTTTAGGTAAAGGAAAATATGCCGTAGTTTCGTAGATTTCATCAAAGATATTATTGACTTTGAATCCGATTTGATAATGTTTGAAAACATTGAAATATAATCCCGAATTAAAGACAAAATACGGCTCAATTGCAGCACTCTGTTTTTCGTCGGTTGTGGTATAAGTAAGTCCGTTGAACATTCCCTGAACGAAAATTTCCGCAAAATCATAGCGGTAACTTGCGTTGCCGAATATTTTATGTTTCGGAACGTACATCAGGAATTTGCCGGTTTCCGTATTTTTGGAATGGGTGAAAATATAACCAAGAGAAAATTTCGCTCTGTTTTTTCCGGATTCTTTTTCAAAATCCAGTTGTGATTCCAAACCGTAAGATTCTACTTTATGCGTATTTATGGGAGAATAATAACCGTTTGAATTTGGAATCCATTGTATCATATTCTCGATTTTAATATAATAAGGAGTCAGATTGAATTTAAAATTTCTGTATCTAAAATTATTGGCGAGTTCCGCTTGTTGGGAAACTTCAGGTTTCAAATCAGGATTTCCTCCCGGTTCCCAATACAAATCATTGAACGAAGGTGTTCTGAAATTTTTAGAAATATTCAAAACAGCGGAATACCAATTTGCTGCATTATATTTCCCGGAAAAAGAAAACAGAAAAGGCGAACTGATTTTTTCAACAAAATCTTTTTTTGCACCTGCTTCGAAATAAAATTTTCGGGTCGGATTCCATCTGATTAATCCTGCAACAGAACCTGCATTTCTTCCTGCATTTTTTATTCCCGATTGGTAACCGTTTCCTTTGTTCAGCTGATAATCGGTAATTAAATTGAAAGCAATTTTATCATTAAAAAAATAGTTGAAATCGTTTTTCACGATATAATTTTTTCCTGTTCCTCCGCTGCTTTTCGGTAAATTGCTGTTTTGGAAATGCTGAAACTCTTCTTCCAAAAAAGCAAGTTTCAGAATATTCTTTATTTTTTCCGAATGAAAATCCCAGTTCAGCAGACTTCGGAAACTTTTGCTGAGGTATTTTGTTTTCGTCCCGAATTCCGAAGTCGGATAATTTTGGATTCCGTCGTACAAATGAGTTTGCCAAGCTATCGTATTTGAAGGATTGATTTTGTAGCCGATTCCGAGATTGAAGGTTTTGTTGCCGTATTGTCCGTTGAAATTGGTGTATTTTTTTTCGGGAACTTTGTAATCATTTTCGCTTTCCACATAATTTCCGGAGAATTTTACGCTCAATTTTTCATCGCTGTAAGAAGATTTCAGGAAAGTATTTATTGTTCGGAATGAGCCGTACTCGAAAAAAGCAGTATTGTGAAATCCTTTGTCAAAAGTCAGTTCGTTATTCAGATGAACAGTTCCTCCGATTGCCGAACTTCCGTAGATGACGCTTCCTCCACCGGATTTTATTTCCAGATTGTCGTATCCGAGAAGATTCAGATTGTTGATATCACCTTGTCCCAAAAAAACAGAATTTACATTGATTCCGTTCCAGATGAAAGCGGTTTGTTGAGCAGTAGTTCCACGAAAAGAAGGAGAGGAAACCATTCCGCGACCATTTTCCTTAATATAAACCGGCGATTGAAAACGCAGGACTTCCGAAAGATTCGTGGTGTTTTTCAGCAAATCTTCTGCTTTAAGTTTAGAAATAACCTGAACTTTTCTTGAATTATCTAATTGATTATCAAAGATGAAAACAGTATCAATTTCTTTTTCCTGAGCAGAACTCAGCAAAGAACAAAACAGCAGAACCACCGGAAAAAAGTAGGTTTTAATCATAATCAGGGCTTTTCCTCCGAAAGCATTTTTTGGTTAAAAACTTTCAGCAAGGTCTCCTGACTTTCACATTTCTGCACCTTCTCGCTTTTGGCAATGGTTTTTATCAATTAATAATTAAAAAAGAATAATTAATAATGATTCGCAGAAACTTTTGTTTGTTGAATTTTATTTTGATAAACGAAAGAAATATCTAATATTCAATGTCATCCCGAGCGAAGTCGAAGGACATCATCCAACAAAACTATGATTTACAGTTGCGGGGACAGCTCACGATTTTCACGCGATTCCCTTTTCTAAAAGTGAGGCAAAGATAGGTTTTTATTTTGAAAGTTGGATGCTGGAAGATGGAGGACCGACTTCCACCCAATCAAACATTCCTCAAATAAAGATAAGTCTCTATCTGCGAACGGATTTTTTTCTCGCTGCTTTTTACATATTCGTTCTGTAATTTTTTGTCGAGGATTCTTGCTTTTACATTGTCGCTCAGCTGAATTTCCAGAATCTCTTTCAGTTCTTTTTTTAAACCTTTCTGCTTTATTTTTACTGCAGCTTCTATTCTGTAATCGAGGTTTCTCGTCATCCAATCGGCGGAAGAAATGTAAATATCTTCGCTTCCTTTGTTATAAAAATACATTACTCTTGCGTGTTCCAGATATTCATCTACAATGCTTATCGCCTCAATATTTTTCTTAAACTCTTTTTGGTTTACGGCACAATAAATTCCTCGTACAATCATCTTTACCGCAACTCCCGCTTTTGCGGCTTCGTATAATTTTAAAATTAAATCCTTGTCACTCAGTGAATTGACTTTAATAATCATTTCTGCTTTTCTTCCGGATTTGGCTTCCTCAATTTCTCTGTCGATGTGATGGATGATTTTTTCACGCATAAATTGCGGACAAACCAATAAGTTTTTACAGGATTTCAATACTTGGATGAAATCACCTTTCGGGTTTTTCAGCACATTGAAAACTTTATTCACATCTGCCATAATTCCTCTGTCGGAAGTCATCAGCAAATGATCGCTGTAAATTTTTGCAGTTTTTTCGTTGAAATTTCCGGTGCTTACAAAACCGTACTGAATGGTTTTGTTGTGAACTCTTTTTTTTATCACGCACAATTTTGCGTGGACTTTTTTATTGGGAATTCCCAGCAAAACTTTCACGCCTTCCTGTTCCAGAATTTCTTTCCATTCCAGGTTGCTTTCTTCATCGAATCTTGCACGGAGTTCGAGCATTACGGTAACTTCTTTTCCGTTTCGCACCGCATTGATTAGAGCATTGATGATTTTTGAATGATTTGCCAAGCGATATGCGGTAATCTGTATGGATTTCACATCGGGATCCATCGCAGCTTCCCGCAGTAAATCAATAACCGGAGTGTAATTGTGATACGGAAAAGTAAGCAGTACATCGGTTTTCTGAATGACATCGGTTATTCTTTTTCCGACAAATTCAGGGTGGTCGAAAGAGGTTCTTTCTTCCGGTTTCTTATACGTTTTGAAGACCTCCGGAAAATCCATAAAATGCCGGAAATTGTGGATTTTTCCTCCCGGAATAATGCTGTCTTTTTTAGTGAGATGCAGTTTTCTGATGAGAAATTCCAGCAATGCTTTATCCATTTCCTTATCGAAAACGAAACGGGTCGGTTTTCCTTTTCTTCGGGATTTTATGCCTTTTTCAATTTTTTCGGCGAGTGTGGTTTTGATGTCGTTGTCCAAATCAAATTCGGCATCTTTGGTTACTTTGAAACAGTTTGCCCGGAATTCATCATACCCGAAATAGGAAAAAATATGGGGCAAATTAAAGGTAATGACTTCTTCCAAAAGCATCACGTTTTTTTCATCGGTATCTTCGGAAGGAAGCAAAATAAATCTCCCGACAACTCTCGACGGAATTTCAATAATCGCAAATTTGCTTTCGTACTGCCATTCTTTTCTTCGCATCGCAATTCCGAGATAGAGCGATTTGTCCCTTAAATAAGGCATCGGAGAATTTTCGTGAAGCAGAATGGGAATTACGCTGCTTTCTACCACTTCATCAAAATAATTTCTGACAAAAGTTTTCTGTTCTTCCGAAAGATTTTTTGCGGTTTTGATGAAGACTTTTTGTTCCGCCATTTCCGACTGGATTTTCTTCCACGTTTTATCGAAATTCTGTTGCTGTGTGATGACGATTTCATTAATCTTTTGCAAAATTTTTGTCGGCGGTTGATAAAAAGATTCGGCGATGTATTTTTCCTTAAAATCCATCGCACGTTTCAAACCTGCAACACGCACACGGAAAAATTCATCGAGATTATTGGAAAAGATTCCCAGAAAACGAATCCGCAGATGAAGCGGAACTTTCTCATCCATTGCTTCCTGCAAAACTCTTTCGTTGAAAGCAAGCCAAGTAACATCTCTCGGATTAAACTGATTCGGCATTTTTACTTTTTAATTAGATTTCTCAAAAATAGGGATTTAATGAAAAATCCTGCTAAAGATTAACGGAATTTAATATTCGAGATACGAGTTTTAAATTTAACTTTCATCGTTCATCATCCAACATTCAACATCAAAAATATGACCGCAATCATAAACGATGAAATTTATTTTCCCTAACTTTGAAGTAAACATAAAACAATGTTCTCACGCGAGATTTTATTGAAAAATAAAGTTCCCCGATTTTCTCTGAAAAGAAAAGATACCCTTTTCAGAGAAGACGAAAAAGCACACAATCTCTATTATCTTTTGGAAGGCGAAGTGAAAATTTACAACACCGATTCCGAAGGAAAAGAATTTCTGATAACCAAAGTTTCGGCTCATCAGTTTTTGGGAGAACCGCCGTTTTTGTTGGGAGAAAGATATCCTGCAAATGCCATTATTGCAAGTGAAACAGCGGAGATTTTCAGGTTTAATGAGGAGCTGTTCAAAAAATTTATGATTGATAATCCCGAAACTTTAATCGACTTTACCAGAGAAATTGCCAAAAAAGCATTCGACAAAACAATGAAGCTGAAATCAATTGTTCATCAAAGTCCTACAGAAAGAATACTGATGTTTCTGAAAAATCACAAAAAAAATCTATGCCCCGAAAACGATAATAAAATTATTATCGACGTTACCCGGAAAGAAATGGCAAATTCTACGGGATTGGCTATAGAAACGGTAATTCGTACCGTAAAAAAAATGGAACGGGAGAACAAAATAGAACTCGTAAATCATAAAATTTATTTCTGATGAGCAAAGCTTTCTGGCTGAAATTTTCGGTTTTCAATTTCTTTTTGGTGGCATTTTTGGGAGTTCTGATGCGGTACAAAATTGTGTATTCTTTGCCTTTTCTCGATCAGAAACATTTGCAGGAAGCACATTCTCATTTTGCATTTTACGGCTGGATTACCAATGTGCTTTATGTGCTGGTTGCGAATTATTTGAGCAAGCTGAATTCCGAGGTTTCCCTTAAAAAATATATAAATCTGATTATCGTAAATCTTATCGCCTCTTTCGGAATGCTTGCTGCGTTTCTTTACGGCGGTTATTTTTGGGCTTCAATTTCTGCATCTACAGTTGCTTTGCTGTGCAGTTTTGTGTTCTTTTATTTTTTCATTAAAGATTCCAAAAAAATTAAAGACTCCTCGAAAATCTGGTTTTTAGGCGGATTGTTTTTTGCGGTAATTTCTTCGGTCGGTGTTTTCAATCTTGCTTATTCCACTTCTGCAAAAAATCTTACGCAGGATCTTTATCTCGCTTCAACATATTATTACCTGCATTTTCAGTACAACGGATTTTTTATTTTTTCGTGCATCGGTTTGCTTTTGTTTTCATTAAAAGAAGCCGGTTCGGTCATTTCGGAAAAGAAAAATAAATGGCTGTTTTGGTTAATGTTCATAGGCTGTTTCATCGGTTACGGATTATCGGTTCTTTGGGTGAAACTTCCGGTTTTTGTTTTTATATTGATTGTTTTGGGAACTTTGGCACAAACTTTCGGAGCGGTAATTTTGTACGATTTCGTAAAGAAAAGCTGGAAAAACCTCATTCTAAAATGGTCACCGATGCAAAGATTTATTTTACTTTTTGCAGGATTGGCTTTCGCTGCAAAAATCGTTTTGCAATTGGGTTCGATTATTCCTGCGGTAAATCAGTTTGCATTTGGATTCAGAAATGTGGTAATTGCGTATCTGCACTTGGTTTTACTGATGTGTATTGCAACGTTTTTAATGAATCAGATTTTGCTGACCAATTATTTCAAAATCACAAAACCACTTTTGCTGGGCTTGAAGTTGCTGCTTCTCGGTATTTTCCTGAATGAATTTTTGCTTGGTTTAATGGGAATTTTTTCGATAAAATATATTGCGATTCCGTATGCAAATCATTTGCTGCTGTGTATTTCTTTATTAATGATGATTGCACTTTTTGTGGTTTTTATCAATATGAAAAAGAGGTGAAATTTAATTTTTAAAACCATAAAAGTTT
>CAYSQR010000021.1:9526-20092 GCA_964433195.1 uncultured Kaistella sp. | reverse complement strand
GATTTCTGAAATGTACATAACTTCTCAGGTAATCATTATAAGAAATTGCCGGAGAACCGTATAAAGTTTCTTTATCTTTTGTACTGGAACTCACGCCGCTTTGTGCCTGAATTTTCACTTGATTTCCGATGTTGATGTGTCCTACAATTCCAACTTGTCCACCGATTTGGTTCCAATCTCCGATGACGGTGGAACCTGCAATTCCGGCTTGAGCAGCGATAACATTATTCTGTCCTATTTTCACATTATGGGCAATCTGAATCAGATTATCAATTTTAGTTCCTTTACCGATGATGGTAGAACCTATTGTTCCACGATCGATACTACAATTGGAGCCTATTTCCACATTGTCTTCCAAAACTACGTTTCCAAGCTGCGGAATTTTTTGATAACCGTCTTTTGTCGGCTGGAAACCAAATCCGTCCGATCCGATTACCGTGTTGGAATGAATCACGCAATTGTCGCCAATCACACAATAATCATAAATTCTCACCCCACTATAGATGACACAATTTTTCCCAATCCGCACATTTTTTCCAATATAAACTTGCGGATAAACCTGTGAATCATCTCCTATTTTCACATTTTCGGAAACACAGGTAAAAGCTCCTACATATACATTTTCGCCGATTACTGAGGTTTCGTGAAACTTAGAACCTTCTTCTATTCCTGTTTTTCTTCCCTGCATTTGCTGATACAGATTCATTAAGATTTGGAATGAAAGATAAGCATCTTCTACGGCAATAATGGTAGAATCATAAGAGTTTTTTGTTAAAAGTTTTTCTGAAACGATGAGAACCGAGCATTTCGAGGTTTCGATATAATCCGCAAATCTTTGCTGTGCAACAAAAGAAAGATGACCATTCTCGCCATTTTCGATAGGTGAAACTCCCGTAATCACGGCGTTTTCGTTGCCTATAATTTTTCCGTTGATAAAGCCGGCAATTTGCGATGCTGTAAACTCCATATCTTGCAAATATAACAATTTCCCAAATATCCCAAATTTTTTATGCTAAAAATATTGGTTTAAATTTCTCTCGGAAAAGAAAGAATATATTTGGTATTGACTGATGTAATCGAGGAAGAAAGAATTTGATTTTCGGAATGGGTAAGTTCTGTTTTTTTACCGTTTTTCTGCAACAAATAAATCTTTTGCTTTTCAGAATCGTAAGGAAGCAAACTTCGGGAAATTTCTTCTACCAATTCCGCACCGTTTTTGGTGTTGAATTTCGTGTTTGTCGCTTCAATTTTCGTTTTAATAAATTCCTGCTCAAATGGTTTTGATGAAATAATCGTTTTCGGGAAATTTCTTTCAATCACGGATTTGCAGAGATAAGACAAAATGAAATCATCGCTTTTTGTCCAGAATTTCATTGCCTGAATCACATCGTTATCATCCAGTTCAGTGAATCGCCGAATGTCTTCTTTTGTTGCTTTTTCAAAAGAATTTTTGTGCAGAAAATATTTCAAATTTTCGGAAGCCGGCAAATCTTTTCCTTCAGAAATTAATGTTTTTGCACGGGCAAGAATTTTCACCAAAAGATGTTCCGCCAAAGCTGAAGTTTTGTGGTAATAAACCTGCCAATACATAAACATTCTTGCGGTGAGAAAATTTTCGATGGAGTAAATTCCTTTATCATCAATTACTAATTCTTCATCTGCAACATTCATCATCGAAATAATTCTTTGGGTATTGATATTTCCTTCGGAAACACCTGTATAAAAGCTGTCACGTTTCAGATAATCCAATCTGTCCACATCGAGTTGTGAAGAAATCAGCTGGTTGAAAAATTTTCTGTGATAATTTCCTTTAAACATTTCAATCGCTGTGGAAAGTTCTCCGTTAAATTCCTTGTTCAAATCATTCATCAACAATAATGAAAGTTTCTCGTGATGCCAATCGTCCATCAACATATTTTCCAAAGCGTGGGAAAAAGGACCGTGACCAACATCGTGCAGTAAAATGGCAATCATCGCCGATTTTTCTTCTTCTTTTGAAATTTCAATTCCCTTTAATTTCAAAGTTTCCAAAGCGGTAAACATCAAATGCATCGCTCCTAAAGCGTGATGAAATCTTGTGTGCGTTGCTCCGGGAAAAATCAAATTCAAAAGTCCGGTTTGGGAAATTCTTCTTAACCTTTGGAAATACGGATGTTCTATAATGTCGAACAAAATTTCGTGGGGAATTTTGATGAATCCGTGAACAGGATCGTTGATGATTTTGAATTTGTTGGTCATTTTTTGTTGCTGGAAGTTGGGTGTTTGATGATGGATGTTTGATGCTTGATATAAGAATATTACTTGTAAGTCTTTACTTCAATCCCAAACTTTTCCATACATTCTCAGGATCTACGACAATACCTTTTCCGTTTTTAATATCTTCTTCTGCACGTCTTATTTTCTCTACAAATTCAGGATTGTACGGACTTTTATCCGAAACGATTTCTACGCCTTTATTTTCTTTTGAAAATATTTCAATAAGTCCTTTCAGGGTTTTTCCTGCTTTGTACGTTCGTTTATTTTAAGCGTTATTCTTGTCATAGTGAAAAGATTTACAAATACAAAGATAGGAAAATTTAAAATTTTGGATTAAGGGGATTTTGAAATGATTTTTTCAAAATTACTGAATCCTTCAAGGATTTAAAATCCTTGAAGGATTGGATAGGTTTAACGAATATTTAACTATAACCTTTTTACTTTTAGGCAATATTTAAGACGATTTGGTCGTATTTTTGTTTGATGGTTTAATCGTTTAAATTTCATCCGAACTTTAAACCCCAAACTTTAAAATTTAAACAATAAAATTATATGTCAAAACTGATTTGGATTGATGATGAAGTAGATTTACTGAAACCTCATATTGTATTTTTAGAAAACAAGGGATACCAAGTTTCCCCCGTAAACAACGTGAACGAAGCTCTAGAAATGATTGAAAAAGAAAATTTCCAATTGGCTTTGCTCGATGAGAATATGCCCGGAATTTCCGGATTGGAAGCGATTCCGATGATTAAAAATATCGATTCTGCCATAAAAATCGTAATGGTAACCAAGAACGAAGAAGAGCTGATTATGGAACAAGCAATCGGTTCTCAAATTGCAGATTACATCCTGAAACCGGTAAATCCGAATCAGGTTTTGCTTTCATTAAAGAAAAATCTTCAGGAAGAAACTTTGGTAGAGCAAAAAACAATACTGGAATATCAACAGGAATTCCGGAATCTTTCGTTGGAGCTTTCTTATCTGAGAACTTACCAAGATTGGGCAGAATATTATAAAAAAATTGTGAACCGCGAAATAAAATTCGATAAGGTGTTCGATAATGAGTTTTCCGATTTATTGCAATCGCAAAAGGAAGAAGCGAACATTCAGTTTGCGAAATTCATCGAAAACAATTACGAAGACTGGCTGAATTCACAAAATAAACCGATGATGAGCCATACTTTATTTAAGGATAAAGTGAAAGCAGAAGTGGAGAAAGACAAAGTTCTTTTATTAATGGTTGATAATCTGCGTTATGACCAATGGAAAGTCATCGAACCGCTTTTCACGAAATTTTACAACAAAACCTCGGAAGATTACTATTTCAGTATTTTACCGACTGCAACGCAATATGCAAGAAATTCCTTTTTTGCGGGATTACTACCATCGGAAATAGAAAAACGTTTTCCACAATATTGGTTTAATGATAATGAGGAAGGCAACAAAAACGAATATGAAAAAGATTTCCTTCAGGATCAAATGAAACGGCTCGGTTTGTCCGGAAAATCAATGAAATATCTGAAAATCCTGAATGCCGATTTCGAGCGGAAAATTTTAGATGATTTCAACCAGCACAAAAACAATGATTTATTGGTCATTGTTTATAATTTTATTGATATTCTTTCCCACGCAAAAACAGATAATGTAATTGTAAATCAATTGATTAGAGATGATAAAACTTTCAGGTCATTAACTTACAATTGGTTTGAAAATTCTTCTTTAATCAAAATCATCAAACTCGCTGCGGAAAATGGTTTCAAGCTCGTCATTACCACCGATCACGGAACGATTTATGTAAAAAAACCAAGTAAAGTTGTAGGCGACAGAGAAACTTCTACGAATATCCGATACAAAACCGGACGAAGCTTGACCTACGAAAAAAATGATGTTTGGGCAATATCAAATCCCGAAAAATTATTTTTGCCGAAAGGAAATCTGAGTTCCAAATACATTTTTGCGAAAAATAATTTCTTTTTGGCATACCCGAAAAATTATAATCATTTTGTGAACTATTATAAAGAAACGTACCAACACGGCGGAATTTCATTGGAAGAATGCATTATTCCGATAAGCATATTAGAACCCAAATAGTTTTTTTCATAGTTTATTAATTTGGGTTCTGTTGGGCGGAAAAAATCTTCGATTTTTTCCGCCTTTTTTGTTTTCTGTTTCTGTTCCTCAAATCTTCAAAGTTCAAAAACAAAATAGTTCCGAAAAAATTCCGGAACTATTAATTAAAATATGAATAGTGTGTTTTTTTTAATTTTATAAAGCCATTTTCTGCGAGCGGAGCGAAGCAATCTCTGACTCCTAAGACTGCTCCGCTGTTCCTCTCACATTTAGTCCTTTATAATTTTGTTAATAGTTTTTACCTGCTTTTTTTTGTTTTTTTTCGATTTGTTTTAGTTTTCATATAACTTTTGGGAATTTCGGGAATGGCAAAAACCTGTGTCCAGTAATTCCCGATTTTGTCAATACCCATTTCTTTGAAATCTTTGTCCATAATGTTAGTGCAATGACCGGGACTTTTTATCCAGCCCTCCATAACTTCTTTTTCCGAAGGATATCCTTTGGCAATGTTTTCTACTCTTGCATCTGCTTTGTACCCGACATTTTCTACTCTCTCAAAAGGAGAAGTTCCGGTAAACTCAGGAATCGAATCCTGCAGCTCAAAATGGGTAAGAGAATCTATTTTATTCATATACTTCGAATGGTTTTTTGCGGCTTTCTGCAAGATGTTGTTCCAAACCACCGGTTTTCCAGGAGGATAATATTTTTCGCCGCAATTACTCCCTTTTTTCCGGTATTGGTTGACCAAGGTGAGAAGTTTTTGCTTGTTGATGTTCTCGGTTTTTGGGGTTTGAGCGGAAACCGGTTGAACAATTATCAGCGTAAAAAGGAGAATGAGTTTCAGAGGGTTCATTGTTGGGTTAAATTGTTTTTATCACCATATTGATACTCCCTGAACTCTTCTGAAATCAATTCATTATTGAGTATGGTGGTTTTCTTTATAGCTTTAGAATATTGATTAGAAAGACAAATACCGAATTGTTATGGTATTTGTCTCTTTATTATGCTTGATTTGAAAACATTTATTCTTTTATACATCTTATAGCCATACCATTAGTTTTTGCGGCTGTTTGATTTAAAAGTGATCCATTATTATACTGTAAACCCCTTACAGATGCTAAAGTACTGTTAATCTCATCACTGCTCCACCAATATCCATCTGCTCCATAATTTCCATATTGTCCCTGTGGATTATTTCTACCAGCAGGTAATCCTGAAAATCCGAATGCATCTAATCCAAAATTTAGGTTGTTTGAATTCCATCTTGGGTGTGATGATGAAATGCATGCTGGATCAACTGCGTTTATTTGTTTACAAGATTTTAAGACATTCCCAATTCCATTTGCACTATCTGTGTTTACATATCCTTCACTATTCAAATAATCAACTAAGGTATTCCAATCATTATTATTGGGGACTCTCCATCCTGAAGGGCAAATTTGATTGGTGTTTACGGTTGCCCAGTTGTATAAATAGCCATAAGTTGGACTATTAATGGTAGGAGTGTGTGCATATAAAGGTGTTGAACTTGCATTGGGTTCCCAAATCGCCATGGAAGAAGCGTACATTAATGGAGTACCATTATTCAATTTTGATGTTTTAAGATTTTCTTTCATCCATAATTGATTACCGATTTTTACTACATTATAAACATTATTTTGAATATCAGTAACCGTACAGATTTGTCCGTCTATAATAGTGATTTCTCTGCTAAAAGTATGATTATTTGTACCATTTGATGCTGTTAAAGAAATTAAATAAGTACCATTACATGAAAACACTGTACTTGGATTTACCAATGTACTTGTATTTCCGTTACCAAAGTTCCAAGAATAGGAAGTGGCATTGTTTGATAAGTTATTAAAAAGAATTGGTTGATTTGCATTTATAGATTGTGGAAGTTCAAAATATGCAACCACATTATTTGTGGTACTCGTAATTTCTACAACAGAATTTCTGATACATCCATTAGCATCTTTGACAATTACTCTATTTTCACCAAAAACAGTATTAACAAAAACATTTGAACTTACAAAACCTCCCCCATTAATAGAATAAGTATAAGGTAAAGTACCTCCATTAGCAGTTGCAACAATGGTTTTACCATAAGTATCTAAGTTTAATGATAAATTACTATTAGTACAAGAAGTGGGGTTATTATTGGGATTGTTACTATAATGGGTATAAGCAACACAACCTGCTGCATCTTTTACCGCAAAAGCATAGTTGCTATTTGGTATTAAAGTTACAGATGGTATATTGCTGCTGAAATTTACCAAATCTGAAGAATAGGTGTAAGGCGGCGTTCCTATGTGTGCAGTAGGCTCCAGTACATTGCTATTAATAACATAACCGGCATATAACGATGATTTTTCACAACCTGCTTGTGTATTCTCTGCAAAAACGAAAGTAAACGGTGCATAATTAATATAGGAAAGTTCGCAGTTTTTTACATAAGCTCTTACTTTTGCAGAACCATTTGCTGTAGGCGTGAAGCTCGTTTGAGCAAAACCATTATTGTCTGTAAGTACTGTTTCTTCAGTTAGATTTCCACTATTGTCTATAGCTTCAAATGTTACAAAAACATTGCGAGAATAAAAACCGTTTTTAGACATTATTCTTACTTTCAACGGTTGCTGTAACGCTTGACCTACAGTATATTTTTGATTATTACCAGCAATATATTCCAGCATATAAGGTGTTTTTTCGGTATAAAGTTTTCGGTTCTCTTTGGTAAAGCTTTTATCAAAGAGCTTTTCTTTGAACATATAAGCATGAATTCCTACTGTAACTTTACCACCCACATCAAAGTTAACTCCCCAATTGAAATCTAAATTCTGAGTAGAGGCGCAAAGAGTAAGATCTGATGTCATTTTTGGATCGATATACGGACCTGCTAAACCGTTAATCGTAAAATACGTTTTGGGACCAAAATCTAAAGATCCCGTAACTGATGCCTTTGCTATTAATTCATCTTGAAAAGAAGTAGTGTTTTCATCATCAAAATAAGTACTCCAATTGCCTTGATTGTATATAATTCCAGCATTAGCTTTGTAAATATTTTCGAACTCTGCAACGTATGAAGCTTCACCAGATGCAGAAACTTTTGTTGATCCTTCAAGTTGTGTTTTTATTTTTATATAAAATGGAACTCCTCCAACAACAACTATAAATGATTTGTGAAATGTAGCTAAGTTAAAATGATAAGGATTTGTTTCAGCTGCTGTGTCAGCATCGATTGTAAGCTTTGCATTAAAGGTTAATTTCGCCTCCTTCATACCTACATGCATCCTCTTAATCCCTAATGGAAAGAGTGTCATTTCCATATCTCCAACTACATTCGGATAAAAGTTCAATGCTCCATCCAATTTGACATTAAGTCCGTCTTGATTAAATATTTGAGTATTATCAAAATTGAAGTCCATAAAAGGCTCTTCGTCGCTTCTATTATTTTTGCCTCCCATCGTAACGCCATTAAATTGACTTTCTAAAGTTTCATCAACCAAATAGTAGTAATTACCTTTGCTTAGTTTATTATTCAGAAAATCTGCTCTTGTTGGTTTATTATTGAGTTTTTTGTAGTTTGAACCTCTTCCGCTTCCATTTCTATTTAAATAATGAAGTTCGCCTAATTCTAAACCACCATCTAATAATATTTCATCAAGTTTAGCTTGTGAAGTGGTCATTTCAAAATAGTTCCCATTTTGCTGTACACTTTCTACTTTTCTCATAAAACCATCTCCGGTTATCCCTATCAATATTGTTTGGCTAACAATTGTTGGTACAGGATCTGCGAAGGTTACCTTATATACTCCGTTGGATATTTCTGTTTCAGAACTTGTAATATTGTCAGTATCATCTATTATTACTAATTTATCATAGTATTGATTTTCAACAAATTTAAGTTCCATAAGATCTGAACTACTTCCACAACTATTTTGTAATGTATATCGTAAAGTATAAGTGCTTCCTGGAGCACCCGAAAACTTTGTAATTGATTGATTAGAAGATTCGATTACACCACCTTCTCCTTCAACAATTTCCCATAAAGAAGTTGCGCCCACAGATGTGTTTCCGTACAACCAAGTCGTATCGCCATTTGCAATTCTGTCTTCTCCAAGTTTTGCAATTGGTTTTTTTAAAATGAGTGTAATTAAAGAATAATTAGGATCACAATAAGGAAATTTATTTGCTGCTCTGTAGTATGCAGATTCTGTAGGATTAAAGCTATAAGTTTTGTCATTTGCATTATGAATGCTTTCCCAGTGTTCGTTGTCATAGGATTTTTCCCATTGTATTATTCCTAACTGGTGATTTCCTGCATTTAATTTTATACTATCTGTTGCACAAACATTATTAACTTGAGCATTTGTAAAGCAACCCAGAAAAAAGAGTAATAGAAATGTTAATAGATTATTTTTCATCATTATTTGTTTTTATTGATTATTATTTTTCTACTAAATTTTTCTTCACCAACTTCCACATTCATAATATAAACTCCTGTGTAAAGACTATTTAGATGCAATTTTTCTTTCATTTTTTTGCTCACAACATTGATTGTTTTTTTATACGCTAATATTCCTGCCATATCATAAATATTGATTTTGGCTATTGAAGATTTTCCTTTTAATAAAAACTCAATAAAAATTTCTCCATCAGATGGAATAGGATATACTTTTATGGAATTAAGATTTTCTGTATTTTGTGTACTCAACATATTCAAACACGGATCGGGAAGTTCGGCATTGATAGTAATGGTTTGTGCTTTTATGAGTACTGTAAAGCATGTACAGATAAAAAAAAGTAATGTTTTTTTCATAATTGAAATTTTTAGTTATTTTTAATGAATTTTCACGGTTATTGTTTTTTTTCAGTTATTTCATCATTAGAAATGCATCACCTCAAAACTGAAAGCTCCGTTTGTTATCTGTACGGTAGAGCCGTTTTCGGCATACAATGTCGCTGAAAGTTCTCCTGTTATACGGCTTCCGTAACTGGTGATTTTTATAGATCCTGTTTCTTGTCCGGAAGGAGCTTTGTTGGTTACGTAATCTGTTCCGTTTATTTTCAGACCAAAGTATTCCCCGTTGTTGAAGCCGCCTTTCATCACAATCGTATTGCCATTGGTAAGGCTTGCTCCTTTAAGCATAGAAGAAAACTCGGGTTCAGATGACGAATCCTCATCGGAATAAGCAGTCATCAGCATATAAGCGGTTGCAGGAGAGGAAACATCATTTATTCCCGATTGACCGTAACCTTTCCAGTCGTTGCCATTTACTTTCATCGTGATGTTGTATTTTCCCGCGGTATCATCGGTTTCGCCATCTTCTTTTCTGCATCCTGCAAGGAACAGCGAGAATGCTAATAATAAGATAAGGTTTTTATTCACTTTCATTTTAATGGTTTTAAAACGTTCATTAATCTTTGATTTCATAATCCGGAAATTTTAGTTGTTATTTATCCTTCCAAACCTACAAAAAAAATCCCCTGATTTTTCAGGGGTATATGCCGAAAATGGCGAATTTGCAAATCTATTTAGTGGGTGAGGTGTTTTTCAGGATGAACTGCTAAAACTATTTAGTGGGGCTTTGCTGTAAGAAGGGTATTTTTTAATCTTTTTAGATAAAAATTGCTTACATCAAGCTCTATAAATTCATCTTTTGGGAGGGAAGAGCTTTTCAGCAGCACTGTTTTTTTCGCCGTATTCAGCATATGAATATATTGCGTATTTATGATAAAACTTCTGTGAATCCTCATAAAGGGAAACGGCAGAATATCTTCCACCTCCTTCAATATTTTGGTTACGGATATTCGGGTATTGTCTTTTTTGAAAATAAAGCAATAATTACCATCGGACTGCACATAGAGTATATCTTCCAGTGGCATAAAGAAATGTCCTTCTGTGTTTTTCAGGGTAATATGATTTTTTAGCTCCAGAAATCTTTTTTCAAATTTATGCAAAGCGATTACCAGTTCATCGGGATTAATCGGCTTGTCCAGAAAATACAGCACATCGTGGTTTACGGCTTTTTTGGCATATTTGTCAAAATCGGTCGTCATAATAATGAACGGAATTTCTGAGGTAAACATTCGGATTTCTTTGATGAGGTCGAAACCGTTTTCATCTCCCAATTGCACATCAAGGAAAATAATTTGCGGTTTGGCTGTTAATGCCAAAGAAATTCCTTTTGCCAAAGTATGGGCAGTTCCTGACTCCACAAAATTTTTGTGCCGCTT
>CAYSQR010000021.1:671-9516 GCA_964433195.1 uncultured Kaistella sp. | reverse complement strand
CGGTTTGCAGGTTTTTCAGACTTCCAAGATTGTCTTCGATGATGATGTAGTTGTAGTTCATACGATTTACGATGTGGGATTTACGATTTACGATATAGGATTTACGATTTACGATTGTTGATTTAAGATAACAATATCCCAATTCATAAATCCCAATTTGTTTATTGTTTTTTATTTTTGATTGTTTTAATAGAACTTACCACGATTGCAAGAATCTGGTTTAATTCATTTTTTAATGTTGTAACTCTCTCTTCTATTACCAAGTTAGATTCTACTAATATTTCCAGCCAAAAGATTGTTTCATCAGTTTCTTCTTCCACAATTTTTAGTTTATTGATAAAATCTGCTTGGGATTTTGCTCTCGAAACAACTCTGTAGTTTGCACCGATAGAGGTAGAACTTCTAACGATTTGTTTGGCAATTACCCAAACCGAAGTTTTACTCGGAAGTTCGTCAATAAGTTTGATAACCTCCAAACCAACATTTTTTGTTCTTTGTTTCATTTGTTCTTTCATAACACTTAATTTTTGATGTACAATTTTAGATTTACGATTTACGATTTTAGATTTACAATTTACAATTATTGAATTACGATTTACGTTAACAAAATCATAATTCGTACATCGTAAATCAAAAATCCCAATTCGTAAATCCCAATTCGTAATTCGTAAATCCCAAATTCGTACATCATAATTCGTACATCCCAAATTCGTAAATCCTCAATACTGATAATCTCTCGGAATCCTCACTTCCACTTTTGTCCCTTGTTCCTTATCAAAGATTTCAAACGTTGCACTTTCCTTATTTTTTTGGTTCAGTGTTGCAAAGAGTTTCTGATAAGTCGTAGTTCCTATTCCGCTGTCGAGAGAGATTGCGTGTTTCCTGCCTTTTCCGGTATCATCTACAATAATCGAAATAAAATTCTCTTTTTCTTCAAGAATAATATGGATGGCTCCGCCGTTTTCTTTTCCTTTGATGCCGTGCTTTACGGAATTTTCAACAAGATTTTTCAGCATTAATCTCGGAATCTGGATTTGCGGATTTTCAATTTTATTCTCTACAGAATATTCCAATGGTTCGGATAACATATTTTTTTCCAAACTCAGAAAATCATTGATTTGCTGTACCTGATTTTCAATAGTATCGGTGATGGAATTGTTATTCAGACTTGCTTTGGTAATATTGAAAAGCTTCAGCATTTTGCGGTAAGATTCCGGTGCTTTTTCCTGTATTTCGGGCGAGATACTTGCAAGCAGATTTTTGATTTCGTGCGGATCCAATTGTTTGTTGAGGTTTTGAAGCTCCATTTCATTCAGGTTGTGCTGCAAACCGAGCAAAGTGTTTTGGTTTTGCAATTCTTTCTGTTTTTGGCGGTTTCGTAGAAATAAAAATCCTCCACCTGAAAGTAATAGCAAGAATGCGACTCCAGAAATCGCAAAATTCCGGTTGGTTTTTTCTTTTTGTAATTCTAATTGCTGGTTTGCAATTTTGGCTTCTTTTTCCGAAGCATTGTATTTTATTTCTAATTCAGCAATATTTTTATCGGAGGTTTGAAACGTAAGAGAGTCATTTACAGTAATAAATGTTTCATAATCTTTGCCCAGATCAGGTATTTTCCAATGCAGATAGCTGCGAATATAATCTCTGTATAGCTGTCTTTTCATTACCATATCTTCTATTTTTTCGGACTCGAAAAGTTTTTTCGATTCGGTAAAAACTTCGTACGAACGTTCATAATCTCCTTTTTCCATATATATTTGTCCTTTCATTATCAGATCAATCGCATAATCATAAGTATCTTCAAGTTTTTTGTCAAGATCTAATGCTTTATCAATTTGTTGTATTGCCAAATCCCATTTTTCCATTCCTCTGTATGTTTTGGCTTTTTGTATATGATAAAAGACTTTTGCGTCATCCGAATCGGAATAGTAAGTGATGGAATCTACATACTTTAATGCTTTTGTATATTGCATTTCTGCGTTATAAAAATCCACAAGATTTATGATATTATTCGATACCATTCTTCTATTACCCGATTTCTTTAAATAATTATTGGCTTTATGATAATACTTCTCTGCCAGTTTCGGGATTCCCAGCACATTGTAATTATTTGCAATTAGTCCATATGCTCTTCCTGTATTTTGCACCTCCTTTTCGGTAAGGTATTTTAGTCTTTCAAACAATATTTTATTGGATTCTATAAAATTACCTTTCACTTTTAATTTTCTGGCAATATCAATATATGCATTATTTTCTTTCTCAATATTTTTCGCAAGTTTGGCGTATTGTGCTGCTTTTTTATAGTATGTTATTGCATTGTCTGTTTTATTCTGCGTTTCCAGTAAATCCGCCCATTGATAATAGCAATCAGAAACACCGTCATAGAATTTAGATTTAATTCCTATATCAACTCCTTTCTGAAAAAAGACAAGTGCCGAATCCGGTTTGTTTTCAGATTGATAATATTTGCCCCACTTAAGATAGTTTGTTGCTTTTAAAGAATCATTGTTCTTAAAATCATTGCTGTTTTGGATTTTAATGATGATTTCCTTTGCTTTCTCGGGGTTTTCTTTTAAAAGCTGATAAAAATTGTCGTAAGGAGCTTTATATTTTTTTAATATTTGAGCAGGAAATACATTGGATATAAATATCAGACAAATTAATATTTTAATTCTCATAATTTTTTAGTAAACAGGGTGTTTTTTGATGTGAAATGGTAAATCCGTTGATTAAACAGGGTGTTTTTCATTAAATCCACCTCTGTTGATTTTATAAAATTAATAAAAATATCCGTAAAATAAATGGAAATGCTACATTTATTTTCTTAAATGTGATAAAAAGCTAAATTTCAATCATTGCTTTTTAATTCTTTATGGCTATGCTATTACAACAAAAAAATCATCGCTTCAAGAAACCTCCACCAAAACCGGGCAATGATCGGAATGAAAAACTTCTTTCAGAATCACCGCTCTGGAAAGTTTTTCTTTCAAAGCATAGGAAACGAAATTGTAATCCAGTCTCCAACCTTTGTTTCTTGCACGGGAATTTTGGCGGTAACTCCACCAAGAATAATTTTCGGGTTGGTTGTTGAAAAACCTGAAACTGTCGATTAATTCACATTCTTCGATAAATTTTGTCATCCATTCTCTTTCCATCGGCAGAAATCCCGAAACGTTTTTTAAACCTTCCGGATTATGGATGTCGATTGCTTGATGGCAAATATTGAAATCTCCCGAAATAATCAGGTTCGGAATGGTCTTTTTCAGTTCTTTGATGTAATCTAGAAAATCGTAGCAGAACTGCATTTTGAAATCCAATCTTTCTATATTTGAAGCAGACGGAACGTAAGCCGAAATTACCGAGAAATCATCGAAATCTGCTCGTATGATTCTTCCTTCGGAATCATAATTTTCAATTCCGCAACCATATTCAATATGTTTCGGTTCGGTTTTCGAGGCAATTCCAACACCGCTGTAACCTTTTCTCTGTGCAGAATACCAATAACTTTTGTATCCGATTTTTTCTAAACTTTCAATATCGATTTGGTCGTTTCCTGCTTTACTTTCCTGAATGCAGATAATATCGGGATCGGCAACTTTCAGCCATCCTAGAAAATCTTTGGTAAAAGCAGCACGGATTCCGTTGACGTTATAGGAAATGATTCTCATATCACAAAAATACAGATTTTGACGGGAATGTTGGATGATGGATGTTGAATGTTGGATGATGGATGTTGGATGTTGGATGTTGGGAGATAAAAAAACCGACTCCATAGAATCGGTTTTGTAATTTTTTAAACGTAAAATGTTAATCGTTTTCATAACTTATCAAATCTCTTGGGTTTCTGATTTCTAATATTATATATTTTGAATCAGATTTTATTTTTCAGCAGCAAGATTCAGTATTTCTTGAATAAAACCATCGCTTAGCCAAACACTTTTTGCTCTTAATTCAAAGAGTAGTGGTTTTAGTTCTGTAATATGCCCCAATTGTTTGGCTTTTATCAGAACGCCGATTGTTCCGGTAACTTTCAAACCGGCGTGTTTAGCGTGAAATCTCCCCCAAAGATTCATCAAGAATAATCAAATCTGCGTCTTTTTCAGATGCCAATATAATTGCTTCCGCTTCTCCTTTATCTAAATCCAAAAAGTAAGATAGGGATTTTTCATTTGTGATTTTTTCGATTTTAATCCAATCAATTTTTGATAAATCGGTATAAAAATCTTTGCTTTTTCCGGCTTCGATTTCGTAAAAAACTTCCTGCGGAATAATAATCTCTTGATACAAATCTTTTAAAATTTCCAGTTTTCCGATTTTTAAAAGCGAAAGAATGGGTGTTGTATTGGAAACAATTTTAGGCATTTTGCAAATCCTCGTTTAAAAATTCGGTATTTAAAAACGCTACATTGTATTTTGCAAGCAAGTCCAAAAACTCTATTCTTGAGATATGCAAGACTTTTGCAGCGATTCCGGAAGAAACTTTACCTAATTCGAAGAGCTTTACCATAGCAGAGATTTTGACTTCTTTTCCAAACTCGCTTTTACTCATTCTCATCGAATTTGCTAAATAATCCGGATATTCTATTGAAATTACTTGTGCCATTTTACTTCTTTTAAACATTCAAATTTATGAAAATTTTCTCTTTTCTCTGAAAAAGAAAAAAACCGACTCCATAGAATCGGTTTTGTAATTTTTAAACGTAAAATGTTAATCGTTTTCGTTATCGACAATTTCGTATTCAACCGGCATTGTTCCTCTTTTGTGATCCCCGATTGAATTGAACGCCGCTTTGGATAAATCCAAAACTCTGGAAGAATGAAAAGGACCTCTGTCGTTGATTCTCACTTCCACGCTTTTTCCTGTTCTCAGGTTGGTTACTTCAATAATTGTCCCGAAAGGAAGCGTTCTGTGTGCAGCGGTAAGTTTCGTGTTACTGAAAATTTCTCCGTTCGCTGTTTTTCTACCATTAAACTTATCGTGGTAGTACGATGCAAAACTTGTTTTGGCATCATCGGCATTAAACTTGTTGAAAGAATAAATACCAATTGTTGAAATCATCATTATGATTGCTAGAATGTTTCTTTTAATCATTTTGGATTATTTTATTGGTTTTGACTCTGCAAATTTATCCCGAAATTGAATCCCGCAACACTTGATGAGTTAAACTCTCTTAACGATTTCTTAAAATTTTGTTAATGAATCTTGTTTCGTTGCTTATATCGGTATTTCACAAACGTTGTTAAAAAACGTTAAAAAACAATGACTTATGTTAATGTTTTTAACAAAACATAAATGGATTATCTTTAAAAATTTTAATAATCTTATTGATAATCAGCATTTAGAATAATAAAAAAACTTTCAGGATTTCTGAAAGTTTTATTTTAAAATATTTTTCGTTTTTGAATTTCTCTTAAGTTCTCACTACTTTGGCTGATTACGCAGATTTTTAAATATCAATCTGCGAGAAAAATAAAGCTTTAAATATTTTTTTCAACAAATTTAAACAGGTCTTTAATTTTTGATAAAAAATCAATTGGAATTTTGATGGGTTTCTAAACCAATTCTCCGTACAAATCAAATTCTTCGGCAGAAGTAATTTTCACATCTGCAAATTCGCCAATTGACAAATAAGTATTTTCCGCCGAAACCAAAACAGTATTATCCACATCGGGAGAATCAAATTCGGTTCTGCCTACAAAGTAATTTCCCTCTTTTCTATCAAAAATACATCTGAATATTTTTCCGATTTTTTCCTGATTTTTCTCCCAAGAAATCTGCGACTGTAGTTCCATAATCTCCTCCACTCTTGCTTCTTTCACTTCCTGCGGAACATCATCTTCCAAAACAAAAGCAGTGGTATTTTCTTCGTGTGAATACGTGAAGCAGCCCAATCTGTCGAATCTTTGCTGACGAACCCAATCTTTCATTTCCTGAAATTTCTCTTCCGTTTCACCGGGAAAACCTACAATCAAAGTAGTTCTGATTGCCATATCCGGAACTTTCTCTCTGAATTTTACCAAAAGTGCATCGGTTTTTTCGTGGGAAGTTCCTCGTTTCATCGCTTTCAGAATATCTGAATTGATGTGCTGTAAAGGAATATCGATATAGTTACAGACTTTCGGTTCGTTTTTGATAATTTCCAGAACATCTTCCGGAAAACCTGTCGGAAATGCGTAATGAAGACGAATCCATTCGATTCCTTCCACTTTTACTAACCTCAAAAGTAAATCTCCCAATGCTCTTTTTTTGTATAAATCAAGACCGTAATACGTTAAATCCTGTGCAATGAGAATGAGCTCTTTTACTCCTTTCTTTGCTAATTTTTCTGCTTCGATGACTAAGTTTTCAATCGGTGTGGAAATATTTTTCCCTCTCATCAAAGGAATTGCACAGAAAGAGCAAGGTCGGTCGCAACCTTCGGAAATTTTCAGATAAGCGTAATGTTTCGGAGTAGTTGTTAATCTTTCACCTACCAATTCGTGTTTGTAATCTGCTCCGAGATGTTTAAGCAAAACCGGTAAATCGCGTGTTCCGAAATACTGATCAACATCGGGAATTTCGCGAATCAAATCCGGTTTATATCTTTCGGAAAGACAACCCGTTACGAATACCTTTTCCACTTCTCCCCTGTTTTTTGCCTCTACAAAATCGAGAATGGTATTGATGGATTCTTCTTTGGCATTGTCGATAAATCCGCAAGTATTGATCACAACAATATCTCCTCTGTCTTCGTGTACTACTTCTTTTCCGTTGGCTTTCAACTGTCCCATTAAAACTTCTGAATCATAAACGTTTTTGGAGCAACCTAAAGTTACGATATTGATTTTCTTTTTTCCGACGGATTTGGTTCGCATATTTTTATAAGTAATGGGTAATAAGCAATGAGTAATTTTGTGGATGCAAATTTAGTGATAAAAAAAGAACCGGAATTTATCGGTTCTTGAAATTATTTTTAATAGTAAAATTTTTTAAAAATTTCCTTCTGCAAAAGGAGGTAAAGTTTTGTCTTTTTCGGAGAGGATAACGTTTTCTGCGGGGAGTTTCCAGTCGATACTCAAATCTGGGTCGTTCCAAATGACACTTCCTTCGGATGCTTTGTTGTAGAAATTATCACATTTATAGGAAAAGATTGCGGTTTCGCTCAATACCGAAAATCCGTGACCAAATCCTCTGGGAACGTAGAGCTGTAATTTATTTTCAGGGGTAAGTTCTACTCCAAACCATTTCCCGAAAGTGGGGGAATTTCTCCGCAAATCTACTGCAACATCGAAAACTTTTCCTTCCAGACAAGAAACCAATTTTGCTTGTGCGTTCTCTCCTTTCTGCAAATGGATTCCTCGCAAAACGCCGTAAGAAGATTTTGAAACATTATCTTGTACGAAATGTCCGTTCAGACCTGTAAGTTCTTCAAATTTTTTCTCGTTGAATTTTTCGTAGAAATATCCTCTTTCATCTTCGAAAACGATAGGTTCTATGATATAGCAGTCTTTGAGCGTAGTTTCTTTTATCTTCATAATACATCATTTGATTATATAGCATCGATTGTTTTTTTGATGAAATGTTTTAGCAAAAAGTAAATCGGAACGATTGGAAAAACAATTGCTAAAAACATCACCCAATCCTGCAAATTTAAAAAAATAATTAATATATTTATTATGAATTGAATAACAGCATAAAAAAAACTTACTGCCAAATGTGATATTTTTTTTTCGTTGGCAAATAATTGATAAAGATGTCTTCTGTGGGCTTCGAAAATATTTTCTTTCAATTTTATTCTTTCTAAAATTGTTGCAACCACATCTGTCCCGTAAACGGTAAGAAAAAGAAGGTATTTTATCTGCCCCGTTTTAATCATTAATAATCCCAATAATGCTAAAACCCAGAAAGCGATTCCCATACTCCCTATATCTCCCATAAAGCATTTTGCTTTTTTTCTGAAATTGAAAAACAAAAACACCAAACAAGCCAAAATAGGATATATAATAAAATCTTTGTCGGTAAATTCTATCACATTCTGATTTACATAAAGAAGCGACCCCAAAATAACAAGACTGTAAAGTCCTGATATTCCATTGATTCCATCCATAAAGTTATAGGCATTCAGGATTCCGATAATCATAATGTAACAAACCGGAATAAGCCAAACCGGCAACAACTGGAATGCATTAACAAAAAAAAGCAGTAATGTAACTGAAATAAAATGAAAAATAATGCGGATTTTGCTTGATAAATCAATCATATCATCAACGAAACTGATAACACAGATTGCCAATAAACCGATACCGAAAATCAGAAAATTCTGAGGTAATATCATAGAGTTGCCATCAAAAAGATAATATCCCGCAAAAAGCAAAAATGCAACGGGAAAAATAATTCCTCCTCCACGAAGTGTGATTTCGGTGTGTGCACTTCTGTGATTGGGTTTATCGATAATATTGTATTTGTCTGCTATTTTGAAATAAAAAATTTCTAATAAAAAGAGTATAAAGAATAAAATTAAATACAGCATTTGTGTTCTATATTATTATTACTACAAAAATATACTTTTTGCTTAATAAAGTACTATTTTTTAGAAATAAAAGATTTAATGGTTTTTTCCAACCCTTCTTCCGGAGAAAGAGGAAGCTTCTGAATACCGAGTTCTGTTTTTATTTTTTGGTTGGAGACGATATAGTTTTGAGTAAGCTTATTTAATTTTTCTTCGATAAACAAAACTCCGAATTTGGCAGAAATTTTTGCCATAAAGTTTATTGGAGCTGTAGGAAAATTGAGTATTCTTGGTTTTTTCCCTAATGTTTTATAAATAATCTCGATAAGCTTATTTGTCGAAAGCGGATAATCATC
>CAYSQR010000021.1:0-661 GCA_964433195.1 uncultured Kaistella sp. | reverse complement strand
TGGTTCTTTAGTATCTTTAAAATTAAAAAGCCAAAATTATCAATACTTATATAAGATCTTTGGTTCTTAAATTTACCGAAAGGATAAGGAATTCCCTTTTTTGAAATTTTATATAAAAGGTTCAGATTCCCTGTATCTTCCGGACCGTGAATTAAGCAAGGTCTAATAATAATGAGTCTTTTATTTTCGGGAAGCTCATATTTTGAGATGAGTTTTTCTGCTAATAATTTAGATTTTCCATAGGGAGTAATAGGATTGGGAATGGTGTTTTCATCTACAATCTCATCGGAAGCATCTGCAACTGCTTTGCAACTGCTTATAAAAATAAAATCCTCTATTTCTGAATCTAAAAATTGCTGAAAAACTTTCTCGGTAAGATAAGAATTTACTTGAAAGTATTCGTCCTGATTGGTTCCTATTCCTGTATCTTTTTCAATACCTGCAAGATGAATAATTGCGGAACAAGAATCTGTAAGCATCCAGTTTTTTCTTAAAGACACCGGAACAACTTCATCCCCATTCTTTTCAAAAAAACGGGTCATATTTTTCCCTACAAATCCTGATGCTCCTGTTACTATTACCTTCATTTTCTTTCAGTTAATCCGTATTTTATTTATCAAGCAAGTCCTGAAATCTTACAAATTCGTAATTATTTTTCTGC
>CAYSQR010000020.1:2310-20306 GCA_964433195.1 uncultured Kaistella sp. | reverse complement strand
TCATTGTTCGTGTTTTATTTTTTTCAATGCAGGATATTTCGCAAATTCTGTACCATTTTTTTTTTAATTTTAGAGTCCGTCTAAATTTTAAAAGATTAAAATCCTTTTGCAGATTCTGCAAATTACGCAGATTTTTAAACTGAATCTGCTCAACGCGAGAAAATAAAAAATTGGTATTGTTAATTTAAAATAGATTTATGAAAAATAATACCTGATTCAAACCTTATAGGTTCTACGAAACCTACAAGGTTTAAGAAAATATCTATCTCAATTTAACAATAGCAAAAAATTCAAACAGCTTCTTGATTAAACTCATTTTACGATATTATCAATAAACTCGTGAACGGATTTTGCATTCCAATCTTTGGAAGCGTCTTCTTTCAAAAGGATTCTGCCGTTTTTATCCAAAAGAAAAGTGGTGGGAAAAACTTTCGGTAAAACATTGCTTGAAACGGGGCTTTCTGCGATATAAACAGGAACGGTGTAGTTATTGTCTTTCATAAATTTAATCACGGCTTCTTCTTTGTCCTGCATTGCAATAAGAACGAAATCCACTTTATCTTTTTTCGTTTCGTATAATTTCTGGATTGTAGGCCATTCTTCACGACAAGGAGGACACCAAGTTCCCCAGAAATTCAGGAAAACGAGTTTGTTTCCTTTGAAATTTTTCAGATTCGTATCCGGAACATTGATTCCTTTCAGCTGAATATCATAATCGGAATCATTCAGCGTGATTGCATTTTCTATTGCTGCAACAGGAAAAAATAAATCTTTGAGTTTCAGTTTTACCGACGGGAAAATAAATAATACGGCAAGAAATGCAACTGCCAATAAATAAAATATGTTTTTTTTAAGGAAAGTCATAATAATAGAACTTTGGCAAAGTTGATGATTTTGTTTTATATTTTACTAATCTAATGTTAGGTATAATTTTTTTACTCAATTTTTATAATATATTTCAGTTTCAAATCATAATCAAACAAAACTTCTATATATTTTAAATCTTTATTTTCAACCAAATAAGAAAATTCATATTCATTATTTTGCTTTTTGAACGTAATATATTCCTGCTTATCAAAAGATTTTTGATTAAACAAAATTTCTCTTTTTTTGTTACTGTAATAAAACTTGGGATTTCTCTTTAAGTTTGTATTGATTTGCAGATTTTTGATATCCTTTGAATATTTGAATTTGAAAATAATCGAATCATTGACTTTCGTACTTATTACTCCTTGTTTTGGAATTTCAATTTCAATATAAGGAATTATGCTGTTCTCAATATAGGGTTGATCTTTGTATTTATCTTTTGAAATATTAAAATTTAAAATTTTTTCTGGGTTTTTAGGAAAATGGTCGATTGTAAATTTTTCAATTGGAGTAAACCAATAAAAATCATTTTTCTTTTTTACAAAACTTGTGAGTATTCCTTTTTTATCACTCTCACAATATCCTGAAGCCCAAGTTAAATCCAAAAAATATGTTTGACCATCAATGATTACAGCATTCCAAGCGTGATCTAAAATTCCTGTATTTCCAACGTGATATGATTTTGTCTTCACATAACCATCAATATTAATGCAAGTGATTTTTGCAATATCACACATTCTTTTAAATAGAATTGAATAACCGGAACAAACTCCTTTTCTCTTACGCAAAACCTTTTCTATAAAATCGTTTTCAAATTCTTGTTTTTTTATTGCACAATCTGTTTTGCTTTGACATTTGAATACAATGGTTCGTTTTCCTTTATTGAATAATTTATAGTCGTAACTTATGTTTTCTGTAATCCACGAATAAATTGCTCTTGTTTTTTCAAAATCATTTTCGAGATTTTTAGTCAAATCATAAACGAGCTGATTTAAATTCCCTTTATATTTCGTTGAAATAGCAATGCTATCAATTTTTTGAAATTTGTTTTGTCCAAATGAAATTGAAAAAAATATCAGGAAAAATATTTGGAAAACTTTTGTCACATTACTTTGTTAGAAATTACAAATAAAAAAACTTTATTAAATAATGGTTTTAAATTAACGTCAAAATTTCTTCAATAATATCTTTGCCTTTGTTCTTGGAATAATAAATCTGCAAATCATTATGAAAATCGTCTGCATTATAAACTTCAGGATTTTCTTTGTGCTTTTTCAGCATTTCCATTCCTGCTTTCGGACGAGGTCCCCAATGAGAAACAACCTCATCGTTTTCGTTGAGAATCAGAACAATCGGAATTGATTTTGCACCGTTTGTAAGATAGGAATCGATTAAATTATTTTGGTCACGATACGTGATTTTTGTTTCGTTTCTCCCCTCAAAAAAAATATTGATAACCGGAATAATCATACTTGCATCTCCACACCACGCTTCGGAAATAATTAAAATTTTCCCTTTGAAATTCTTATTATTAAATTTTTGAATTAAATCTTCTTGTGGTTTATAAGTTTTTAAAACACGGTGCATTCTGGTCATTCCCAATTTATAATATTCGAGATACGTTTTTTCTTCTTCGTTTTGGGTTCCTTCAAGTTCGGCAATTCTTTCTTCGGCATCCGCTAAATATTTTTCAAACGAAACCGCTTCTTTCCAATAGTTTTTCATTTTATTTCTTTTTTATAAGCGCAAATTTCCGCATTACTTTTTACACTCAATGTGATTTGGATTACATTGTTGTTTTTTTTAACGCAATGGTCGCAAAGAATTTTTGACAAACTATCCGTTTGAAGTTCGCAAAGGCACTTCGTTCAGCAAAGTTTTACCTTTTTCTTGGCTAAGTGAAACGCCTTTGCGGACGAAAAATATTTTCAAGAATTTTGAAAAAATCTTTGCGACCATTGCGTTAACATTACACTCGCCGAATTTTATTCATCAAAAACAAGTCCGCCAAAACAAAAGCCGCCAGATTTTCCACAATAGGAACTGCTCTCGGCAAAACACAAGCATCGTGTCTTCCTTTTCCTTCTACGATGACAGAATTTCCATATTTATCCATACTTTCCTGCGGTTGCAAAATCGTTGCAACCGGTTTGAAAGCCACTCTGAAATAAATATCCATACCGTTGGAAATTCCTCCCTGAATTCCGCCGGAAAGATTGGTTTTCGTAGAGAAATCTTCGTTGAACAAATCGTTGTGTTCTTTTCCCGTCATTTTCGCTCCGCAAAATCCGCTTCCGTATTCAAAACCTTTTGCTGCATTGATGTTCATCATCGCTTTTGCCAATTCCGCCTGTAATTTTCCGAAAACCGGTTCGCCGATTCCGACGGGAAGATTTTTAATCACACAAGTTATAGTTCCACCGATGGTGTTTCCTTCTTTTTTTATTTCCTTAATTTTTTCAATCATTTTTTCCGCCGTTTCAGAATCCGGACAACGAACTTCATTGGAAGCGGTTTTTGAAAAATCCAAATCCTGATAAGGTTTCATACAGAAAATTTCGCCGACCGAAGAAACATACGCATTGATTTCAACTTTTTCGGGCAAAATCTGTTTTGCCAAACTTCCTGCAACGACCCAGTTCACGGTTTCGCGTGCAGAAGATTTTCCGCCTCCTCTGTAATCACGGATTCCGAATTTTTTGTCATACGTAAAATCTGCGTGAGAAGGACGGTAATTGTCTTTGATGTGTTCGTAATCTTTCGGTTTCTGGTTTTCGTTTTCGATGAGGAAACCAATCGGAGTTCCCGTAGTTTTTCCTTCAAAAATTCCGGAAAGAAACTTCACGGTATCGCTTTCTTTTCTTTGGGTTACAATGGCGGATTGACCGGGTTTTCTTCTATCTAACTGATGCTGGATTTCATTGAAATCCACTTCCAAACCGGCAGGAAAATTATTGATGATTCCTCCATAAGCTATTCCGTGGCTTTCGCCGAAAGTAGTGAGAGTAAGAAGATTTCCTAACGTAAACATCTTACAAAGATACGGAAAGTTAATTTTCCTTGATGAGTTTCAGTAATATCACAGCGGTTGTACTCCACTCCAACTAATATCAATGTGAGTGCTTACTCTAAAACTAATACTGTTCTTATGTGCAACGTCCGAACCATTGAAGCGAAAAGTTTTCTTAAATGGTTTTGATTCGTGGTCAATATTTACAATTAAAGTATCGCCACTTAAAACTTTTTTGGTGTCAATCTTGTAACTGTTTGAAGTTTCAAGTCGGCTTGATGGTCTGATTGTTCTGTTGCAAATTATTTCTGCCATAATTGTTCTTTTTTAGTTATCTTATTTAATTTTTAATAAATTTAGAAGCTGTAACACCATTTTCCGTGTGGAGCTTGATAATGTATGTTCCTTTGCTCAGTGCGGAAACAGAAACTTTTTTGTCTTTTCCGTCCGTATTTTTCACTAACTTTCCTGCAATATCGTAGATTTCTGTTTTTGAGATTTTCTGCTGTGTTTCTATATTTAGAATATCTTTTACAGGATTTGGAAAAATTCTCGTTTTTGATTTTTCCACATCATTTACAGCAAGTCCGCAGTTTTCACTATAACTTGCTGTTGCGTCTTTCATCCAATCATCAACATTCTGGGAATTGGCATAATCAACATTATCTACCTGTATGCAGGTAAGGTTTGGATTGTTCCTTGCCCACATAGTTTGTAAAACAGCATTATTCCCATTTTTGAGATTAAGACTTGTTAATTTGTTATCAAAACACATAAAAAATTTCAAAGCGGGATGTTTGCTTAAATCCAAGCTGGTCAGATTGTTTTGGTAGCACCAAAAATTTTCCAAAAGCGTATTGTTACTGATATCAAGATTTGTAAGATTGGTATTTCCACACTCCAAATAGGTTAAAGCGGGATTTTTGGTTACATCCAAGGTATTCAAAGGATTAGATTCGCAAGATAATTGTCTCAGAAGTGTATTTTTTGTTACGTCCAAACTGGTGAGCTGGTTTCCGTAACAAGCCAAAGTTTCCAAAACTGTATTTTTACTTACATCCAAACTTGTAAGCTGGTTATACCAACAATACACAGTAATCAAAGCGGTATTCTTGCTGATGTCCAGACTTGTCAATTTATTTGCATTTGGATTATTGAGAGTTGATTCACATTTTAATACGGTAAGATTCACAAATGCTTCTATTCCGGTAAGATCGATAATGTTCATATTGGGACATTCTATCGCTCCGGTAAAAGCAACAGCTTCGCTTACCTGTATTTCGCTGTCTCCGTTGGTGTTAATAGCTGTGTTTCCTACAAGATACGCTTTGAAATTCGCATCGGGAATGTTCACATTCTGGGCTTTTGTAAAACCCAAAGCTCCGGCAAGAAAGCCGAAAAGCAGTAATGATTTTCTCATATTATTTTTGATTTTATAGTTAATAATTTTAAAACAAAACGTAAACTCGATACGATGAAAAAAACAAAACGTGAAGTATAGAAACAAAAAACAGCGTATCTCATTCACGCTGTAAAGTGAGGCTCTGCAATGCCCAATGTGTGCAACGGAACAGATACGCCTTTCGGCGTACTTGGAGATTCCGTCTTGCACACAATTTGAAATTTTGCAGATTTCACTTTACAAGACTTTTCTAAAGTACTAAAAATTTACTGTTGCCGTTTTTGCAAACGACATTTCTACAAATGTAAAAATTCTAAATGATTTGGCAAAGCGTTTTTTTCGGAAACACAAAACGCAGGTTTAGAGGCTGTTTAAATTTCATCAAAAATATTTTTCATTTTTGAATTTATCATAAGTTCTCGCTAATTTAGCTGATTACGCAGATTTTTTTTAATATTAATCTGCATCATTTGTATCATCTGCAAGAAAAATAAAACTTTAAGTGTTTTTTTAACAAATTCAAACAGACCCTTATTTTTGATGAGTTCTTAAATCCTCATTAAAATCATCGAGGATTTTTTGGATTTGGATTTTTTCTTCGGCAGAAATTTTCCTCCAGATAAAACCGTCTTTTAAAGTTTTTCCTTTCAGTTGCGGGAAAATTCCGGCATCCAAATCTTCCTGGATAAATTGGGGCGAAATTGCAGGAAGCGGTGTATCAAAACTAAAAACATAACCATCCACAACTTTAAATTCCAGATTTCCGATTTGATGGGTTTTGAATTTTTTTAAGGTAAAATTTGATGGTTCATAAAACTGGTTTTTGCTAAATCCGCTCATAAAATTCCCTAATCTGAAACTCGGCAAATGTGTTTTCAGTAAATCCGGAAAGGATAAAAATCCGGCAAAGAATATGGATAAAACTGAAAATATCATTAAAGAAAATTTCTTTGAAAATACTTCGTAAAAAAGCACAAAAAATATTACAAAAAACACCTCGATAAAAAAGCGGTACTGTGCGGAAAACAAAAGAACCAAAATACTTTTAACCAAAACCGAAACAAAAACCAGCCAGATTATTTTCGATTTTTTCCTTAATGAATAAAGGAAGAATACGATTAAACTTAAGATAAACAGCAAATGGATTTTACCTTTGATTCCCTTTAAAAAAAGCCAGTTCTTCACGAAATCAAAAGTTGTGAACTTCGCAATTTCAGAGTATGAATACTGCATATCATAAGTTTTCTGAATTGCCATTTCCGAGGAATTCCTGAGCAATTCCGGATTCGGTTTCCACGAAATTCCGAAGTCGAAAAGCTGAACGGGAAAAACCGGAAATCCGAAAGTCCAGATGTTTTTGATGAAAAATAAAAGCAGAACAAAACTTCCTAAAAAAGCAAATTTGGGATTTGATTTTACAATCATTATACCGTAAAGAAAACTAAGAACCGGCAACCAAATCATTGTAGGTTTTATCGCAAAAACGAAAACAGAAACGGCAAAAAGCAATGCGGAATTTTTATTTGAATTTAAAATTTCATTCAAAATAATTAATGAAAATGCAATGACCGGCAAATCGGAACTCGGAGATTGGGAGAACAAAAACAAAACCGGCAGAAAAACCAGATGAATCCACGATTTTTTCTCGAAAACATAAATGAGATAAGTCACTAAAACCACTACATTCATCCTTAAAAAAGGATCGGAAAAATTTGAAAATCCTGCCTGAAAAATATGCCAAAACGACATTTGTCCCAAAAGTAAATCGAGATTGGAAATTCCTTTTGCCAAACCGATTTCCGAAATCCATTTTACGGTCGGAACATAATACCCGAAATGGTCTAAAATAAACGGATAATACGACCCGAAAAAAACCGTAATTAAAAATCCGACAGGAAATAAAATTTTGTTTCCCGACAGAAATTTCCATATTTCTTCATAAATTTTAAACCAGAAAAAAGCACATAATCCGATAATTACGGTAATGATTTCCACAAAAATATTTAACGGAAAAAAGAACGAGAGAACCGTCCAAACCACGGAAACCGAAAAAATTCCGGAAACCAGTTTAGATGAAATTCCACCGAAAATACTGCCGGAAATTTTTTCAAAAATCCCTCCGAAACCCACCAAAACAGGAATTAAAAAAATCAGGGAAAAGAAAATATACACCATAAAAAAGATGGTCTAAAAATAAACATTCTTTTCTTTATATGGAACCGAATTGTTTGGCAGGGATTTTTTTAAACAGATTTATGAAAAATAAGACCTGTTTCAAACCTTATAGGTTCTACGAAACCTACAAGGTTTAAGAAGATATTTATCGCAAATTAACAATAGTCAGATTTCTCTGATGCTCCTAAAAAAGATTTTTTAAGGGAGTTTGTCAATTACAAAAGTAAGACCTTTGCTTAATTCTATTCTTGTGAATATACAAAAAAGAGGTTAAAGACCTCTTTCATTAAACCAAAAACACCTTCTTCCATTTTGTTACCGAGTTACGACTCTGTTTGAAATGGTTTGCTAATTGGCTATTGTTGAGTTTGTGTTTTTTCTGATATTCCAGGATCTGTAAAATATCAGACTTGTTGTAGGAACGGTGTTTCTGGTTGAAATCTTCGGTCTGTCTGCTTACTGCTCCGAAAATCTTTCTGTTAAGCTCGATGATATCAAGAACAGATAAGTCCTCTTTTTCAAGCAGGGTTTTACATTCATTTTCCTTATGAGGGAATTTGTTGTCGAGGATATCTGTATAGATTCTTTTATAATCGGGTTTTCTATTATTCATCAGTTGTTGCTCTTTTAATTAAAGTAACCGGAATACTTTATACTCCGGTACTTCTCCTTCGAAATAAAAGATGTTTCTCATCCCCTTCCAAAGGATATATTCTGTTATTGTAATATCTACCACTTCATTTTCTTTAAAAAAGAAAGCAATTTCATCTTTAAAGATTCCGAACCTGTATTTATTGTAAAACCAAATGTCTTGGTCTGAGTCTTTTTCGGGATTTCCCCATTCTTCCCGGATTTGTTGTTTGGATTGATGAAGGTGCTTCTTCACCAATCGATCTATTTTTTGTATTTTTCTATCCATTTGTATAGTGTGGTTTTCGGGATTCTGTATTCTTCCACAATCTGTGTTTTTGTTTTTTCTCCTGTTTTCAAGAGTTCCAGGATAAAATCGATGACCTCTTTGGTGTAAATATTCTTGCGGAATTGTGGCAGCGAAGAATTTTTCTTTTCGGGAACGGTGGTGTTGTAATTTGCACTTCCCTGTGGAGCGTACAAGATTAAATGTTGGGTATATATCCTGAAAAAATCGTATTCCAGAAGTTTGCTCCATCTCAATAAAATTTCAGTATCCAATGATTTGGAAGCATACATTTCCGGGATTTCTTCTTCTGTGCTTTTTAAAAAATTGCAGATGCGGGACATTTCTATCCCGCTTTCTGCAACCCTTTGTTTAATCACTTCTCCTATATGGATGTTCTTGTAGTTCATTGGATGGGTAATTGAAAGAGACGGTCTGTAAATATGAGCTTACATTGATATCTCTGTTAATTATCCAATTGTTTCCACGCAGAACCTGTCCATCCGAAAAAATGACCGTCCTGGAATACTATTGTACCTGCACCACCATCCGGAACAGGCGTAGCCGCATTATGGGTAATGGTAGATGCAGAATATGCTGCGGATGTGGAAACTTTTACGGCTCCGTCTACAGTAAGTCTTTCCGAAGGAAAAATTGTACCTATCCCCACCAGTCCTTCTCCTGTGATACGCATTTTTTCAGTACTATTCACACCTCCTCCAATACTTGTAGAGAATGTTATCGGTGCTGAGTTATTAGTATTACTTGTGCCTAAAAATAATCTATCAGAGTTCCCAGTAGCCACTATCTGTGCTTCTGCGTTCTGAAATTGCTGGATATAAAGATTACTATTATTTCCTCCATACATACTCAAGGAAGCTCTGCCATTCGATCCTGTTTGGTTAATGCTTCCGTCTGCACTCCAGTATGTGCTTTGCTCAGTTCCTATGAAATTAAGAACCTTGCCATTAAGGGTCAGATTACGGTGAATTCCAGAGCCTGTTAAAGAGCCATTTGCGTTATAGATATTTACAGGATTAGCAGAAACTGTTTTTAATATACCATCTGCATCCGCAACTACAAACTTATCCGCAGCAACTGAACTGGTATTGGTATTAATATCTCTTACCCTTACATTACCTACACCTACATCCAAAGTTTCGGTAGGTACACTTGCACTAAGTCCCGTTTTGCCGTTTCTAAGGATAGTAAGAGCATCTTTTCTTGTAACAGAATTTCCGTTTCCAATAACAAATAATCTTTTTGTAAGATCCGAAAAAGAACTCGGTTGCGGCGATGCTTCCTCCGTATTGTAAAGCCCCATAGCGGTAGAAAAAGCACTCTCCGCAGTAGTATTGCTACCAATTGCTTTTGCATATACACCGGATACAATGTTGCTGGTTCCAATTGCAACATTATATGTATTTTGAATCAGGTTACTAACACCTAACAAAACACCTGAACCGGTTGTTGTGGATTGGTTTCCTATTCCTAAAGCATAAGTGCTACTACTACCATTCGCTACATTTGAATGCCCGATTAAAAAGCTGCTATATCCTTGTACATTATTTGTAAAACCCAATGCACCGGAATCGGCAGCAGCAGCTCCCAATATATTACTGTTTCCGATACCTATGGCGGCATTACCTGCAACATTGTTCGTCTGTCCTATTGCTACAGAACTTACGTTTGATGTTGTATTGGTATTTCCTATTGCCAATGATCCCTGTCCGGACGCAGTATTTTGCTGTCCTATTCCTACTGCACTAGTTGAAGAAGCCGTATTGGTATTACCCAATGCCAAAGTTCCCTGAGCTGATGCTGTGTTTTCCTGTCCTATTGCTACGGCATTCTCTCCGGAAGCTTTGCTGGTATTTCCCATTGCTACAGCCGCATTGTTGGTAGCTTCATTACTAGCTCCGGCTGCAAACGATCCTATCCCGGTTGATAGATTCATAGCTCCCATACTCATAGCATACATACCTGTTGATCTGTTGAGTCCTCCAAAAGCAAAAGATGCGGCTCCGGAAGCTTGGTTCCCAATCCCCATAGTAGTGCTTATAGTTCCGGATGAACTATTTAACGTTCCGGATGCAAAAGAATTAATTCCCTTTGCTCCCAGATCAGCGGTTGTAAGACCTGCCGCGGCTAAAATAGTATTATATGACATAGTGCCGAGAGGAGCGGGAAGAGACATTGTTTCATTAAGATCTGCGGGATTCCAACTTGCATCTAAACCATACTTTCCTGCTGTTCCGTAATTTGCGGCAGTTGCTCCGATAAGTCTCCAGTGGAAATCGCTTGCTGTCATATTCGGCAATCTTTCAAATCCTGTTGGTAAATCATTGGTATCCGAATCAAGATATCTTAGCCAAAGGTCTTTTGAAAAGCTGTAGTAATAATGAGCCGGAATGCTCATATGTAAAAACCGTCCTGTTCTGCTTACTAACGGTACAGCATCATTCAGGTAAATCATCATACTGTTTTGGTCAGAACCTACGGACATTGCCAAAACTTCCGTGCTTGTTAATCTTGGAATTAATAGTCCTTTATGGTCAAAAGTAGAATTTTGTGTTATGTCTAAAGTTGCTTTCGGCTCATCGGTATTAATACCCACTTGACCAAACGCTGTTGCTGAAAGCAATATTGTAATTGCTATTACTAAATTTTTTGTCATCTCTTAAATTTTTATGGTGCAAATTAACCGCAATGGCAAAACATAATCTATGCCCTTATCATATTTCTTATGTGATTAGAACATAATCTATATATTTGTAAAAAATTTTAAGCTATGAAAGTTTATGAACGAATAAAAACGGCAAGAGAAAATAAAAAGCTCTCGCAGGATTCGGTAGCTTTTGACCTTGATCTGGGACAATCTCAATACAGCAGAAGAGAGAACGGAGAAATCCCTTTCAGTGCGGAAGAAATAGAAAAACTATCCGGTATTCTGGATACCAAAATATCCGAATTATACGGCGAGGAAACCAATATTTTCAACAGCCACAACCAAAAAGGAGGAACTTTCGGGCAGTTTGAAAATTACTTCAACATTCCCGAAAAACTGATAGAACAATTTGAGAAAAATATTGAACAGTACGAAAAAAGATTAGAAGAAAAAGAAACCATAATATCCCTGTTGAAAGAGCAGATTACTGATTTAAAAAATAAACATAGTTCTTAAGGGATTGTATTTATTTGCCCCGAATTCACGAAATATATCTTTAAAAAATTATCAAAAATTCGTTCATCTACAATGAAAATTCGGGAGCTCGTGGTAAAATTTATTTTTTATACCGGCTTTTTGTTTCTTCATAATGATGCTAATATTAATGGGACACTTTCGGAGGTATTTTTCCCATAACACACAATTAAATTCATAACTAAGAAACAATTTATTTCATTTTCTGAAAAAATATTTCATTTTCTGAAATTTTATATTTAACTTTGTCTTATGGTAATTATCTCAAAGAAGATTATAAAAGAATATGCGGAAACACACCCGAAACATTCCGCACCTTTGGAACGCTGGTTTGAGATAACCGAAATGGCAGATTGGGGAAACTTTGCAGAAATGAAAAAGGACTTTAACAGCGTGGATAATGTAGGCGACAGTCTTTTTGTCTTTAACATCAAAGGGAATGACTGCCGATTGATAGCACGGATATTTTTTAACGTGAGAACCGTTTTTATCCGTTTTATCGGAACACATACGGAATACGACAAACTAAATTTAACCGATTTGTAAAATGAAAATAAAAAACGAAAAACAGTATAACAATGCTCTCAACCTTATCAATGAGATAATGAAAAAGGGCGAAGATAACGTAACGGCAAAAGAACTGGAAACATTGCAAGATTTGACTGATGAGGTAGCAGAATACGAAAACCAATATTATCAGTTCCCAGCACCGAAAACCATTATAGAAATGGTAAAAATAAAAATGTTTGAAAAAGATATGAGCCAAACGGAACTATCTCATAAAACACATATTCCTTTACCTAAATTAAACCAAATACTAAAAGGAAACAGGAAACCCGATATTGATTTTCTGAAAGGAATTTACACTACTCTAAACATCCCTGCGGATTTTATTTTTAGCAGAATATAACACAGGTCGCAATTTAGCAACCTTTTTATTAGGCAAAAATTTACAACCTGAACAATTAAAAACCATTGAAACGATTTTATTGACTGCAAACCACAAACAACCATTATTAGATGATGAGAATAATTTTATAGATAATTAAATTCTATTCTTTTAATTTCAGATAAGAAAAATGCCGTTATATTTCAGATTTTCGGAGTCCATAAAAAAGATAAAAAATTATACTTTTTTCGATTCGTTGGAATTTGGTTGGAATTTTCAGAAACTAAAAAACTCCAAACCATTAATTAATAATGTTTTAGAGTTTTTTTTGTGAGGTTCCTAGCGGATTCGAACCGCTGTAGATGGTGTTGCAGACCACTGCCTAACCACTCGGCCAAAGAACCATTTGGGTTTGCAAATATAGGGATTTTTATAAAGTTTGGGAAATTTATTTCCAAAAAACATTTTACATTCCCTGAACCAAAAGATTTAGTTGTGCTTCTGTATCTATCACAGCAGTAATTCCTGACGGATTCATTAAAATTGCTGATGGCTTCAGATTGAAAACTTTTCCCTGCATTTTCAGACCTTTGTAATATTCTTTTTTAAAGGTTTCTTCGATGCTTTTCTTTGCCGAATCTTCTATTTCTGCGGTAGGAATTCCGTATTCTTCCTCAATCATTTTTACGATTTTTCTCTGGAATAATAAAGCTGCCGTTTTCTGTAAAATGTTTTTTGTTTTCAACTTAAATTTGGTATCGCTCAAAACAATTTTCCTTTTCAGTTCATCATACACAGGAATTCCGGAAATGAAAGAAATCCCTTCAACGGTTCCTTCAGTTTGTGCTTCAATCACAATTCTTTCTTTCTCTCCATATACTTTTATTCCACTGATTTTAATTTTCGATTTTCCTTCCCGAAAATCAAATTCTTTTCCCAGAAAAGTTTTCCCGGCGATTCCCGTTGCTTCGGTAAACGGAATATTTGCAGTAGTTTGAAGTAAAAATTTCTGCGATAAATTCTGAACCGGATTAAAGTTGGAAATCGTTTTAATTAAAGGAGAGGAAAAAGGTTTTTGCCCGGTAAAAGTTTCGGAAAAAGTGTCGATTCCGATATGGGCTTCAATCTGGTTTCCATAAAAAACCAATGGTGCAATATTCACACTTACCGGAGTGATTTTCAACCAGGTACTAAATTCCTCCGAAATATGGAACGGCTGTGAAAACTGGTTCCAAGCCATTACTGCATACTGCTGAAAATTGAGCTGGGAAACCATCATTTCATCTATCGTTTTGCAAAAATCTGCTTGTTGTTTTTTCAAGCTCGATTCTACCAAGGAAGTTATCGGAACCTGAATTTTCCCGAACTCCAAAACAGGTTTTGTCACCCATTTAAAACCCATCGGAGAAGTTTTCGTCGCTATCGTCCAATTATTATTAAAGGTAATTTGCGAATTAAAATACATTACGGTTTCAAAAGTAGTGTTCTGATAAGTATAAACCCCGAAACTTCCGATACCTTTTTCCGCCCATATTTTCAGGGGAACTTCAATCAAAAGATTTTGCTTTGTTCCTCCAACAAGTCGGATTGGTCGGGTTTTCCAGACTTTTACTTTAAACTGGTCATTATTGTTATCGGTATAAGAATCATCCTGAAATATCAAATCTTTTACCGAGGCATTAATGATGTTTCCAATCTCGGAAAGCGGAATTTTTACGGGCATCGTAATCGAAGATTTAATTTTCGGAAAGGTATAATCTGATTCCGAAAACGAAAGATTGTTCTGCTGCGAGAAGAGTTCCGAACCAAAAAACAGGGAAATGATAACTAAAAAATTTCTCATTTATAAATTTTCTATTTAACGCAAATTTCATTAAAAAAGTTGATATAAAGTTGAAAAAAATTTCCGTTTGCTGTAAATCTCAGTATCTTTGCACCATCAAAAAAAGTAAAATGTCAGATATTAAACTCAATACAATTCCGGAAGCAATTGAAGATTTAAGAAACGGAAAAATAATTATTGTTGTAGATGATGAAAACCGCGAAAACGAAGGCGATTTTCTTTCTGCAGCAGAATTGACGACTCCCGAAATCATCAATTTCATGACCATTTACGGAAGAGGATTAATTTGTACCCCACTTCCGGAAAAACGTTGTGATGAGCTGGATCTGGATATTATGGTCACAAGAAGTAGCGATCCGAAAGAAACCGCATTTACAGTTTCTGTGGATTTATTGGGAGAAGGTGTTTCTACAGGAATTTCTGCAAGCGACCGAAGCAAAACTATTTTAGCTTTGATGGACGAAAAAACAAAACCATCGGATTTTATGCGTCCCGGTCACATTTTTCCATTGAGAGCGAAAAAAGGAGGCGTACTGAAAAGAGCGGGGCATACCGAAGCAGCAATAGATTTAACAAAACTTGCCGGATTGAAAGAAGGTGGGGTAATTTGTGAAATCATGAATGAAGATGGTTCTATGGCACGACTTCCTCAATTGGTGGAACTGGCTCAAAAACACAACCTTAAAATAGTTTCTATTGAGGATCTTATTCATTATCAGCTGAAAAAAGGGGATTTAATTGAAAGAATAGAAGAAAGAAAAGTAAAAACTTTCTACGGTGATTTTGATTTTTTCGCTTTTAAAGAAACCAGCACTGAACAAATTCACTTTGCCTTAACAAAAGGAAGCTGGACAGAAAATGACCCAGTTTTGGTAAGAGTGCAATCTTCCAATTCATATTTCGATGTATTAAGCAGATTAATTACGGGAGAAAAACCGCTTCTGGAAAAGGTAACCAAAATGATTAATGAGGAAGGAAAAGGAGTTTTAATCTTCATTAATAATGTTTCCAATTCCGAAAACACCATGCGAAAATTACAGCAATTCCTCAATTTTCAGGAAGGTCAGGAAGCACGACCTACTTTGGCTTCTAACTTTCGGGATTATGGAATCGGAACTCAGATTCTGAAAAATCTTGGCATCAACAAATTTCGTGTGATTACGCAAAACGTAGATCAGAAACCGCTTGTTGCAGGATATGATGTGGAAGTTTCTGAAATGGTACAGCTTTAATGATGAGCAATAAGTAATGAGCAATGAGTAATCAGTAATGTTCTGAAAACTCTGAAATAAAAAATCCCGGTTCAGTTTGAATCGGGATTTTTTGTCTATTAAGAAGAATATCTTAAGCTTGGATGTTGTTGTTTTGTCCTACAACAAAAGGTTCCACTTCTTTTATTTCTCCGAATTGCTGCTCGTAGTTTGTGATGTTTTGTTGCAATAGCTAGGATAAAGCCCAGTCACAATAAGCATTTGAAAAAAGTTTGGTAGCTTTGTTATTCTTTTCTTAATTTAAAGTATTTGCCATCAATACTGATAAAATAATACCCATCATTGAGCTTTTCCAAATTTAGTTTCGTTTCGTTATTAATGGTCCCCATTGAAATCATCCTTCCAGATGTATCAAAAATTTGAAATTTTGTGTTTAATTTCTGGAAGAAATATAGATAATCCTTAACAACAGAATTGACAATTATTTTTTTATCGCTCATATCTGTTTCTGTGGATGAAAGATTAAAGGACTTTGTTCTAGATATTGCCCAGTCGTAATAACCGTTAGGATTAGTCTTTATAGTTAATCCAACACTCACTATTTTTCCATCGTTCTGAAAAATAAATTTGAGCATGACATCGTCAGAATTATTGTCAAAATTGATTGCTATTTGTCCATTCAAACCAAAGGAATTATCCAACTCGCCATTAATATCTGTACGGAAAATCACAAAATCACTGTCAGAAAAGTCCTCAGCTCTATAACCTGCAAAAACTATTTTATTATCTGCAGTAAGAAAAGTATCCATAATATCAAAATTATTTACATTACCTCCATTATTAGGACAAATAAAGACTTTCTTACCTCCTGTTCCAAATGAATGATCAAAGCTGCCATCTGGGAGCAATTTCGCAATAACATAGCTTGGTCCAAACGAAAACGGATCATTACCAAGAACAATGATTTTTTGGTCCGATGTTACGAAAATTCCACTTGAGATACTTACAAGTTTTCCGCTGAAAAGAATTTCTTGACTACCTGTATTATTGAAACTGCTGTCAAGATTTCCGACAGGGCTTAGTTTGTACACTTTCATTTTAAATGGTAGAGTATCTATAGCAGCAACAATTACACTACCATCTGAACATAAAAAGGATTTCAGATTACCGCCAAGAAACAAATTTGAAATTCCGTTATTTCCGAATGAAATGTCCTTTGTACCATTTGAGTTTAATCTATTTACACAAAAAAAATTATTATTCCCTCCGGAATTAACATAAGTGTCATTAAATACAAGTATTTTTCCAGAATTATCAAGCAGTAGATGACTTGGTTTGTTATTACCGTAAGGATTGATCAAACCTAAATTAAATCCATTCGTGGCAAAAGTTGTATCAATACTGCCATCTTGGTTTAATCTTCCCACAAAAGTTGCAGTATTATTAAGATCATTATAAAATCCTTCTCCTAAAATCTGGATTTTCCCATTTTCTAAAACTTTCAAATCTACAATTGAACTCTGCATAGAAATATTATTAATGATGAATTTACCATTTTCAGCAAAACTTGTATCTAGCGTGCCATCAGAATTATATCTAACAATGAGTGAAAAACGAATACCTGTGGAATACATCCCGTGTCCACCAACTAAGATTTTACCGTCAGCAGTAACCGCAACAGCTCTTGCTCGATCTTCCATATTATAACCGCCATCCATTTTAATGAGTCCATTATTTCCAAAGGATGAGTCAAGAAATTGCGTTTGGCTAAACATTGCGTTAGAAAACAAAAAAATTAATAGAAAATAAAGTTGTTTCATTTTGTTGTATCTTTTAATAGGTTTTCAAAGTTAATTAAATTATTCAACTCTAATATATTTTTTTTAGTTGTTATATTTTAAACATTATTATCAACAATAATTTCTTTGTGCTAAAAAAATATGTTAGCTTTTAGAAAAAGAAAATCCCGATCCAGTTGATGAATCGGGATTTATATTTAATTTAATCTAAGATTAAGCTTGTACATTGTTTTGTCCAACCATAAACGGTTCCACTTCTTTTATTTCTCCGAATTGCTGCTCGTAATTTGCAATGTTTTGTTGCAATGCAGCAAGAACTCTTTTTGCGTGAAGCGGAGCCAAGATTACTCTTGAACGTACATTAGCTTGTTGAACTCCCGGCATCAACTGGATAAAATCCAATACAAATTCTGATGGAGAATGGTTTACCAAAGCAAGGTTACAGTAAACTCCTGCTGCGATCATTTCGTTTAGGTTGATGTTGATGTTGTTTGGATCTTGGTTTTGATTGTTGTCCATAATATTTTTTTTGTTTAAAGTTAAATTGATAATGTTTCAAGTTCCAAGTTTCAAGTTATACAGTCTGAACCTGAAACTTGAAACCCGAAACTAAAAGTTTTTAATTAAGGTCTTCAAATTCTTTTTTAGAACCTACGATTACGCTTTGATAATCTTTCAGACC
>CAYSQR010000020.1:0-2300 GCA_964433195.1 uncultured Kaistella sp. | reverse complement strand
ACCCGTTCCTGCAGGAATTCTGTGTCCTACAATTACGTTTTCTTTCAGACCGCTCAAGTAATCTACTTTTCCGGAAACTGCTGCTTCGTTCAGCACTTTTGTTGTTTCCTGGAAAGATGCTGCAGACATAAAAGATTTGGTTTGCAGAGCCGATCTTGTAATTCCCTGTAATACCGGAGTTGCCGTTGCAGGAAGTGCTTCACGAACTTCTACCAATTGCTGGTCTTCACGTTTCAGTTTGGAGTTTTCATCCCGCAATTCTCTTGCCGTAATCATTTGTCCCGGTTTGAATTCTTTGGAATCTCCTGCTTCTGTTACGACTTTCAATCCGAAAACTCTGTTGTTTTCTTCAAGGAAATCGAATTTATGTTCCAAAGCACCTTCAAGGAACTGGGTATCTCCTCCATCCACAATTTCTACTTTGGTCATCATCTGACGAACGATGATTTCGAAATGTTTGTCGTCGATTTTTACCCCTTGAAGTCGGTAAACTTCCTGAATTTCATTTACTAAGTATTCCTGAACTGCAGTTGGTCCTTTGATTTTCAAAATATCTTCCGGAGTGGTGGAACCATCGGAAAGCGGCGATCCTGCTCTCACAAAGTCATTTTCCTGAACGAGAATCTGGTTGGAAAGTTTTACCAGATATTTGGAAATCTCTCCTGTTTTAGCTTCCACGATGAGTTCTCGGTTACCTCTCTTGATTTTCCCATAAGAAACTACCCCATCGATCTCTGTTACTACCGCAGGATTTGAAGGGTTTCTCGCTTCAAACAATTCGGTAACTCTTGGTAAACCACCGGTAATATCTCCTGATTTTGCAGATTTTCTCGGGATTTTAATCAATACTTTTCCAGCTTTGATTTTTTCACCGTCATTTACCATCAAGTGAGCTCCTACAGGAAGGTTGTATGCTTTTTGCTCAACTCCTTTGGAATCTACTACTTTCAAGGTAGGAACCGCTTTTTTATTTCTGGATTCAGAGATTACTTTCTCTTCAAAACCTGTCTGTTCATCGATTTCCAGTTGGAAAGAAATACCTTGAATAATATCTTCGTATTCTACTTTACCGGCAGTTTCTGCAATGATAACGGCGTTGTAAGGATCCCATTTACAGATTAAATCTCCTTTCTTCACTTTATCTCCCGGTTTCACTGCCAATTCCGCACCATAAGGAATGTTTGCAACCATCAATGGAGTTTTCACTGCATTGTCTGCAACCAAACGGAATTCCGTAGAACGGGAAACCACGATTTCTGCTTTCTTACCTTCTTCGTTCTCGGAAGTAATTGTTCTTACCTCATCCATTTCTACGATACCATCTCTTCTGGCAACGATGGAAGGATTTTCCGAAATATTTCCTGCAGTACCTCCTTGGTGGAAAGTTCTCAACGTAAGCTGAGTTCCCGGTTCACCAATGGATTGTGCGGCAATAACTCCTACTGCTTCTCCCATATGAATCGGTTTACCTGTTGCCAAGTTTCTACCGTAACATTTTGCACAGATTCCTTTTTTCGTTTCACAAGTTAATGGTGAACGAACTTCTACGGTTTCTATTCCTGCTTCCTCGATTTTTTTAGCCAATGCTTCATTAAGTAATTCATCTGCATTTGCAATAATCTCGTCTGTTTCAGGATCATAAATATTGTGAAGGGAAACTCTACCCAAAATTCTTTCGGAAAGTTTTTCTACAATTTCGTCATTTTTCTTTAATGGTGCAATCTCAGTTCCTCTCAATGTTCCGCAATCGTCTTCGGTAATGATAACATCTTGTGCAACATCTACCAATCTTCTTGTCAGATAACCTGCATCGGCAGTTTTAAGAGCGGTATCAGCAAGACCTTTACGAGCTCCGTGAGTAGAAATAAAGTATTCCAAAATAGAAAGACCTTCTTTAAAGTTTGCTACAATCGGATTTTCGATAATTTCTGCACCGGTAGAACCTGCTTTTTGCGGTTTTGCCATCAAACCTCTCATTCCGGAAAGCTGACGAATCTGTTCCTTAGAACCTCTCGCTCCGGAATCGAGCATCATATAAACTGAATTGAATCCACCTTGATCGGTTTTCATTCTGCTCATAATCATTTCGGTTAATCCTGCATTGGTATTTGTCCAAACGTCAATTACCTGGTTATATCTTTCCGTATCGGTAATAAGACCCATATTATAATTTGCCTTAATTTCATCTACGTTTTCAACAGCAGTGGTAATCATCGTTTTCTTTTCTTCAGGAATTACGATATCTCCTAAACTAAATGAGAGTCCTCCTTTGAACGCATTTGAATAACCTAAGTCTTTCA
>CAYSQR010000019.1:16938-20941 GCA_964433195.1 uncultured Kaistella sp. | reverse complement strand
GTAAGAACGTGCTGATTTTCCAAAGGATAAGAGATACCATAGATATTCACAGGACTTGGTGCACTTGCATTGGTAGAACCAATTACGGAACTTGTCGTCAGCAAAATATAATCTTCGCTTGTTGCTTGTCTTGCCTGACCAAATATCTGACCAAATGCAGTAGCTGTAGGCACTCCCATAGAAGGCGTTAAAGCCACTGTAATCTGAGCAGAAAGATTTGTTAATGCAACATCTTTGATAAGAACCGGATTTGGTGAGGTATCGGAAAGCAGATTAATTCTATCCCCTGCTCCAAATGCAGTAAGTACCTGCTTCAATGTTCCGTACAACGTATTAAGAGAAGTAATGTTTGATCCCAATAATTCCGGAGTCAGAGGATTATATGGCACTCTCGTAAAAAACGGAATAGAAGTAACATTCGGAATATTTGCGATAACTCCTTTTGCCCCTCCCGAAGTTAATGCCGTTACATAATTATTAATTACCGAAGCATAAACCGTAGGATCTGTAATATCATTTGAACTATAAGTTGCAGGATTCATATTTCCTGTTTGATCAACTCCCATTCCTCCGCTTGTTGCATAGGAAAGAACATCGTTATTTCCTATCCAAAGAGAGAAAAATGTAGGTGATTGTGCAAGAGCATCTACTAAAGGTGAAGAAGTTGCACCCGTTGCAAATCTTGAATAATATGGGTTTAGTGAACCGTATCCATTAATCCCCAAATGGAAAGATTTTGCTCCCGGAACTCCTAAATTCTGATAAGGACCACCTGCAGTAATATTGTCTAAATCCGCTGCTGCTGCACTCGAAACCGGCGATAAACTACCGTTTACAACCTGTAGTGTAAGTTTTCCGGGAAAACCAGCCAGGTTCGCAAATCCACCGATATTATTCGGCATCATTGGTTGTTTGAAAGCTCCTCCTCCTGCAAGCTGCATTTGTTTTGCAATCATCGAAGGGTAAGATTCGTTTTGTCCGTCAATATATAGCGTATTATCTCTATATCCTGCTGTAAGCGAATTTCCGAGAGCTACATATCTTGTAAAATCCGCATTACCTTTTGTTACTGCGATACTATTTACATCGGTATCAAAATCTGTTTTACAACTTACTGTAAATAATAAAGCTGAAACAGCTATTGTTGAAATTAATATCTTTTTCATAATTAAATTAAATCTTAGAATGCGTTATACGACAATCCTAAACCAAAGTAGAATGCTTTAGCTTTAGCTTGTCCGTTGAAATTATAATAACTGTTTTTCACTTCTCTTGGTGTCTGGAAATTGTATGCTCCGGAAAAATCAATTCCCAATCCTTTCCATTTGTACCCGATACCTCCGGTAATTACATTTGCTTCAAAAGAAGGACTTTCTGCACTGAAATTTTCATCAGTATAAGGAGTTTCATCGTGATAGTAACCTAATCTTGCAGCAAAATTATCCGTTACCATATACTGTGTCCCGACTCTCCAGGTTTGTGTACTTTTCCAGTTTTTAGGAGTAGTCAAGATTGTATTATCATTCGGTTGATTTCCTACAGGTGCATTCTCAAAATCCAAAGTCAGCTGGTTGTACTGATCCCATCCGCTGTAATTGAAGTCTCCCGAAACCTGCCATTTCGGAGTTACCTTATAAGTTACCCCAATCGTCCATTCATCTACCAAAGGAAGAACTGCTTTGAATTTATCTTCTCCGTTTGCATCCAAACCAATCAATGGATATAAGCTGGATGAAACATTAAATTTAGCAATACCATTATCCGCTTTCATATCAACAGGAGATCGGTAAGCGATGCTTACATCCCATTTCTCGTCCGGTTTGAAATAAAAACCAAGACCAAAACCTGTTCCGCTTGCTTTATCGTCTTTAATATTCAGTGTTCCTCCAAACTGGGTAACTGCTTTTGTCCAATCCACTGTTCCTTTCGCATAAATAAAACTTCCTCCCAATGAAACCCAAGGAGCAAGTTTGAAAGAAACCATCGGCTGGAAATAGAAAGCTTTCAATTCTATTTTTTGTACGATTTCTTTTCCTGCCCAATCTGTAGGCCACTCAATTGTACTTCCGTAAGGAGTAGAAAAACTAAAACCTACCGAAATATTATCTATAACTTTATAGGCAATTGCAGCATAAATAGGGGTTCCCAAAGGATTTTCGGTACTGTAGGATTCCAAGGTTTGCGGATTTTGGTAAGTAACTTCTGATTTGATTCCAAATCCTCCTGCAGCAACACTCAGTTTATTAGGAATAAAGGACATTCCTGCCGGATTGAAGAACGCAACACTCGCATCTTCTGCGTGAGCACTTGTATGAGCCATTGCCAATTGCTTTACTCCCTGCAAGGAAACCCTGAAACCTCCTGCGTATGAAAGAAAGCCCACCAATAGTGCTGTTGATACAACTATTTTTTTCATAAAAATCATATTATTAATGTGTCAAATATAAAATTATTTTTTAAACAAATGTTAATAAATCATAAAGTTTTTTAAACAAATTTCATTTTCATTTTTTTATTTAGAAAAGCTCTTGTTGAAAACATTCTATTTTTCCTTTATTAATAGCGATTGTTTAAATGATTGTTTCGGAATAAATCGTTTTATCAGAATTGAAAATATTAAGTAAAAGCCAAAAGATGAGGAAAATTAAATTGTATGATTAGCATAATATCGGCAAAAAAAATAAAGATTATGTAAGAAGATAAATATTCAAGTTGAAAATAGAAATCAATTTTGCAATTTATCTCGACATTGGTTTACACAAAATAAATTTATACTAAATTTGCAAGGTTAGTTTAATTTTAAAATTAATATAAATATGAGTTGTGGATGCAAAACATCCGGCGATTCTTCCCATTCCTGCGGAACAAAATCCGCGAATGGCTGTGAAAATGTAGATACCTGCGGAAATAGCTATAAATTAAGCGTTTTCGATTGGCTCTCGAATATTAATAGTCCTGCAAACTCGCAAACCGATTTTGTGGAAGTAAGATTCAAGAACGATCGCAAATTTTTTTATAAAAACGTAAACAATTTACCGCTCCATATCGGGAGCATCGTCACAGTAGAATCCAGTCCGGGTCACGATACAGGTGTAGTAAGTCTTACCGGTGAATTGGTAAAAATTCAGATGAAAAAGAAAAATTTCTCTGAAGAAAATCCATTAAAAATTTACAGGTTAGCAAACCAAAAAGATATTGAAGTTTGGCAGGAATCAAGAGCCAAAGAAGAAGCTATAAAAATTCAGGCAAGAAAAATTGCGTATGCTCTGAATCTTCAAATGAAAATTACCGATATCGAATTTCAAGGAGACGGAACCAAAGTTACCTTTTATTATACTGCAGATAGTCGTGTGGATTTCAGGCAGTTAATCAGAGAATATGCTTCGATTTTCCGCACAAAGATTGATATGAAGCAAATCGGTTTCCGGCAGGAAACCGCAAAAATCGGCGGAATCGGTTCTTGCGGAAGAGAATTGTGCTGTTCAACCTGGCTTACTGATTTTCGTTCGGTAAATACGAATGCGGCTCGTTATCAGCAACTAAGCATTAATCCTCAAAAATTAGCAGGACAATGCGGAAAACTGAAATGCTGTCTGAATTACGAACTCGATAGTTATCTTGATGCATTGAGTGATTTTCCCTCTTCATCTACAACACTGGATACCGAAAAAGGAAAAGCATTCTGCATTAAAATCGATGTTTTCAAAAAAAGAATGTGGTTTGCTTATGTAGAGCGTTCCGTTGCTTGGTACGATTTGGAAGTGCAGGAAGTAAAAAAGCTGATTGCCCAAAATAAAAGAGGAGAGAAAACCTTGCCTTTGGAAGACCTTAAAACCCCCGATTTTTCAGTAAAACCCGTGGATTTAATTCAGGAAAATAATGTTGACCGTTTCGACCGGAGAAGCAAAAACTCAGGGAAAAACCAAAACAGGAAAAAACCGAACAATAACCAAAAACCGCATCCTCATCAAAAACCGGAAAGCAAATCTGCTGAAAATAAGGA
>CAYSQR010000019.1:14179-16928 GCA_964433195.1 uncultured Kaistella sp. | reverse complement strand
CAAGAGATTTAAAAGAATTAAAAATAAAAAAAGTTCCGACAGAGAATGGAGGTTATCGATATCAAATACCAGAGAACGAAAAAAATCAGCAAAATGCTAAACCCAAAAACCAACAGCAGAAAAAATTTAAAAAGAAATTTCAGCCAAAACGTGATGACAATGCATAAGATATTTGGTGTTTTTTTCGTTTTGCTAATGCTTTCCGGATGTAATAATGATTCGGAAAAGGTATATATGAAAAATCTAAACGGAAGCTGGAATAAAAATGCAGAACAGAAATTTGATTTTAAGATAAACGATGCCCAAAATCCAAAAAATATTATATTTGTTGTAAGAAACAACAGTAATTATCCGTACAGCAATATAAGATTTATCGTGAATTTTTCAGACACAAAAAGGAAAACCACCGATACCTTGAATTATATTCTGGCAAAACCAAACGGAGAATGGATTGGTAAAGGATTTGGTGATACCAAAGAAATACTTTTCCAGTATAAACTGAATTATAAATTTCCGGAAAACGGCGATTATTCCATCGGGATTATTCAGGCAATGAGAAAAGATACGTTGAAAGGAATTGAAGATATTGGTGTAAAAATAGAAACGGTAAAACCGTAACATCATTTATGGAAAACACACAAAACAAAGGAAGCAAAACCAAACAAACTTTTCCGCTTCCTCCTAAAAAAGTAAAAAACCGCGGCTGGAGAAAATGGGTAAAATTCATTTGGCTCGGTTTCTTTGCGGTGGTTTTGGGAATCGCAGCTTTATTTTTTGCAATATCACAGGGATTTTTGGGAGAAATGCCCGATGTGAAAGATCTTGAAAATCCCGATATTTATGTCGCTTCCGAAATCTATTCTTCCGATGGGAAACTTGTCGGCAAATTTGAAAAAGAAAAAACACAGCCCGTAACTTACAAAGAATTACCGCCATATCTGATTTATGCACTTCAGGCAAAAGAAGATGAGAGATTCCGGGAACACTCCGGAATAGATTTGCAATCCGTAGTAAGAGCTGTAGCTTTCGGCGGAAAACGAGGAGGAGGTTCCACCATTACACAACAGCTTGCGAAACAATTATTTACAGGAAACGCTTCTCAAAACAGAATCGAGCGGTCTTTCCAAAAATTTAAAGAATGGGTGGTTGCAGTAAGTTTAGAAAAACTTTATACCAAAGAAGAAATCATCACTTTATATTTCAACAAATTCGATTTTGTAAATAATGCAAACGGAATCGAAATGGCATCAAGAATTTATTTTAATAAAAAAGCATCACAGCTCACTCTTCCCGAAGCAGCAACTTTTGTATCAATGCTCGAAGCACCGGTTGCAAACAATCCCCTGAGAAATCCGGAACGTGCAAAACGCCGAAGAGATGTCGTACTGGAACAAATGCTGAAAACCGAATATATCGACCAAGGAACTTATCAAAAAGCAGTAGAAACACCAATAACATTAGATTATCATCCTGTGAAATCCATTGATGACGGATACTCCGCTTATTATAAATTTTATCTGAGAAAAGAAATCGAAAGCTATGTAAAAGACTACGAAAAAAGTACGGGAAAAACGCTCAATCTTTTCAAAGACGGTCTAAAGATATATGTTACTTTGGATTCCAAAATGCAGAAATATGCGGAAGAAGCCATAAAAGAACACTTAACGGATTTGCAGAAAAGATTCGATGCCGAACAAAGAGGAAGGAAACAGAGACCTTTTTATTATCTTAATGATAAGCAAATCAATTCCGTGATGTTCAGTGCAATGAAACGTACCGGAAGATACAAGCAATTGAAAAATGCAGGAATTCCCGAAGATTCAATTATGCTTGAGTTCCAAAAACCGATAAAAACTTCACGTTTTACTTGGAATGGAGAAGAGGAAGTGGAAATGTCTCCTTGGGATTCTATCCGTTATCACAAGCAGATTGCTCAAGCCGGATTAATGTCGATGGTTCCGGGAACAGGAGAAATAAAAGCGTGGGTAGGAGGAATCAATTGGCAGCATTTTCAGTACGATCACATCAAACAGGGAAAAAGACAGGTTGGTTCCACCTTCAAACCGTTTGTTTATGCAACCGCAATTATGAAACTGGGAATGACTCCTTGTTCCACCGTTTCCAATGCTCCGTACAATCATAAAGGATGGAAAGTAGGAGGAGGAAGAGGAGGAATGCTGACTTTGAGAGATGCTTTGGCTCATTCACAAAATCCCGTTGCAGCACGATTGATAGAAATGACGGGAGTTGATGCCGTAATACAGACTGCAAGAGATTTGGGCGTTACCGAAAAAATCGAAAGGAACAATACCATTGCTCTCGGTTCGGGAGATATTACCATTTATGAAATGTTGGGAGCATATTCTACTTTTGCAAATTACGGGAACTACATAAAACCGGAAATGATTTGGCGTGTTGAAGATGCAAACGGAAGAGTCATCAAAGAAGTAAAACCCGTTACCAAAGAAGTAATGAACGAATTGTATGCTTATACAATGATTGATTTGATGAAAGGTGTTGCAGCGTACGGAACCGCATCCGGAGAATTGGGAAGAAAAGGAGTCCCGAAAAGTATAGAAATCGCCGGTAAAACAGGAACTACCCAAAATAATTCAGACGGTTGGTTTATAGGAATTACCCCGAATCTCGCAACAGGAGTTTGGGTAGGTTGGGAAGACAGAGCCACCCATTTCTGGGGAACAGGAGAAGGACAAGGTGCGAAAATGGCACTTCCGATTTGGGCAATTTT
>CAYSQR010000019.1:10749-14169 GCA_964433195.1 uncultured Kaistella sp. | reverse complement strand
AAAAAGTCTGGGCAGATAAAGAACTCAATATTTTACCGGAAGACAAATTTGTAAAACCATCGAACTGGACAGGAAACTGCTCGGATTTACAGGGAATCGGCGGTTATGGAGATGATGGCGGATTGCAGACGATTGATGAAATCCGAAATCCGGAACCTGCACCGATTAATACTCCAAAAATCACCCCGAAAAAAGAAGAGAACGTAAACGAAAATATTAACAAAGGGGAAGATATAGATTTCAATAAATAAACCTTTCAAATTATATGAAACAAAAAACATCCTTTCAAAAAATTGAAAGGATGTTTTTATATTTGGAAAAAAACTATTTCCAGTGGTGATTGTATTTATTTTCAGAACGTTTCACACCATTATTAAGAGTGTAGGCAAAACCAACTCCCAAAGTCTGCTTCAGCTGTGTTTTCCAAATCTGGTTGTGGTCGTAAAGCAAATCTAAAGTAATTACTGAAGATATGTATTTATTGATTTTCATATTTAAAACTGCTCCGTAAGAAAGGACCAGTCTTTCTGGATGATCAAGATAATTTGAGAATACGAAAGCAGTATTGGTTAAAGAAATGTTTTCCATAATCTTTATTTTATAAATTGCTGATCCCAAAAAACCAAACTGGAAAACAGAAGACTCTCCGTTATTTTTCAAGCCGTAATTTCCTGCATACTGCAAAGTTTTATCCAGAACAAAAGTCCATTTCGCATTCGCAGGACGAAGAGTCATCGTAAAATTATCATTTGGTCTGTAAGTAAAACCGGCTCCTAAATTTACTTAACCGGGAGCCATAAAATTTGAAATTTTCGGTGCAGACGGATTATTTCCGTCTTCGTAACCGGAAGCAAATTGCGTAAGCAAACTTGTTCCCACAGAAACAAACCAGCTGTTATAAATTTTCCTTCCGTAGTTGGTGGAAATATTGATGACATCCTGAGTTTTCCTGTTTCCTGTTCCTTTCGTGTCATTTTGCCCGAAACCGAGAATGATGATATTTTCCAAAAGGTCTTTGTCTTTTTCGTAAGTAATATTGTAGTTTACCCCTGCAATCCAGCCGATATTATTTGCTCCTCCTCCGATCCAATTGGAGTATGCGGCTTGGTTGATTACCAAACTGTTCTTACCCAAAACAGACCAATGTTTTACGGTGTCTTGTTTCACGGTTACGCTGTCTTCCTGTGCAAAACAAAATCCGGAAATTAAAATTCCCAATAAAAGTAATCTCTTCATAACTCATTTTTTGAAGGTGCAAAAATATGAATTTTGGCTGAAAAAATTCTTATTAACGTGAAGTATGATTTAAGGATTATATTGTCAAATTGCTATAATGTTTTTCATCATCTGTTTTTATTATACCTTATTCCCTCTGTGAAATCTGCCATTCTCCATCGGGTTGCAATGATTTTAAAGATGTGATTTTCCCGTCTTCGTTTCTGGTAAATTCTATTTTAGCTTGTGAGAAACCTTCAAGTCCAAAATGGTCTTTGCTTGCAAAAACCATTTTTATTTTTATTGAGTTGCCTCTTTGAATATATAAGTTGTCATTGTCATAACTAACGGTTCTTTCTCCATATTTTCCTGTATATTGTTTTAAATCTGCTGTTGATACAGCAGCTGTTTCAGTTTTAGTTGCACCTTTGACAAATCTGATTGCTTTGTTTTTTGCATCAATGCTTATGATAAAATTTTTGAGAAACTTTGCACCGATTATCGCTTCTTCACTAAAAGACGGGTATGTTATCACCGGTTCTGAAATTTTGTGTTTTCCAATTTCAATAGTATCCTGAAGTTTGACTTCATTAATAGTAATGACATTACTGATGGTTCTTCCCTGTCCGATGATTTTGGGTTCTGATGCAAAATGCAGTTTATCAATCAATGATTCCGGAATCTTAAATTCACTTGAGCCGTTTCTTGTATCCACCAACGCTGTTAATGGAAAATTACCTACTTTAATATTTATGGTGGGAACTCCACCTCCAAAAGGTTTGTAAGCCAATACATCTTTATCGTTTACGATTAGATTTCCTTTTTCAATGTAACACATCAATGCAGGATAATCTACTGTGAAAATAAAGTCTTTAAACAAAGCCATTCCAATAATACCCGATACATTTTCCATTCCCTGCATAGTACGTCGGTTACGCAAAATCGTATTGACATTTGTAAAATGTATTTTTCCGATAGAAACATTCTTAACAACAGAAGTATTTAATGTAACCGGATTTTTACCCGAAGGATCTCCCATTTGTGTTTGTCCGCTAATTTGAAGATTAAGTTCTGCTGCCAATGACGAGTCAATTTCTAAATCGGTTCCCATTCCGCTGTCAAAACCGAAAAGATACGGACCATTTCCATTAATTTTTACCTGAATATATGGTAAACCGTTAATCAACTGAACTGCAACTTGCTCAACTCTCTGAAGAGATTGTGCATTGATGTATCCTGCAATGCAAAAGCAGAGAGAAAACAAAAGAGAAGTTTTTAAAATCTTTTTCATTTTTATATAATGCTTTTTTTTTATTATATCACGTGATAAAAAGCTGTCTTTTGAGGACAGCTTTTTTTGAGGAAATTTTTACCAGATTTTAATTCTTTCCTCCGGATTTTTATACAGCTTATCTCCGGATTTCAAATCAAATGCTTTGTAGAATGCTTCAGTGTTTACCAAAGGTCCGAAAGCTCTGTACATTCCCGGTGTATGTTCATCGGTTTTGATTTGATTGATGAGAGCCGCTTCCGTATAAATTGTTCTCCAGACAGTTGCCCAACTCAGAAAGAATCTTTGATTTTGCGTGAAACCGCTTATTTTTCCAATTTGTCCTTTGTCTTTCAAATACATTTGCAAAGCATCATAAGCGATATTGACGCCACCTAAATCTGCAATATTTTCACCATTCGTGAAAGTTCCGTTGACGAAAGTTCCCTTCACGGGTTCATATTTATCATATTGTGAAGCCAATGCTTTAGTTGCTTTTTCAAAGTTTGCTTTATCTTCTGCAGTCCACCAATCGACAAGATTTCCGTCTGCATCAAACTGTGCTCCCGAATCATCAAATCCGTGTATCATTTCGTGACCGATAACACCGCCGATTCCACCAAAATTAATCGCTGCATCCGCTTCCGGATTGAAAAACGGTGGCTGCAAAATCGCCGCCGGAAAAACAATTTCATTATTTAAAGGACTGTAATAAGCATTCACGGTTTGCGGAGACATCGTCCATTTAGTTCTATCAACCGGTTTCCCTACTTTTTCAAGGCTTTCCCGGTATTGCCACTCTTTGATGTTTTGCAGGTTTTTGTAAAACGAGCCGCCTTCGGATTCGGAAATAATATTCAATTTGGAATAATCTTTCCATTTGTCGGGATAAGCTACTTTTACTTTAAATTTGTTTAGCTTTTCAAGTGCCTTTT
>CAYSQR010000019.1:0-10739 GCA_964433195.1 uncultured Kaistella sp. | reverse complement strand
TTTAGTTGTTGGTGACATCCAATCTAATTCCTGAATGTGTTTTGCAAAACTCTTTTTGAGATAACCAATGAGCTCCAACATTTGATTTTTTGCTTCCGCCGGAAAATATTTTTCTACATACAGTTTCCCGAAAGCTTCTCCCAAACTGTTGTTTATCAATTCGTATCCGCGTTTTTCTCTTGCTCTTTGTTCTTTTTGTCCGCGAAGATATTTTCCGTAAAAATCGAATTTCATCTCATCGAGCTTTTTGGTAAGATAAGCTGCATTATCCGACAATAAATGGAATTTCATATAATCTTTGATGACCAGAATATTCTGCTGATTAATAAACTTATCCAGATTTTTGTAATAATTCAGTTCGCTGATAATTGCTTTATCGGTATTTACTCCTGCTTTTATGAGAAAATCAGGAAGATTCACATTTTTTACCAAAGCCAAAAGTTGAGCATTTGTCTGCGGATTATATTGTAGAGTAGCATCGCGGATTTGTTCATTGGTAAGCAGTGTTTTTGCCATAGACTTTTCAAATTCCAGAATTTTCCCGGCAGTTTCCGCAGAGTTTTTATATCCGAGAACATCCAGCATTGAAGCGATATATTTCTGATATTCAGCAAGAGCTTCTTTATTTTTCTCATTCTCTTTTTGGTAATATTCTCTTCCCATCCCCAGATTTGCATCTCCCAGATAAACCGCATTCATATTAGAATTTTTCAAATCAGAAAAGACACCCCAATCATAAAACGGATTGCCGCCTTCTTTTGTAGAGCCAATCAGATATTTTTGCAAATCCGCAAGTGTTTTTATGGCATCAATCTTTGCAAGGTCATTTTTTATCGGATTGATTCCATCTGCATTTCTTTTGTTCATATCCATATAAGTCATATACAGATTCTGGATTTTTCTACCTTCGCTTTCTTCGGCAAATTTATCTTTCAGAAGAGTATTAAGAATTTTCATTGAATTGTTGTCGGTCGTTTCACGAAGCTGGTCAAAGCTTCCCCACCTGGAACGGTCGGAAGGAATTTTTGCAGTTTTCATCCAGGTTCCGTTCACGAAATTGTAGAAATCATCTTGCGGACGAACAGATTTGTCCATTGAATTCAGATCAAGTCCTTTTTCCGAAAGATCTTTTGCGGGAGTGGTAACCGAAGTTGCATTCGGTCCGGATTTCTGAGCTTTTACCGATTCAAAAGCGAATAATACCGCAATTGCAATTAAGCTGATTTTAATTTTTTTCATAATGTTAATTTTTTTGGTTTGACAGTGATTTTTGTATTGTCAAACCTTATAGGTTTTGGAAACCTATAAGGTTTAGCAATTATTTCTTTAGAATTATCCGTTTCCTGCTCTTTGTTTCAGGTCTTCTGCACCGCCTGTTTTTCTCAGCGGTACTGTTTTTCCTGAACCGAAATTATAAGTGTAAGAAAGCGTGACAACACGACTGTCTCTTTCTACTACGAAGTTTTCGATATAATTATTGAAAACCGTTTGTGCTTTCGGATTGCTTGTGAAGAAAACATCATTGAAGGAAAACTTCAAAGTGCTGTTGTTTTTGAATTTTTTCTGAGCACCGATGTTCAGTGACCAGTTTGGTTCCACATCCATATAGGCATAAATTTCTCTTGCTCTGTAATTTCCGGTAATTTCTGCGGAATAGCCGTTTCCGAGCTTGAAGGAATTGATGCTGTTTATATTAAAAGTGAAATTTCCTTTGTTATTAATCTTGGTTTCCGAAACATTTCCGGTGTATGAACCGTAATAAAAATTGACATTATTGTTCATTTCCCACCATTTCGTAACTTTTACGGGAACAATAAGATACAAACCGAAATAAGATGCAGAATTCAGATTATCATTGGTTTGAACAGTGATGTTTTCTCCGTTTTCAACAACCGGTTTTATCACTTCCGTGATGTTATCAGAGGTTTTGCTGTAACTTAAAGTCGCAAAATATTTATTCCCGAAGCTGTAAGTAAATTCATAATTCATCGTAGTTTGCGGATTAAGATCCGGATTTCCTGCCGAATAAGTTGTAGGATCCAGATAGAATTTGAAAGGATTCAGCTGTCTGTAGCTTGGTCGTGTAATTCTCCGGCTGAAATTGAATTCAACATTATTATTTTCATTAATGTCATAAGAGAAAACCGCACTCGGAAAAAGCTGGGTGTAGTTCTTTTTATTGATTTGATTGGTTGTGATCTGTGTTCCGGTAACATTAGTATTTTCCATTCTCAATCCGAAAGTGGTGCTGAATTTTTTCCACTTTTTGGAAACATTTCCGTAAACCGCATTTATGTTTTCTTCATAAATAAAATGGTTCGTTTTGGAATAATCCGTTTGCGGAATCCCGGAACTTACCTCGAAAAAGCGGAGATCATTATCGGCTTTTACAAAACTTGTTTTTATTCCGCTTTCTAATTTCCAGTCATTTTTAAACACTTTTGTAAGGTCGGATTTCAGGGAATAAATATTCAGATTTCCGTCAAGATTTCCATTCAGAATATTGGGATTTCCAATTAATGTCCCCGAAAGATCATAATTTCTGGTATCGAAATTCTGCAAAGAGGTGTTGGAATAATTAATGTAATCCAAATCAGTTGTGATTTCGGAACCCAAAGAATCGATTTTATATTTATGATTGAGGTTGAGTGATTTATTTTTCCAGTGATCTCTGTTATTACTTTTTGTAGTGAATCTGTAATCAGGGTTTCGGTCGGAATCCAGAATTAATGATTTATTATCCGCTTTCGGATCAAACCTGTTGCTGATAAACCCGATGGAAAATCCCAGAATATTTTTGTCATTCATATAATAATCCATCCCGATTTTTGCGATGTGATTCCGGAAATTCATTTTCAGAAAATTGTCCTGTAAATAAGCTTTTTCAAAAATTCCGTTTTCGTAGAAATTTCTGTCCAAAACGAGATGATTGAAAAATTCCCGGTAAGCAAAGCTGTAATTTGCAAAAAGATTCACCTTCTTGTTTCTGTGATTGATGCTGAAATTATTATTGTTTTTCACATATCTTCCGGTTCCTAAAGCGGTGGAAATACTTCCGTTCGTTCCTTTTCTCTGGTCTTTTTTCAGTTTGATATTAATGATGGAAGTTCCTGCTGCATCGTACTTTGAGGACGGATTTGTAATGAATTCGATTTTTTCTATACTTGATGACGGAATTCCCCGGAGATAATTGGCGAGATCATTTCCCGTCATCGGAGAATTTTTTCCGTCGATTTGTACAAGGAGATTTCCTTTTCCGCGAAGACTGATGTTGTCATTGCTGTCTATATTTACACCGGGAGCTTTTTCCAGAACTTCAAAAGCGGAATTTCCCGTACTTGCAATACTGTTTTCCACATTCAGGATTATTTTTCCGTCCTGTCTTTCAATGTAAGGTTTGGTTTTGGTAATCGTAACGGTTTCAATAGTTTTCTCATTGAGTGAAATAGAAGGAAGCGTAAGATTTTCGTTTACAGAAATTTCAGAGGAATAAACTTCGGCTCCTTTTTGATTGATTTTCAGATGATAATTTCCTGAAACCAAATCATTAAAACTGAATTTCCCGTTTTCGTCTGCAATTTCCGTTTTTACCAGTTGGTTTTCGGAATTGAATAAATTGATTTCCAAAAGGTTACTTTTTTCCGAATTGATGTTTCCAGACAATGAAAAATTTTGCATTGTTTGAGCCGAAAAAGCATTCATAAACAAACTCAGCAACCAAATAAATAAGGTTAAAAATATTCTCACCATTTTTTTATTTTTTAGAGGTTAATACAATTTTCCGAGATTTTCAGCAAAGCAGTGTTCATCATTTCCAGCTCTTGTTTTGATATGTTTTCAAGTGCCGTTTTTCTGTTTTTTTCAACCAGCTTCTGTGCTTTTTTGATGATTTCTTTTCCGGAATCCGTCACTTCCAAATTGGTTTTTCTGCGATCTTCACTATGAATATTTCTTGTGATGAATTCCGATTTTACCATCAAATCAATAATTCTCGTAACAGAAGCATTGTCTTTGAAAACCAGATCTCCGATTTCGTTTTGGGTAATTCCGGGATTTTCCAGAATTGCTTTGATAATCAACCATTGATCAATCGTGATATTGAAACCATTGGCTTTCAATTGTCGTTGAGCGTAATTTCTGTAGGTTCTGATGGCTTTATCGATATTATAAAATATGATCGAATTTAATTTTTCCATTGCTTAAATTTTTTACAAATATATAAATGATTAATCAATTATTGATATATCAATTAAATAAGTTGAAACTTTTTCCAATTTGTTACAAAGTGGTATTTTTTTAATGATTATCCGTACATTAACCTAATTAAAAAACAGTGAAATTTTTCGTTCTTTGCTAAGTGAAACGCCTTTGCGAACTTAAAAACAAACGAAAAAGCAATATTTTTTAAGAAAAAATCTCTGCGAACTTTGCGTTAAAATTATTTTTAGCTCTTAAAGTGGACAATCATATTTTTTATTAAAAATAAAATTTCTTACTTTTTGTCTTGATTTTAAAGTTTTTATTAAAATATTTAGCCATATTTACTCAATAATTATATTTGGCAACGGATTTGTCCGAAAGGTATTTATGTTCAAAAACGCCCTGAATTACAAAGCACTTCTCTACGCTTCCGTTATGATTTCGGTAATGTGGATTGGTTTTCTTTTTCAGAATCTGGGATTTTTCGATGGTTGCAACGGAGCCATAATTCCGCTGAATCCGGCTGGTTTGAAAGGAATTGTTTTCTCTCCTTTTCTTCACGGCGGTTTGGAGCATATTTTCGGAAACACTGTTCCTGTTTTTGTTTTGATGTTTCTGCTTTTTCAGTTTTATCCGTTTGTGGCGAAAAAAGTCTTTTTCTTAGGATGGCTTTTAACGGGATTTTTGGTTTGGCTACTTCCGCCGGTTGATATTTTCACGGGAGATTACAATCACGTTTGTATTATCGGAGCAAGTGGTATTGTTTACGTTTTGGCATTTTTTCTTTTTTTCAGCGGTGTATTCCGGTGGAATATGAAATTGCTCACAATCTCTATGCTGGTTGCACTTTATTATGGGAGTTTAATTTGGGGAATGCTTCCCGAAGAACTCTTTTCCGATTTGGAAGAACCGAGCAGAATTTCCTGGCAATCTCACCTTTCCGGTGCGGTTATCGGATTGTTAATGGCTTTTCTTTTCCGGAAAACCGGCGAGGAAAAGAAAAAATTTATTTGGCAGTTTCCAAATTATTATAGCGAAAAAGACGATAAACTTTGGCAGGAATACAGAGAAACCCATCCCGATGATTTCCTGGAGCTTCCCTACAAAAAGAAAGACGACATTTGGGAACACTTGGATGAAATCCGAAAAAACGGATAATTTTCAATAAATTTGAAAAAATTTCACTATGTTTTCCGAGGAAATCCTTTACTCTATTGCACTTCGGCGTTGTCCGCTCATCGGAGATATCATCTTCCGAAAACTTGTAAGCGAAGTAGGTTCTGCTAAAGAAGTTTGGGAACTTTCAAAATCCGGTCTGAAAAACATCTCGGGAATCGGCAAAAAAATTTCAGCAGAAATAGGAAATCCAGAACATTTGAAATTTGCAGAACAGGAACTGAAATTTTGTGAGAAAAACAATATTAAAATCAATCTCCGTCATCTCGGAGAATTGCCGAAACTTCTGAACGAATGTGAAGATGCACCCGCAATTCTTTATCAAAAAGGGAATTATAATTCCGAGCAAAATCCGGTAAGTATAATCGGAACCAGAAACATCACTTCCTACGGAAAATCTTTTGTTCAGGATTTTCTGGATGAAGTGAAAAGCAAAAATATCATTTCCGTAAGCGGATTAGCTTTAGGTATAGATACCGTAGTTCACGAAGTTTCCCTTAAAAAAAACATTTCCACCATTGCTGTTTTAGCTCACGGATTTCATACGCTGTATCCCTCCAAAAACAAAAAACTCTCGGAAAAAATCCTCGAAGAAAACGGCACTTTATTTACCGAATTTAATTCTTCACAAAAACCGGACAGAGAAAACTTCATCCAAAGAAACCGCATTATTGCAGGTTTTTCTCCCGCAACAATTGTCGTGGAAACCGCTTTCGGAGGAGGTTCCATCAGTACGGCAACTTTTGCAAACAATTATAACAGAGAAGTTTATGCGTTGCCCGGAAAGATTTCAGACAAATACAGCCAAGGTTGCAATCTTTTGATTTCTCAAAACAAAGCAGCGGTAATTTCCACCGTTTCTTCTTTGGCAGAACAGCTTGGTTTTCATAAAGATAAAGAAAAAATAGGCAATCTTTTCCCAAGTTCGGAAATCAGAATTTCACTTCCCGAAAACCAACAAAATATTTTGAAATCTTTGGATAAAACAAAACCCTTTTCTTTGGACGAGATTTCCGAAAAATTAGAAATTCCTTCCTACAAAATTCTGCCCGATTTGCTTCAACTCGAAATTTTGGGGTACATCAAAGCACTTTCGGGGAGACAATATCTCGTTATTTAGAATTATGGTGTTTTTAAAAATTTATTAATTCTCCATTAACATTCAATTTTTAATATCATAAATGTTTAAATTATTAATTTAATAAAAATAAACCTCTATTTTATTAATGTTTTATCAATATATAAATTTTTCTTGCAAGTTTTGAAAAAAAAATTAAATTTGTTGATAATAATAATCATCGTTTATGGAACACTATAATGTAGATCAAAAGATCCAGGAATTTATAGCTAAAATTGAAGCTAAAAACCCAAATGAACCCGAATTTCTTCAGGCAGTAAAAGAAGTTGCCGTTACCGTAATTCCTTTTATAGCAACAAGGAAAGAGTACACCGGAATGAAACTACTGGAGAGAATGGCAGAACCGGAAAGAACAATCATCTTCCGAGTTCCGTGGGTAGATGATAAAGGAGAAATACAGGTAAACAGAGGATTCAGAATTCAGATGAATTCTGCAATCGGTCCATACAAAGGAGGAATCCGTTTTCATCCGACGGTAAATTTATCTGTTCTGAAATTTCTCGCATTCGAGCAAACTTTTAAAAATTCTTTAACTACACTTCCGATGGGAGGAGGAAAAGGAGGTTCGGATTTTGATCCGCAAGGAAAATCCGATATGGAGGTAATGCGTTTTTGCCAATCTTTTATGACAGAATTGTGCAAACACGTCGGTCCTGAAACTGATGTTCCTGCAGGAGATATCGGAGTTGGAGCAAGAGAAATCGGGTATTTGTTCGGACAATACAAAAGAATCAGAAACGAGTTTACGGGAGTTCTTACCGGAAAAGGCTTAGCTTATGGAGGATCATTAATCCGTCCCGAAGCTACAGGATACGGTGTAACTTATTTCTGCGAACAAATGCTGAAAACCATCGGACAAGATTTTAACGGAAAAATTGTTACGGTTTCAGGTTTCGGAAATGTTGCGTGGGGAGTGGTAAAAAAAGTAACGGAACTGGGAGGAAAAGTTGTTACAATTTCCGGTCCGGATGGTTATATCTATGACAAAGACGGAATCTCCGGAGAAAAGATAGATTATTTATTAGAATTACGTTCTTCCGGAAACAACAGAGCCGAAGATTATGCAAAAAAATATCCGACTGCAGAATTTCACGCAGGAAAACGTCCGTGGGAAGTGAAATGCGATGTGGCAATTCCTGCCGCTACACAAAACGAATTGGATTTGAATGATGCTAAAAACTTAGTAGGAAACGGTGTTGTTTGTGTAACAGAAGCTGCAAATATGCCTTCAACATTAGATGCTATCAATTATTTCCTTGACAATAAGGTTCTTTTCTCTCCTGGTAAAGCATCCAATGCAGGAGGAGTTGCAACTTCCGGTCTGGAAATGACGCAAAATTCAATCAGACTAAACTGGACTTCGGAAGAAGTTGATGCAAGATTGAAAGAAATTATGATTGGAATTCACAAAGCGTGCAGAGATTACGGAAAAGAAGAAGATGGTTATGTAAACTATGTGAAAGGTGCAAACATCGCAGGTTTCGTAAAAGTTGCCGAAGCAATGCTCGCTCAAGGAGTGGTATAAATAATAAAAAGTTCGGGAGATTTTCCGAACTTTTTTATTCATAAAACCTGTTCCCGGGAAAATGGGAGAAAAGTAAAATGAAAGGGTAAAAAGCATTGGTTGTTCAATGCTTTTTATTTTTTTTATCCAATTTGTGTTGAAGACGTTCTGTAAACTCAAATGCAGCGGGACAAATCAAAGTGTTTTTTATGGTAAGATGATTTATCTGGTAGATTTTTTTTCGATCTGTATGTGGAAATTCTCTACACGCTTTCGGACGTACTTCATAGATTGAGCAAGTATTATCTTTATTCAGAAACCAACAAGGGAGATGCTGTAGAACCTTATCATTGTCTTCATCTGTTCTCAGAAATTTTTCCTCGAAATCCGAAAGTTTCATCTTCAGGTGTTTTGCAATTCTTTCGATGTCTTTTTCTGTAAAAAGAGGACCCGTTGTTTTACAGCAGTTTGCACATTCCAGACAATTTATTTTTTCAAAAACCTCTTCGTGAGTTTGCTGAACGGTGTAGTCCAAATCTTTTGGTGGTTTTTTCTTCAGACTTTCCAGAAATTTCCGGTGTTCTTTTTGTTTAAGCGATGCCTGATCTCTATAAAATCCTAAATCCATTCGGCAAAAATAATCTATATTTTTCTGTAAAAGATTATTCAAATAAATAGAAATAAAATTTTCAAAAATACTTTACCACCTCATCTACCAGAAATGCAACTTGCTGTGGTCTTCCTTTTTTGTCTTTCGGTTGGTCTTTGTAGGTTCCGGTTCTTACGATAACGATTTGCTTTTCTGGGATTACGATAATGTATTGCCCGTAAAGTCCCCAGAAAAAATAATGTTTTTGGGGAACTTCGTTATTAATCCAAAGTCCCATTCCATAGACTCCGTTTGAAAGTTTTGAAGGGGTGGTCATTTTTTTCACAAAATCAGAATCCAGTATTTGATGTCTATCACTTTTCCCTTTATCCAAAAGCAATTGCCCGAGTTTTGCAAAATCGCGGGAACCGGAATGGATACAACAGAAAGTTTTTTCCATACCGAATTCATCTGTCGTCCATTCTGCGTTTTGCTCCATTCCGAGAGGTTTCCATAATTTTTCGGCGGCATAATCCGCAATTGTTTTATTTATCGCTTTCCTGATGACAAAACCGAGAAGCTGCGAAGTTCCGCTTTGATACTCGAATTTTGTCCCGGGTTTGCTTTTGAAACCGCAAAGAAGAACGGCTGTTTCCAATGATTTTCCATAATACGCTTTTGCATTTTGCAGGAAAGGATTTTTGTTGTCTTCTTTCCAATCCAGTCCGGCTTCCATAGTCGCCAAATCTTCGATGGTAAGATATTTCCCGAATTCTACATTTGCATAATTCTTATAAAAATCCGAATATTTTTGGTTCAAACCTTTTATTTTTCCCTCCTCAATTGCTTTTCCGAGAAGCATTACGTTTACGGTTTTTGCCATTGAAAAAGAATTGGTTTTGGAGTTTTGGTTATAACCGTCCCAATATTCTTCGTGCAGTAATTTCCCGTTTTTAATGACCAGAAAAGAAATGGTATTGGATTTTCTTAGTTCTTCGGATAAAGTTTTCGGTAAGTTTTTTTTATTGTACAGGGAATCTTTTTCCCACGGTCTGGAAATTCCTTTTACAATAGGATGAGAAGGAAAATATCTGCCGTCATCAATGGTTGCTCCTGTTTCTCCCCGCAAATATGTTTCGCGGATTCCCGAGAAAAGATAATCATATCCGAAAGCATAAATAAGGGCAATGATAACTGCCAAAAAAACCAAAAATCCTTCAAATATTTTTTTTATCATAAGGAACTTCTGTTTTACTCCTTTTATTATTTATAACGAAACAAATATAAAAAGAAAAACATAACGGTAATTATTGTGAGAAATTGAAAAATTCTTTGATGATTAAACAGCTGATTTTTATAATATTTGAATTATTAAAATTAAACGATTAATTACAGCCGTTTTTAATGTAAGTTAAAAGTTAACAAACCTTCAAGGATTTCAAATCCTTGAAGGTTTAAAACAAACAAAGGATTTTATCCACAATCACTTGTGCCAGTTTTTCTTTGCTTTGGATTGTCCAACCTGCAATATGCGGTGTTACGATTGTTTTCTCGGAATTTAAAAGAAATTGTAAATCCTGATTTTCTGTCATACTGAGCGAAGCCGAAGTATGTATATGTTCAAACGAGGATTTCTCATATTCCAAAACGTCGAGAGCAGCGGCTTTTATTTTTCCTGATTTTATGGCTTCAACCAAATCTTTAGTTTTCACGTTTTTTCCTCTTGCTGTGTTGATGAAATAGAAATTCTTTTTCATTTTAGCAATGAAAGTTTCATCTATTAAATGAAAAGTTTTAGGCGTTATCGGAATGTGCAGACTGAGAATATCGCTTTTTTCCTGCAATTCTTCCAAAGAAACCTGCGTTGCGAATTCGTCTGAAAGATTGGGAAGAATATCATAAAAAATCACTTTCACTCCAAATCCTGAAAGTCGTTTTGCAACCGCTTTTCCCATATTTCCGTAACCGATGATTCCGAAAGTTTTCCCGAGAAGTTCGTCGCCTCTGTTTTCTTCGCGTTTCCAGATTCCGTTTTTCACTTCGTTTGATGCGATAAATAAACGGTTCATTAAAATCAAAAGCATTCCCAAAACGTGTTCCGCAACCGAATCCCGGTTTCCTTCCGGTGAACT
>CAYSQR010000018.1:11810-21068 GCA_964433195.1 uncultured Kaistella sp. | reverse complement strand
TACTGCAACAAATGATAGTATAGTTAATAATACCGGTGTTCTTTCCAACCAAAGGTGGAATCCTTCTCCTCCTTTTCTTTTTTTTGTAACATTTGCCAAAGCAGGAGCTTCTGCAGGTACATTTTTTTGGAAAGAACCACTTCTTACGGTTGCAATAACATTCACACACATCAGTATAGCCCCCGAAATATAGAGCAATCCGCCAACAAATCTCATTTGGTAATATGGGATAATTGCAGTTACGGTATCCAACCAGTTTTTATAAACCAAGGTTCCGTCCGGATTAAATTGTTTCCACATTAATCCCTGTGTAAATCCGGCAATATATAAAGGAACAGCATAGAAAATAATTCCTAATGTTCCCAACCAGAAATGCCAGTTTGCTAATTTTACAGACCACAATTTAGTTCTCCACAGAATCGGCAATAGATAATAAATCATACCGAATGTCATAAATCCGTTCCAACCCAATGCTCCGAGATGAACGTGTCCAATTACCCAATCGGTAAAGTGTCCCACTTTGTTAAGTGTTTTTGTAGCGAGAAGCGGTCCCTCGAAAGTTGCCATACCATAACAGGTAATTGCAACCACAAAGAATTTAAGTACAGGATTTTCCCTTACTTTATCCCAAGCTCCTCTTAAAGTAAGAAGTCCGTTCAGCATTCCTCCCCAAGATGGGGCAATCAGCATAATAGAGAAACCAGTTCCCAAAGCTTGTGCCCACGCTGGAATTGCAGTGTATTGCAAATGGTGTGGTCCTGCCCAAATATATACGAATATTAATGACCAGAAATGTATAATAGAGAGTTTATATGAGAAAACAGGTCTGTCTGCAGCTTTTGGCAAGAAGTAATACATCAATCCCAAAACAGGAGTCGTCAGTACAAATGCAACAGCATTGTGACCGTACCACCATTGTACCAAAGCATCTTTTACTCCTGCATAAGCGGAATAAGATTTCCAGCCCGTGAAAGACAAAGGAACTTCCAAGTTATTGAAAATATGCAACATTGCAATTGCAACCCAAGTTCCCAGATAGAACCAAATCGCAACATACAGATGCCGAACTCTTCTCTTAGCAATCGTTCCGAACATATTAAGACCGAAAATAACCCAGATTACAGTGATTAAAATATCGATTGGCCATTCGTGTTCTGCGTATTCTTTGGAAGTATTGATTCCCATTAAAAAAGTAATAACCACAGCAACAATCATTAATTGCCATCCCCAAAAATGAATCCAAGAAAGCGTATCGCTCCACATTCTGGTTTTTAGCAATCGCTGTATAGAGTAATAAGCTCCTGCAAAGAAACCGTTACATACAAATGCAAAAATCACTGCACTGGTGTGAAGCATCCTGATTCTCCCGAAACCGAATGCACCTTGAGTACCGATTAATCCTTGCAGATTACCGCTTTGTAAACTCTTTATTGTTGCATCATCTGTTCCGAAGAAAAATTCGGGAAGTTCCGGATAGAAAAGCATAAGAGCTGCTGTAAGTCCCAATAAAAAACCAACAAGTCCAAAAACTACTGTTGCATAAAGAAACGCACGCACAATGCTGTTGTCATAACTAAACTTTTGTGTTTCCATATTAATTAATCACTTTTTTCTTCTATATTTTTATTTAAATTTTCTTCTGGTTTCGATTCTTCGTCGATGATTTCGGAATCAAGAAGTATTCTTACTGCAGGAGATTCGTCATCCTCAAACTGTCCTCTTTTTGCATTCACTATAAAAATGATTAAAAAAACTACAGCCAGCGAAACGCTGCAAAGAATCATTAAATACAGGATGTCCATCTTCAGTGCAAATTTAGGCATAAACCGGCTCAAATTTACTTAAAAATTATGATATTCGTCAAGCTCTTTTAATTTAAATTGTTTCTAAATAAGAGTTTTGTATCCTGATAAGACCCAATTATTTTAGGATGACAGAAAAGTCTTTTTATCCTTTTAAGATTTAAAGATAGGTTCAAGACAACTTTAATATATAGATGGTTTAAGCTAAATACCTTGATAAGGTGTATGTAAAAATAAACAAACGCATCAATTGGGATTGAAATTGTAAAGTCTGTTTATCTGTGATGTTTCGGAGTAAATTTAAAATAACAATGTTAAAGATTTATTAAAAAGATGATTCTTTTATGGAATTGCTACAGATAATAAGTAAATTTGAATCATAACATTTAAATCAAAAAAATTATGGCATTCGAATTACCAAAATTAGGTTATGCTTACGACGCATTAGAACCAACAATAGATGCAAAAACGATGGAAATACATCATACAAAACACCATCAAGCATATATTGATAACCTGAACAAAGCAATTGCAGGAACAGATTTGGAGGGAAAAACCATCGAAGAAATCTGCAAAACAGGAACAGATAAACCTGTAGTGAGAAACAACGGAGGAGGACATTATAACCATTCCCTTTTCTGGGAAATATTAACTCCGGGTGGAAGCAAAGAACCGATAGGAAATGTAAAAACAGCTATCGAAAATTATGGCGGTTTCGAGAAATTCAAAAATGATTTTTCAGAAGCAGCAAAAACGAGATTCGGTTCAGGATGGGCTTGGTTGTGCAAAAAAGGAGATGGTTCCGTAGCTGTTTGTTCTTCCCCAAATCAAGATAATCCTTTGATGCCGGTTGCAGATTGCCAAGGAATTCCGCTTTTGGGACTTGATGTTTGGGAACACGCATATTATCTGAATTACCAAAACAGAAGACCCGACTATGTTACCGCATTTTTCGAGGTAATTAATTGGGATAAAGTAGAAGAAAAATTCAATAAATAAGAAAAATTTAGAGTTTTTTTTCTTTAAGTAAAAAAAGATTGGCGGTATAAATTGCCAGTCTTTTTTTTGTTTTTACTACAAGTAAGGTTATGAAAATAAATTTTATATTGATTCTTATTAAACATCAAAATTTTTATCTGAAATGATTTTCTTAAATTAGCACGATTAAAATAATTTATAAATGAAAAGAATATTATTACTGCTCACTTTTATGCTGAGCTTTCTGCAGATTAAAGCAGATGAAGGAATGTGGCTTTTGATGATGATTAAAAGACTGAATGGAGTAGATATGCAAAAAGAGGGACTGAAACTTACTCCGGAAGAAATTTATTCCGTGAACAATTCCAGTTTGAAAGACGCCATTGTACAATTTGGTGGCGGTTGTACTGCCGAAATAGTTTCTAAAGAAGGATTGCTTTTTACCAATCATCACTGTGGATATGGTCAGATTGCTGCACTTTCAACACCCGAAAAAGACCATTTAACCAACGGTTTCTGGGCGATGAAGAAAAGCGAAGAACTACCTGCAAAAGGTCTTTCTGTAAGATTTTTGGCAAGAATGGATGATGTTTCCCAAAGAATCAATTCCAAGCTCAATAATAATATGACAGCGGAGGAAAGAAAAAATATTATCGATGCTGAATATAAAGACATTCAAAACGAAAACTCCGAGAACGGAAAATATACAGTGGTTGTACGAGATTTCTTTAACGGAAACGAATTTTATTATTTCGTTTATCAGGATTTCAAGGATGTGAGATTAGTAGGAACTCCTCCGAACTCTTTGGGGAAATTCGGTGGTGATACCGATAACTGGGAATGGCCAAGACACACTGCGGATTTCTCGGTATTCAGAGTATATGCCGATACAAACGGGAATCCTGCAGAATATTCTCCAAACAATGTTCCTATGAAACCAAAACACGCACTTCCCATTTCCCTGAAAGGATATAAACCGGGAGATTTCGCAATGATTGTCGGTTTTCCGGGAAGAACAAACAGATTCCTTACTTCTTACGGAATCGAACAAATGGTAAACAAAGATTATCCTGCTTGGGTAGAATCTTCTAAGGTTGCAATGGATGTGATGAAAAAATATATGGACAAAGATCAGGCGACAAAACTGAACTACGCTTCTCAATACGCATCAGTTGCTAATTACTGGAAAAACAGACAGGGAACTATAGATGCCGTGAACAAGAACGGAACGATTGCTGATAAAAGAGCACTTGAAGAAAACTTTCAAAAATGGGCTGTATCGCCGGAAAACGATTTGCTTTATAGCGGAGTTTTACAAAGCATCCAATCCAATTATTCCCAAATTTCCGATAGAAATGTAGAAAGAAATTATTCTGCACAGCTTCAAAGAAATGCAAAATACATCTCGGTTGCTTATCAGTTAGGCTCTCTTATGAAAACCTATGCAGACCAAGATGAAGCTGGTAAAGCGGAAATGAAAACCAAAGTTACGGATGCAATCGATAGAATGTACAATAGTTTCAATACGGATTTGGAAGGAGAAATGCTGGTTTCTATGGTAAATCTATATCAGCAAAGAGTGAACAAAGAAGTTGCTTCGCCTACTTTGATGGCTACAGATGCTAAAAATATTTCTACCGTAGCTTTTTCATCGGTTTTTGCAACAAAAGAATCTGCAATGAATTTTGTGAACAATCCCGACAGATTAAAAATTGATGCAGATCCTCTGCTGAAAATCGCTAACGGATTTGTAGAAGACCAGAAATGAACGGCAGAGAAATTCTCCAAACTTGATGAAGCGTTTGCAAAAAACAGCAGAATATTTTTAGACGGACTCAGAAAATCCCAACCGGAAAAAGATTTTTATCCCGATGCTAATTCTACAATGCGACTTACTTACGGTTCTATTGATACCTTACCGGAAAGAACAGACAGAAAATACTACGGAATCAGCGAGAAAAATAATTATTATACCGATATCAACGGGATGGTTGCCAAATACAAAAAAGGCGACGAAGAATTTGATTTGCCAAAAAAATTCCTCGATCTTGTAAAGAAAAAAGATTTCGGAAGGTATAAAGACAAAGATGGTTATATGCCGGTAAACTTTTTGTCAAACAATGATATTACAGGAGGAAATTCCGGATCGCCGGTTATAGACGGATATGGTAATCTTCTCGGTTTGGCTTTCGACGGGAATAGCGAGGCATTGAGCGGAGATATTATTTTTGACCAAAAATGGCAGAAAACAATTAATGTCGATGTGAGAATGGTTCTATGGATTATCGAAAAATACGGAAATGCAGGTCATTTGATTAGTGAAATGACTTTGGTAAAATAAATTGTTTCCGAATACTACAAAAAGTCCGCTGAATTTTTCAGCGGACTTTTTTATTCTGCTTTCAGCATTCCCAATTCTCCGAAATGCTTTTTGAATTTTGCAATCTTCGGACCTACAACCGCACTGCAATAAGGTTGTGTAGGATTTGCATTGTAATAACCTTGATGATATTTTTCTGCACTCCAGAATTTTTTGAACGGAGTAATTTCCGTTACATATTTTCCGTTCCAGTCTTGTCTGGTTTCGGATTCTTTCAGAGATTCTTCCGCTTCCTGCTTTTGCTTTTCGGAATGATAAAAAATCGCCGAACGATATTGCGTTCCGATGTCATTTCCCTGTCTGTTCAGCGTTGTAGGATTGTGCAGAAACCAAAAAACTTCCAGTAATTTTTTATAAGAAATAATTTTCGGGTCGAAGATAATTTCCACCACTTCTGCGTGTCCCGTTTTTCCGGTACATACTTCTTCGTAAGTCGGGTTTTCCTTGTGTCCTCCGGAATATCCCGAGATAACGGAATCCACCCCTTTCAGCATTGTGAAACAGCTTTCCACACACCAAAAACATCCACCCGCAAAAGTAGCGTTCTCCAGATTATTGTTGTCCATTTTTTGATTTTTTAAAGGTTGAGATTGTTTTTCCTGTCCATTGCAACCAACGAATAAGAAACATAAGAAGATTAAAATATAACGAAGCATTTTTTATTGAGCTTTTTAGAAAATAGTTAGCCTAACTTTCCATTTTAACGTCAATTATTTTTCCTTCTTTATCCGTTGTAATTGAAATTAAATATTGCGTAAAATTATAACCAATTGTGTAATCAAAAATTGCATAATAAGAATTTTCTTGCGGAAAAAATCCAATTCTTTTAAGTTGAAGTTTTTCTAATAATTTTAATTTATCTGTTTTATTTTTGTTGTCCAAGTCAATTATTTTGGATAGCTCATCTTTTGGTATTTCTTGTAAATGATGATAAATATATTCTTTAACATCATTTACTTCATTACTCTCAAATTCGGACTTTATTTTTTTAGAATTTTGTTCAATAATTTTATCTAAGTTTTCAAAATATGATTTTAGAATTAATATTTGATTTTCATTAGGGTTTTTATTATCAAAATTTAAATCAATATCAACACTTTCATTATTCAGTTTTATTGATTTTGAAATGTATTTATCATTTAATTTTTTAAAATCAATGTTCTCAAAATATTTTATATCCATATTTTTACCGTTATTGTTATTAGAACAACAACTGAATATTAAAATGATAAAAATTTGTAGTATTTGTTTCATTCTTTTGATAACATTTTTGAAAATCACTTATTCTCCCAAACCAAAGCACTTGCTCCGAGAATCGCCGCATCGGCTTCTTCCAATTCACTGAATACCAATTTTATTTTATTTCGAAAAATCGGCAAAAGATTTCGTTCCATATACAGCTTGGTTGGTTTCAGCAGAAAATCTCCCGCTTTTATGACACCGCCAAAAAGCAAAATCGCTTCCGGAGAAGAAAACATCACGAAATTTGCAAGAGCTTCGCCTAATTTCTGTCCTGTATATCGGAAAACCTCAATCGCAATCGGGTCGCTTTTCAAGGCACATTCGTAAACGGTTTTAGAATTTATTTTTTCTTCAGGATATTGATTCAGCATAGAATCGGGAAATTCTGCCCGCATTTTTTTTGCGGTAATTGTAATTCCGGTTGCAGAAGCATACGCTTCCAGACTTCCTTCGGAACCGGTGCTCCAATGTTTTCTTCCGCCCGGTTTTACAATCGTGTGTCCCAATTCTCCGGCAAATCCGTCGTGTCCGTAAATTAAATTTCCGTTTGCAATAATTCCGCTTCCGACACCTGTTCCCAAAGTAATCATAATGAAATCCTTCATTCCTCTTGCTGCACCGAACATCATTTCTCCAAAAGCAGCCGCATTTGCATCGTTGGTCATTTTACAGGGAACTCCGAATTTTTTTTCCATCAGTTCTGCAAAAGGAATTACATTTTTCCAAGGGAGATTCGGAGCCTGCTCAATTGTTCCTCTGTAATAATTTGCATTTGGAGCTCCGCAACCGATACCTTCTATATTGATTTGGTCTTTGTATTTCAAAATCAAAGGATAGATATTTTCGTATAACGAATTGATGAAATCATCTACTTTTTCGTATTCATCGGTTCTGATGTCTCCTTTTTCCAGAATCTCGCCACGATGGTTTACCAATCCGAATTTGGTATTGGTTCCGCCGATGTCGATTCCTATTGCAACTTGCTTGGATAAATCTATTAATGACATTTCTGCAATGAATTTAGTTTTTAAAAATACAAATTAATCTGAATATTTCCGTAATTTTATATTTTAAAAATTAAAAAAATCATAGGTAAATCTTTTGCTTAAACCGAAAAATATCCTATTTTTGCCTAAAATCTATTTACGATGATGATGTTATCAGCATTTTTTCCGTTTTACCAATTCCTTTGGACTGTATATTTCGTAATTATGTTCTTGGTGGGATTTTGGTGTATTTTTATGTTTTTCGGATTTGTGATTCCATTGTGGCTTACTGCGGGATTAGCAGAATATTTCGGGAAAACAAAACCATTTGATCCGGAAGAAGTAAGAAGAAAAATACTTACCGAGCAAGACGGAGTGGAACTAATTTACAGCAATCCGAAAGGAAGCGGACCATTTATTCATCACGACAATCACGGTCATCATTAATTGATGTCATTGCTTTCCCATACGATTTCCGGGAAAAGCAATCGCAAAGCAAAACAATATATATTCTAATCAGTTCCGAATTTTTCGGAACTGATTTTTTTATGTTAAGAATCTGTTTAAGTTTTATTTTTCAGTATTTTCTCTACAAAAATTTTCGCTTCGGAACTTGGATTGGATTTCAGTTCGGAAGCATTTTTTCTATGAATTTCATAGAAATCTTCCGTTGATTTTTCTTCTTTTGTTTTCTGCAAAATATATTCCTGAACCCAGTAATCAAAACGTTTTTCCGCTTGTTTTTTCCGAGTTTCTCCGAAAGAATTGTTGCCCATTTTCAGTTGAATGAAATCATTGATTTTAGCATAAACTTCATCCAGACCTTTATTGTTCAAAGCGGAACCGAGCAAAACCGGAACTTTCCAGTTCTTTTCTTTTGAAGGTAAAAAATGAAGAGCCCTCATCAATTCTACTTTTGTATTTTTAGCTTTATTAATGTTTTCTTCCTCCACTTTATTAATGAAAATCAGATCCACCATTTCCATAATTCCGCGTTTGATTCCCTGCAATTCGTCGCCTCCTCCGATGATTTTCAGGAACAAAAAAACATCGGTTATATCCGAAACCAAAACTTCGCTTTGACCAACTCCAACAGTTTCTATCAAAATAAAATCGTAACCTGCAGCTTCGCAAATCAGCATTGTTTCAAAAGTGGTGTTTGCAACTCCGCCCAAAAATCCCGAACTTGGAGTTGGTCGGATAAAAGCATTTTCCTCTTTTGCCAGTTCTTCCATTCTGGTTTTATCACCGAGAATAGAACCTTTATTTAAAGAAGAACTCGGATCAATTGCTAAAACCGCTACTTTCTTTCCTTTCTCAATTGCCAGTTTTCCGAAGTTTTCGATAAAGGTGGATTTTCCTGCACCGGGAACTCCGGTAATTCCGATTCTCACAGATTTTCCTGTGAAAGGAAGGATTTCTTTCAGCAATTCTTCGGCTTGTTTTCGGTGTTCCGGTTTTTTGCTTTCTACCAAAGTTACGGCTTTTCCGAGCAATCTTTTGTCGCCGGATTTTATGCCTTTTATGAGTTCTTGTGTGGAAAGTGGTTTCAATTTTAGTAATGATGTGAAGAGCGGTTATCAAGCAATGTTACAATAAAAATACATTGATTTTTATACAGATAAACCAAAGAATTATTTTTATCAATAATACATTTTCTTAAGTTAATTATTTTTGATGGCGGACAAAATGAGGAGTTTTTTGCAATATTCTCTATCAATTTTTTCAATGAATGATTAAAGTTATCCACTTGTTTTTCTGTCCAGTTTTCATAAAGAAAATCTACATCTTTCCAAAAATCTCGTTTTGCTTTTGAAGACCAGATCATTTTCATTTTTGTCTGGATTTACGATATTCCGCCATTTCTTCC
>CAYSQR010000018.1:0-11800 GCA_964433195.1 uncultured Kaistella sp. | reverse complement strand
AAAACATTACCGTTTTCTATGTCATTTAACCCTTCCTCAATAGAATTTTTTTGCTCGTCCGTTAATGTTTCTGCCCAATCTTTGTCTTTCTTAAAAACCAGAAAATCAATAAAATCAGAAAGTTCTTCCGCCAAAAAATCCGGCAATTCCTTTATTTTTTCAGACAACCTCTTATGAGCAATCGTTTCCATTATTTTAAATTTAATCAAAAATACAAAATCTAAATCAAAGAAATTCCCAATCCGGGTTTTTCCGAAAGAATCAATTTTCCTTTTTCTACAAAACTTCCTTTTGCGTAATCATTTGAAATTAAATTCGCTCCGTCTAAATCCGCATAATCACACAAAGAAGCAACCGCAATTCCCGCAGAAATCCCCACCGAAGATTCCGTCATACAGCCAATCATCACTTTGTATCCGAATTTTTTCGCTTCGTAAATTAATTCCAAAGCAGGCGTAATTCCGCCACATTTCATTAATTTGATATTAATAGCGGAATAATGATTTTCCAATTTTTCTAAATAAGAAATATTCTGACAATCTTCATCTGCCATCCAAACTGCGTTCAGATTTTTATTTAAAATTTGATATTCTCCGATGGGTCTTGGTTGTTCGATGTAGAGGAAATCATTTGTTAATTTGTTGTTTTGCAGAAAGTTACAATCTTCATCGGAAAAACTGGTGTTAGAATCTAAAGCGATTTCTTTTCCGGTTTCCAAAAGTTTAAAAATATTTTCTTTATCCAAACCATTACATTTTACCTTAAATTTTTGCCAATCCGAATTTTCGATTTTTTTGATTTGTTCATCAATTGTTGCAATGCTTATTGTGAAAGAAGATTCGGGTAAATCATTAATATTCAAATCATTAATCTTGTGAAAAGTTTTGTTTCCCAATTTCCCAAATAAATCCCAATACGCACAATCTAAAGCCGAACGAAGAAAAGAATGAAGATTAAGTTTCAATAAAAAGCGGTAGAATTCTTCGGGATGAATGATTTCCTGCTTTTCGATTTCGCACCGGATTTCCTTTAATTTTAAAATAAATTGCTCCAAGTTTATCCCGTAATAATTGATGGCAACAGCTTCTCCGAAACCTGTTTGATTTCGATGAGAAAGCGAAACCAAAAGCGAATCCCGAAAATCGTAATTTCCGTAAGAAATTGAAAATGTTTCCTTTAAATTGAGTTTTTTAGATTGCCAAGAAAGTTTCATTTCGGATGGTTTTACAAGAATTATTCAAGATGAAAACAAATATAAAGAGAATTTTGTTTATTTTTGAATCAAACAAAATATTGATTATTATGAAAGTAAACATTTCCCAACCAAAGAAAAACAGGATAAACGTTGCTGCGATTTTAGTTTTCGCAACTATTGCAGGAATCGGATTTTTGGATTCTTGTGCTCCGAAAACTCCTGTTGTTACAGCACCGAAAGTAATTACCGCAGAATATCTCGCACAAGGAAAAACCATCTATGACAGTGCCTGTAAGCGATGCCACGATTTGCCGGAACCAACCGATTTTTCTGCACAGGATTGGGTAGGAATTATGAACTCGATGGCTCCAAAAGCAAGACTGAATGCGGAACAGCATCAAATGGTTTATGATTATATTGTTTCTGTGAAGAAATAATTTTTTCTTTTAATGAATAGAAAACAAAAAATAGTGATATTGTTCTTAACTTTTTTGGCAATGTCATTTGTAGGAATGATTCTGAATATTTACTTTGAATTTGAAAATAAGAAGTTGATTGATGTTGAAAATTTTATTCACAATTATTAAAGTCCTCAGTAATCTCTATTATCATTTTAGTTGTTTAGGTATTAATGAATAAAAAGAAAATTTAATCGTAAAAACTTCTCGGTTATGATAAGAAACATTCCATTAGAAAAAGTCCTTTTCCTCGACATTGAAACCGTTCCGCAATTCGGGAACTGGGAAGATTTGGAAGAATCCTCACAAAAACTTTGGGATAAAAAAACCAAAACCCAAAGAAAAGAGGAAATTACCGCAGAAGAATTTTACAAAGAAAGAGGCGGAATTATGGCGGAATTTGGAAAAATCATTTGCATTTCCGTAGGAATTTTGGAAAAAAGCGAAAAGCTGATGATCAAAAGTTTTTCCGGTGATGATGAAAAAAAACTGCTGGAAGAATTTGGAGAAATCTTTAACCGTCCGAAACTTCGTGATGTGATTCTCTGTGCACACAACGGAAAAGAATTTGATTTTCCCTGGATTGCAAGACGATTTCTCATCAACGGAATGCAACCTCCGAAACCATTTCAGCTTTTCGGCAAAAAACCTTGGGAAATTCCGCACCTCGATACAATGGAACTTTGGAAATTCGGGGATTACAAATCGTATGTTTCCCTCGAACTTTTAGCACACGTTTTCGGAATTCCCACTCCGAAAGATGATATTGATGGTTCAATGGTTTCATCAATTTACTACATAGAAAAAGACTTATTTAGAATTGTTCAATATTGTGAAAAAGATGTCTTAACTTTGGCAAATATTTTCCGCAGAATGCGACAGGAAAATTTATTAACGAGAAGTGAAAATTAATAGTGCTGAATGCATTTTGCTGAAAGCCGAAAGCAAGAAATGAAATACACCGACGAACAAATTGCCAACATCGGCGAAGAAATTATAAGGACTTTAAAAACCGTTTACGATCCCGAAATCCCTGTTGATATTTACGAACTCGGATTAATTTACGATGTACAAATTTCCGATGAAGGTGCGGTAAAAGTGATTATGACTTTAACCACACCGAACTGTCCTGTTGCAGAATCACTTCCTGCCGAAGTTCGGGAGAAAATATCCGAAGTAGAAAATGTAAAAGAAGTGGATTTGGAATTGACTTTCGAACCTTCTTGGAATAAGGATATGATGAGCGAAGAAGCACGGTTTGAGTTGGGAATGTTCTAATAAAAAAATGCCGGAAACTTCCGGCATTTTTATTTTCTTATTTTAAATTTTAATGTCCGTATTCAAACAAAATTGTCTTTTGTATATTCGGATGGATTGATAATGCAACCGGACAATTCATTGCCGTATCTTCAATAAATTTTTTCTCCTCGGTGGTATAATTTTTTGGGAATCTTATAATACAGAAGATTGTACCGATTCTTTTCGGATCAGGATAAGTCGATTTTTTCAGTTCGCAGGTTGCACCGGTAATATCTATTCCTCTCGGTTTTCCCAAAACAGCAACCGCCATCAACATAGATTGCCCGAAAGAAATCCCAAACAAATCGGAAGGAGAAAAAAGTTCTGAAGTTCCGCCTTCTCTCAACGGAGCACAAGTTGTAATTTCGGCACCGGATTTTTCGTGTACTGAGGTAATCTTGAAGTCCCCTAAATAAGTAATAGTTGAAGTCATAATCGAAAATTTTATTTTATAGTTAAAGATATATAAAAAATCTTATTCATCAGATAAAAATTATATGACTTTTGTTAGAAAAATTAAATCCGATGAAAATATGGTTGCTCAGCTTTGTCAAAATTACATTTTCACGCATAAAATTTTGACAAAGATTTTAAACAAAAACATCAGATTTTTTTAAAAATGAAAAATATCTTTCGCTTTATTATAAGCACTTTCAAAGTTTAATAAATTCAGGGAATGTTCTATTTTTTCCGATGACATAAAATTAATGACCTGTTCTGTCGGCATATTTCCCACCAAATCGTCTTTCGCCATCGGACAACCTCCGATTCCTTTTATTGCCGAATCGAATCTCCTGCAACCATTGTCATAAGCTGCTTTCAGCTTTTTGTAAGAATCTTCGTAGCGGTTATGAAAATGTGCACCGAAATCTATTTCGGGATATTTCGGCGGAATTTTTTCAAACAAAAGTTCAATCTGTTCCAGATTTCCGGTTCCTGTCGTGTCGGAAAGCAAAATATTTTTAATCCCGATTTCACTGAAACGTTTTGCCCAGAAATCCACCTCTTCCCATTTCCACATTTCGCCATAAGGATTTCCGAAAGCCATTGAAAAATAGAGGTTTAAAACTCTTCCGTCTTCTTTTAAAATTTCATTTATTTTTAAGATTTCGGCAAAAGCTTCTTCCTGGTTTTTATTGGTATTGCGGTACTGAAAAGTTTCGGAGATTGAAAACGGAAATCCCAGAATATCAACTTGCTGATGTTCCAAAGATTTTTCCGCACCACGAAAATTGGCAACAATTACCGAAAGTTTCGTGTTAGAAATTCCCTTGTCGATTTCATCAATTACCGTTCCCGAATCCGCCATTTGCGGAATCGCTTTCGGAGAAACAAAACTTCCGCAATCGAGCACATCGAAACCTACCTCCATCAAAGAATTGATATATTCGATTTTGGTTTGTGTCGGGATAAATTCTCCCCATCCTTGCATCGCATCTCGTGGACATTCGGTTAAGAACATTTTTCTTTTTTAAGATTTTCGTAAAGATAATATTTTTTATGAGATGTAAAATATCTGCGACAGATAATGTAAAAATTCATCAAAACGTTCCGTTTCCATCTTTCTGCTTCCATCCAAAAATCTTAACTTTGTTAAAAATAACATTTTATGACGACCATAGATTTCAACCTCGACTGGAAACTGAAACTGCAAAACCGTTTTCTGAACTACGTGAAAATTTACTCAACAAGTGATCCCGAAAGCGAATCTACACCTTCAACTCCGCAACAGTGGGACATCGCAAAATATATTTTCGAAGAACTGAAAACTTTGGGTTTAAGTGATGTTTCTCTTGACGAAAACGGATATATTTATGCTTATGTTCCTTCAAATTTAGAAAATGATAATGAACCGGTTGTAGGTTTTATTTCGCATTATGATACTTCTCCGGATTTCAATGGCGAAAATGTGAAACCGCAAATTTGGGATGATTACGACGGAAAAGATTTACTTCTTAATAAAGAAACGGGATTCATTCTTTCGCCTTCAAAATTTGAAAGCTTAAAAGATTATGTCGGAAAAACTTTAATCACCACCGACGGAACTACACTTCTCGGAGCAGATGACAAAGCGGGAGTTGCAGAAATAGTAACCGCTGCGGAATATTTACTCGCACATCCCGAAATAAAGCACGGAAAAATTGCAATCGGTTTTACTCCTGATGAAGAAATAGGAAGAGGAGCTCATAAATTCGATGTGGAAAAATTCGGTGCAGAATGGGCATATACAATGGATGGAGGAGAAGTAGGCGAACTGGAATACGAAAATTTCAACGCAGCAGGAGCTGTTGTAAAAATCCACGGATTGAGTGTTCATCCCGGTTATGCTTTCGGAAAAATGGTAAATGCTTCACTTTTGGCAGCAGAATTTATCAAGATGCTTCCCAAAAATGAAACTCCATCAACAACAAAAGGTTTTGAAGGATTCTATCATTTAACCGATTTGAAATCTGATGTTTCCGAAGCAAAAATCCAATACATCATCCGTGATCACGATAACGAAAAATTTAAATCAAGAAAGAAATTCATCACAGATAAAGTGGAGGAATTTAATCGGAAATTCGGTAAAGGAACTGCGGAAATCGAAATCAAAGAACAATACCGCAATATGAAACAGCAGTTTGAAGGGAAAATGCACATCGTAGATATTGCGGAACAAGCAATGAAAGACGCGAACATCGCACCGAAAATAAAGGCAATTCGTGGCGGAACAGACGGTGCACAGCTTTCTTATATGGGATTACCTTGTCCGAATATTTTTGCAGGTGGAATCAATTTTCACGGACCTTATGAATACGTTGCTCTGGAAAGTATGGAAAAAGCTGTGAAAGTAATTGTGAATATTGCAAAAGCGATGAAAAGAAAATAGAAATAAACTTATCATCTTTCATTTAATTCTTAATCACTTTCATTGTTTGGGATTTTCCGTTTTCGCCGGTTAAGATAATGATATAGTTTCCTGATTTCAGTTTTGAGAGGTCTATCTGATTTGTTTTGAGAGCAACCGATTGAACCAATCTTCCTTCGGAATTGTAAATATCTGCATTCTGATATTTTTGGGAACTGTCAAATTTCACAATGTCTTTTGCGGGATTCGGATAGAATACGAAATTAGATTTCAGATTTGCAGCTCCGGTTCCGAGAAAATTTTCTTCAAGTCCCAATGCTCCCGATGCATCCTGGTCAATGCTCAGCAACGGAACTTTAATGCTTCCTTCTGTATAGGTAAGCAACGGAAACTTGTGCAGGTCATCGTAATAAACATACATTGTATTAATCATTGTTCCTACTGAAAACAGATAATTGGAATCCAAATAAATAGTAAAACTCTGATATATTTTAATTTTCAAGACATTGGAAATAGTCTTTGTTCCAAGAACAAGAGTTCCGTATCCTTCAGCTTTTGTAGAAATATCTCCTTTGATGTATCCTGCAACATCACCGCTTCCCATATTTGCAGTAAAAGATCCTTTGGCTGTATCTGTTCCGTCAAATCCATAACTTGTAGGATAAGAGATTGTTGTCGCATTATCTACAGAGAAATTTAGTTTTGCCCAATAAGAAGGAGTTGTCATTGTCAATCCCGTCATTTCGATTTTATCGCTGGATTGCTTATAAAACATAATCGTTGAGTTGCCATCATTGTGTTTGATGGTTGTTCCCGGATAAAGCGTTATTTCTTCACTCGTTGGTGCGGAATACGTACTGACTGCGGAACTTCCTGTTGTTGCACCCGGAAAAGAGAATATTACAGGATTTCCTGTAACGGACGCGTCTATCCCATTTATAATAACACCGTTGTAGTTATCACCAATTGTGGGATCATTAAATGCTTTCGTAATTGTAGTCTGAGCAAAAGCTAAGTTTACGGAAAACAAACAAAAGAATAGTGTTTTTTTCATTTTGATTAATTTGTAATCAAAGTTATAAAACATTGATTATAAAACAAATAAAAAAGATAATATTTAACAGAAATTTATCATCCCGAAAATTTTCGGGATGATAAATTTTATTGATATGATAAAATTGAACTTATTCTTTAATCATTTTCCCAGATTTCAAAATCTGCTTATTGTTTAAAAGAGGTGTTTTTAATTTTTCAAGGTTTAATCTCAATCGTTCCGCTTATTGGATAGAACTTTCCATCGGGACGGCAAACCATTCCGCTAACTTTTAACCGGTTAAAGTCCGACAATAAAGTCACAAAAGTTTTGTCGGATTCGTACCAAGCGGTCATTATCGTGTAATCATCAATATGAGTGGTTTTGGATTGTTCGACCGCTTCTTTTGGCTTGCTGTCGTTTCTCCAGTACAGTTCCGTATCAGAACGGAAAATGATAAGAATATTTCCTCCGTCAAACTGATAAACCAGCTCTTTATGAAGAATATCTTTTGCCGTTGGTTTTGATTGGCTATAAGCTGCAACCGAAATAATAAGAAATATAAAGCTGATAATTGTTCTCATTTTTTAAGATTTAATTTAGCCGCCGTCATTTTAGTATTTTTTCAATATTTATGACGCGGAATTCGGGAGAAGCATCAAAAAGTTCTTCCAGAATCCAGGTGTGACTGTTGCCATAAATAACTAAAATCTTCTCCTCATTTGTTTCAATAAGGTTTTTGATATTGGCAAAAATTCTGGTATTCCGCCGATACCAATATCCGGTTAAATCTGCACCCAAATAGGTGTCGCCGGCTCCGAGATTGACTAATCCGGTCAGAAAGAATTGCTTATAGCGGAGCTTCGTTTTTTTATTATTCAAAAAAAGCAAATACTCTTCTATCGTCATTTCACTTCTTAAAGCATCAATGTATGAATTGGTTTGATTGTTGGGTTCGTCATAAGCTTGAAATTTTGCAAGCTCGTTGCGTTTTTCGGCATATAATTCCCAGTCTTCTATCGTCGTATTTACTTCTGTTTGAGACGGACGAGTATCCACACAACTAACCCCTTTTAATCCCAATTCTTTTGCCAACCGGAATCCTATCTGATAAGTTTCATTGCGTCCCGGTTTCCAGTTTCCAGTTTCCGTTTTTGTATTCGCTAAACAATGAATCCATTCGCTTTTGATTCGGAATCATCATTTCCACTGCAATTTTTGTAGGTTTAAATTGCTTGATTTTTTCAATAATGACGCTCAGTTCCTGCTGTCTTTTTTCAGTATTAATGTCAAAATTATTCTCACCTTTCACATCGCTTATGTTTTCAGCATAATTAAAATGAAAAGTCCCGAGAATCATTATTGCTACAGGATTGTTTTCTTTGAGAACGGGAAGATTGTCCAATGCCTTTTTTACGCTTTTTTGTCCCGAACAAAAAAATGAAAAAAGCAGAAGAAAGGAGCTGGTAAAAATTTGTTTTTTCATAAAATTCAAAAGGTTTTGTTACAATTTGCACGAAAAATCCGTAAATGTTGCCAATCCTTGAAGGATTAAAGCTGGATTATTGTTTTTCAATCTTTTATAATTTTCCCCGATTTTACAATTTTAAAGTCATTTGAAATCTGATAAAAATACAATCCTTTCGATAAATGTTTCAAAGGGATTTTGTTTTCAGATTTGCTTTTCAGGGTTTCGGTTTTGATTGATTTTCCAGCTGAATCCGAAATATGGATTTGATAATGAGTTTTCTCCGAATGGTCTTTTTTTAAATCAATGAAAAGAAAATCTTTTACAGGATTCGGATAAACATTTGCTGAAAAATCCCTTGATTCGGAAACGCTCATCATTCCCGTTCCTTCAACTAAATTATTAGTTGAGTTGATGGAGATATTATTGAAAATTTCTGTCAATCCCGATGTCCATTTGATTTCCAATTTCGTGATCTCCGTTGCATTGTCCAATCCGAAATGTGCGGTAAGCGAATTTTGGCTGCAATATCCGGAAGCAGATTCTATTTTTCGCATTTGCGTAACCGAATTTCCATTAATGATTGCCGTCAATTTCAAGACTGTTCCGATTGCCGATTTGTTGGAATTGGTTCCTGTGAGTTTTATTTTCGTCCAGTTCTTTCCGGTTCCGGTATTTTTGAAAACGGAATTGGTTTGTGCTTCGTTTTGGTTATTGGCGAGAATTAAATCTAACCAACCGTCATTGTTATAATCTCCGAACGCGGCGGAATATGTCCAACCTTCCTGATTGGCGAGAACGCTGGTTGTGTCTTTGGTAAAATTCCCGTTTCCGTCATTAATGGAAATTGAATTTTTGAAATGGGTATCGGAATAAGCATTCCCGATGAACAAGTCCAGATCGCCGTCGTTATCGAAATCGGCAAAAACAGAACCGAAAGAATTGGTAATTTCTTCCGCAATTTCAGAATCGGTTTTTTCGGTAAAATTTCCGTTTCCGTCATTGATGAACAATTGATTCGGTTGGTTATTATTGGTTACCAGCAAATCAAAATCGCCGTCATTATCTACATCTGCCCAAGAACTTCCCATCGAATCGCGAAAATCCTGCACAATCGCATTATCGGTAATCTGCGTAAAAACTCCGTTTCCGTCGTTTCGGTAAAGCGTGTTTTTGTTATTTCCTTCGTTGGTTACAAAAAGATCGTTATCGCCGTCGTTGTCATAATCTACCCAATCTGCGGAACGCGACGGTTTGCTTTCAAGCGTAATCGTGGCGTTTGTTTTTTGCAGAAAAGTGCCGTCTTTCTGATTTTCAAAATAAAGATTTCTGAGCGAAGACGCACTGTTCGTAATATACAGATCGAGAAAACCGTCATTATTGGCATCGAACCAAATCGCTGTTTCGGAATAAGTAAGATTCGGAGCGACATTTTCCTCGAAAGTGAAAGTTCCGTTTCCGTGGTTGCGGTAAAAATAATTTCTTCTCGGTTGTCCTCCGGAACCCCAAGTTACAACATAGCCGTCGTTGTCGCCATCATTATCCACATCGGCAAAACTCGCTCCGACTGCTCTGATGTTGTGTTGAACAATATCTCCGCTCGTAACGGTAGTGAAAGTTCCGTCGCCGTTGTTGAGGTACAGCATATTTTTTTCTCCGGTCGATAAACCGTTGGAAAAGAAAATATCATCGAGTCCGTCATTGTTCAGATCCAGAAAATTGGCACTTCTGGAAGAAGAAACCGTTGTGGTAATATCGGGGAAATTCATTTTTTCAAACGATTGCGAAAACGAAAAATTTGACATCAGCAAGAAAAAAACGGACAGAGAAATTGTTTTCATAACTTTAATTTTTAATGATTATTTCCGTAAAATTCAGAAACGGATTTATTGTTTTTAAAAATTTGATATGAAAACGAGAAATTTTGATAGGAAACCCGGTATTTCGGTTTGTGAAATATTTTCTTTCCCATTAATTTTGAATCGGATTGTGATGCCGGATAAATAATGTCGGGTTACGGATTAAAAGAAACTCCGAAGTGAGGACACTTCGGAGAGCGAGCTTTAGATGGGAATTTTATATTTTTTTCAACCGTTAAGTTTGGCATTAGAGATAATGTCTGAAACATAAAACTCAATTTACCTTTGTTGGATTGCAAAAATGTGGAGTTATCACAACCATCTATTGTGATAGACCCCGAATGATTAGCAGAACCAAGATTTAACCCACAAATTGATTTTAAAAGTGTCGATTTACCACTTCCAGACATTCCAAGTATAGACGTTGTTTCCCCGTTTAACACTTCCATATCTATATTGTCCAAAATTTTGGATGTGCCATACGAAAAACTGAAATTATCAATATTTATACACGCTCTCTTTTCCATACTATGGTAGGGCATTTTCGTTTTACAAAAAACCATCTCATCAAGATTACCTTAATGAAACAGCTTTTTTTTCCCGTTTACTGTTTAATTATTTTTTTACTATCTCCATTATCTGTCTTTAAAATATACATTCCTTTATTTAGGGAGAGATCTACTTTTTTACCTTCTTGTAGTGTTCCTTGTCCTACCTGTCTCCCTGCAATGTCATAGATGACATAAGCATGTTTTTCGTTCTTATTACTATTGCCATCATCATAAAAGAAACCATCTAGCACTGGATTTGGATATAATTTGGAAGCTGTTTTGTTGGAAACTGCTTCATTTGTAGCCAATGTTGCTTGTTCTAAGTTATCGTACGGATCTCCGGCAGGATCCACCGTTTGCTGTACCCATGCACTACCGCTCCATCTGAAACCGATTCTTTTAGAAGCATGAGTACCTCCTGTATCTTTATATCCATCACGAGACATTAAGATAACATGGAGCCCCACTGGCAGGGCATCACCATTATCGAAGGTATGTGGTAGTACCCACTTGCTATGGAGCATGTCCGCATTGGTGTTGCCATCCTCTATAGCATCACGATCAGTATTGTAAGTGTTTATGGTTAATTCGCCACCTGGCAACACATTACTACCATCTTTCCAGTTATATAATTTCCCCGCTTTATTGTTGACATGAGGTGTTGTGGCAATCTCAAATGTTCCGTTTCCGATTTGTTCCGCAGGAAAATTTTCTAATGGGATACTACCAGCAGAAGCATTATCGTATACTAACCCAGTGGATTCAAGATACAAAATATCTCCTCCTGATCCTTGCGACATTCCCTGATCATATCCGTTTGGTCCCACTACATCAGTATTCGATGTACCGTTACGGATCTGGAAGAGTTCTACTACTGTTTGGTTTGTTCCTGCTGTGATTTTTTGGAGGGTCTGCTGGGCATTTGCCGTTCCAGAGAGGGCTATAGCTCCTGCTACATAAGTTTTAAATGAGTTCATAGTTTTCATATTTTAATTGTTAATAAAATTCACGTCTTAAGTTTAATAAAAAAAAGTATTCAAAAATCAGCGGTTATACAGAAAATGGCGAAATGGCAAATCTATTTAGTGA
>CAYSQR010000017.1:6852-21627 GCA_964433195.1 uncultured Kaistella sp. | reverse complement strand
GGATAAAGATTTACACCTATTAATTTCAGCTTTCCTTCTTCTACCCATTTCTGTTCTTCTGTGGCGTGCTTGTAAATATCCTTTTGTATTCTTCCGGATTTCAGATTTTCAGCGTAACCTCCGCTTTCTTCGATTTCAAGAAAATATTTCCAGGATTTTTCTGCGAACTGCTGTGTGATTTCTTCGAGGTAATAACTTCCGTTTCCTGCATCATCAAAGACATTAATGATGCTTTCATACGCCAAAACAATTTGTTGCTTAAACGATATTTCTTCGGAAAGAGAATCGGGATTTTCTATTCTGAAATCATTGGTAAAAACCGCATCTGCTCCTCCAATCATCGCTGCGGAAAGTTCTAATGTTGAACGGATTAAATTATTTTCGGCATCGTTTTTCGATTTGTTTCTAAGTGAAGTTTCTGCAAAAATATACGGAATTTCATCCAATCCAAATTCTTTGGAAAGCTGGTTGAATGCTAATTTAAATGTTCTGATTTTAGCAATTTCAAAAAAATAATTTCCTCCGACTGCAAATCTGAAAATAATATTTTTCAGAATTTCTGAACCAAAAGTTTCGGTTAAATCTTTTGATTTTGCCAAAGCGATTCCCAATTGCTGAATCATTGAAGCACCCGAATTTTGATGAAATGAAACATCAACGCAAATGTTCTTTTCAAAGGATTTTGCTAAAAGTTCTCTGCCGAGATTTTCATTGATAATTCCGTTTTTGTCATCAGAAAATACATCAATTAACGAAAAATAACGGTTGTTTTCATCAATGGAAATATGTTCGGCTAAATCTTTATTGTTTACAAAAATCGTTTTATCATCGAGGTTTTCTACATTTTTGTTTAACAAAAAAGCGAAAATGTTTTCCTCTGAATCTTCCTGATATTTTGCAACAAGATGAGTAGATTCTTCAACTTTCGGAATATTTTTTAAAGGGCGGGAAACCGAATCGTAATAAGGTTTCACAGCGATTTCTTCCAGATTTCCTTTCATTAAAACCGAAAAAATATCCTCCGTTTTCAGTTGTTTTTTAACTAAATTTTCCCAGTCCTGAAATGAAGTTTTGGCAAACATAAATGATGATTGATAATTGATGAATGATTCTTTCTACTTTTTACTTTGCTCTTTAATCTTCGTACTATCTACAACCAGAATAAAAATCTCTTCGTTTGGTTTTTTCATAAAATAATTTTCCCGGGCAAATTTTTCTTTTTCCGATTTGTTGTTCATCAGTTTTTTGTAAAAATCATCATTTTTTTTGTATTCGGATTTGTAATAAGCGAGTTGTTCTTCGTATTTATTTACTTCGCCATTCATTTCGTTGATGACCAAAAACGAAGTACTGTCAAAGAAAATCATCCACACCAAAAACAGAAAAATGGTAACGGAATATTTGTTCAACACATATTTTTGAACGAACTTCAAAACAGGCGATTTCGGTTTTATTTCTTTAATTAAATCTTCCATTTTTAATGCGATTTTTTTAGTGTATTATTGATGACTGTCGAAAGAAAATCAATCGCAACAGTATTTTGCTTCATATTCGGAACTATTAAATCTGCTTCGTTTTTTGAAGGCTCTATAAATTCCTGATGCATTGGTTTCAGCGTAGTTTGGTAACGGTGAAGAACTTCCTGCAAATCACGTCCTCTTTCCTGTGTATCACGACGGATTCTCCGAATCAATCTTTCATCGGAATCGGCGTGAACAAAGACTTTTAAATCATATTCTTTCAGCAGTTCTTTGTTGGTAAGAACCAAAATTCCTTCTACAATCAAGACATTTTTGGGTTCTACTGTTACGAAATCTCCTGATCTGGAATGCGTTACGAAAGAATAAACCGGTTGTTCGATATTCCGGTTGTTTTTCAATGCTTTGACGTGGGAAATCAGCAAATCAAAATCAATGGATTTCGGATGGTCATAATTGAGTACTTCTCTTTCGGCTAAAGTAAGATTCGGGTTATCGTGATAATAATTGTCCTGGGAAAGCACATTTACACCTTCTGCATTGAGCTGTTGAAGGATTTTATTTACAACGGTAGTTTTTCCCGAACCGGTTCCTCCGGCAATTCCGATGACGAGCATTTTTACTTTTTTACAAATTTAATTAAAAATTTGAGATTAAAAATCAGTAGTTACAGGAAAAATGTTTTTAAATATCAAGTTTTTTATTTTACGTTTCCGATATTTTTCATCTCTTATCTCATTTTTTTTATCTTTACAAAAATTAATTTTCTATGCTAAAAGCAGGTTTAGTCGGAGCAGGACATTTGGGAAAAATTCATTTGAAATTGCTGAATCAGAGTGAGAAGTATGAATTGGTAGGATTTCACGATGCGGATATTGAAAACGGAAAAAAATTAGAAGCAGAATTCGGTTACCAATATTTTGAAAATTTTGATGATTTATTGAGCGAAATCGAAATGCTCGATATTGTAACTCCTACTCTTTATCACTACGATTACGCAATGAAAGCGATTGAAAACCGCAAACATTTTTTCATTGAAAAACCCGTTACACAAACGCTGAAACAAGCGGAAGAAATCCTTTACAAATGCCGTGAATTCGGGATAAAAGCACAAGTTGGTCACGTTGAAAGATACAATCCTGCTTTTATCGGTTCCAAAGATTTTATCAACAATCCGATGTTTATCGAAATCCACCGATTGGCGGAATTTAATCCGCGCGGAACTGATGTTTCCGTGGTTTTGGATTTGATGATTCACGATTTGGATATTTTGCTTTCCATCGTAAAATCGAAAGTGAAAAACATTCACGCAAGCGGAGTTTCGGTAGTTTCTAAATCTCCCGACATTTGCAATGCAAGAATCGAATTTGAAAACGGTTGTGTTGCAAATCTCACCACTTCCAGAATTTCGATGAAAGCGATGCGGAAATCAAGATTCTTTCAGAAAGATGCTTATATTTCGGTGGACTTTTTGGAGAAAAAAGCCGAAGTAATCCGAATGAAACCGGCTCCTGAAAATCCGAGTGATTTTGATATGATCATCGAAAATGCGGAAGGCGAAAAAAACCAGATTATTTTTGAATATCCGAATATTCAACCGAATAATGCGATTTTAGATGAACTCGAAAGTTTTGCCGATGCCATCACGGAAAATAAAAATGTGGAAGTTTCTTTGGAAGACGGAACGGAAGCGTTGAAAGTGGCTTTGGAGATTGTGAAATTAATTAGTTAAAATTGGAAAAATGAAATTTACAATCGTTTTAATCTCTTTTTTACTAATTGGTTGTCAAGAAATTGAAACTGGAAACGCAAAAGAAGCATATAAATATTGGATTAAATCTGATGCAAATTCTGAAGTAAAAATTATTAATGGAAAATATTGGCAATCTCCACATTGGAGTTTAGAGTACGAATTGTTTTTAGAACTCTATCCAACTGAAAATTGGTGGAAAGAATTTAAAAAACAAAACAATTTAATTATAGACAATTTAAAAAATCAAGAATTTCAAAATAAAAAACCTTACTGGTTTAAACCTACTAAAAATTTTATAGAATATAAAGTTGATGACAATTTTGATCAAGGTTCAAGGTATTTTCGTGATACTTTGTCTGGAAAAGTTTTCATTTATGAAATTCAACTTTAATAAATTTCATTACAAATAAAATCTATATGAAAAAAATCACTTTCCTTTTTATATTACTTTCCTTTTTCAGTTGCGCACAAAAGCAAGATTTAAAAAAGGAAATCAACACAATAATTGCCGGAAAAAAAGCAACAGTCGCCATTTCGGTTTTAGATTTTGAAAATAACAAATCAATAAACATCAATGGTGAAAAGCATTTGCCAATGTTGAGCGTTTTTAAATTTCATATTGCTTTGGCGGTTTTAAATGAAGTTGACAAAGGAAAATTGAGTTTAGACCAAAAGATTTTCATTAAAAAAGCTGATCTTTTAGAAAATACTTGGAGTCCAATTCGGGAGAAATATCCGGAAGGAAATATTGAAATGCCTTTGAGTGAATTGATAAAATATACCGTCGCACAAAGCGATAACAATGGTTGCGATATTTTATTAAGATTAATCGGCGGAACAGAAACCGTGCAAAAATTCATGAATGAAAAAGGAATTAAAGATTTTCAAATAAAATCTAATGAAGAAGACATGCATAAAAGTTTTGAAGCGATGTATGCGAATTTCACAACTACGAATTCTTCCAATACCTTACTGAAAAAGTTTTATGAAGGAAAAATGGTATCGCAAAAATCCACCGATTTCTTGATGAAAACGATGATTGAAACCACAACCGGAACCAATAAAATTTTAGGTCAATTGCCAAAAGAAACGAATGTTGCGCACAAAACGGGTTCTTCCGGGAAAGATAACAAAGGAATGACGATTGCAGAAAACGATATCGGAATTGTAACTTTACCCAACGGAAAGCATTATGCAATCAGCGTTTTCGTTTCAGATTCGATGGAATATTCAGAAACAAATACCAAGATGATCGCCGATATTTCTAAAATTGTTTTTGATTATTTAAAAAGAAACTAAAAAAATGCATCTCCAAAAAATACCGCAAAAGAATCAAAAGAACTTATAACTCCAAAAAATTCAAAAGCTTACAAAAAGGCTGAACTTATTTTTCCTTTTACTTCCTTTTGGAAAACTGAAACTTCAATTTGTCATTTGTTACTTTTGCGGTAAAATAAATCAAACCAAAGGTTCGTGAACGCCTTTAAAAAAAATATAAAATATGAACAAAAACATCGTCGTAATCGGAGCCGGAACTATGGGAAACGGAATTGCACACACTTTTGCACAAACCGGATTTAAAGTAAATTTAGTTGATGTTTCGCAGGAAGCTTTAGGAAAAGGTCTGAAAACCATCACTGCAAATCTGGACAGAATCATCGCCAAAGGAAACCTTACCGAAGAACAGAAATCCGAAACCCTCGGAAATATTTCCACTTTTACGGAACTTGAAAATGCGGCAAAAAATGCAGACTTAATCGTAGAAGCAGCAACAGAAAATCTCGATCTGAAGCTGAAAATTTTCAGACAAATGGATGAGTTTGCTCCCGAAAACTGTATTCTCGCAACCAACACTTCTTCTATTTCCATTACCAAAATTGCTTCGGTTACGAAACGCCCCGAAAAAGTAATCGGAATGCACTTTATGAATCCCGTTCCGATTATGAAACTCGTGGAAATCATCAAAGGATATTCTACTTCCAAAGAAACTTTTGATGTGATTTTCGAGATGAGCAAAACTCTCGGAAAAGTTCCGGTGGAAGTAAACGATTACCCGGGATTTGTCGCGAACAGAATTTTAATGCCGATGATTAACGAAGCCATAGAAACCCTCTATAACGGAGTTGCAGGTGTTGAAGAAATTGATACCGTGATGAAATTAGGAATGGCTCATCCGATGGGACCTTTGCAATTGGCAGATTTTATCGGACTGGATGTTTGTCTTGCAATTTTAAATGTAATGTACGACGGTTTCAAAAATCCGAAATACGCACCGAATCCGCTTCTTGTAAATATGGTAATGGCAGGAAAAATGGGCGTAAAATCCGGAGAAGGTTTCTATGATTATTCCGAAAGTAAAAAAGCGGAAAAAGTATCGAAAATGTTTAATAAATAATGAGCGTTCTCACTTTGTCATTAAATGCATAACAAAAAATGTAAATTGCCACGAATACACGAATTATTTAAAAATTCGTGTATTCGTGGCAGATTAATAAAATCCGATTTTTGCTCATAATTTTCATTAATGTTTAAAAAATTTGCTTTTGATAAAGAAAAAATAAAGAACGACCGGAAAAGTCAGTTCCTTATTTTCGTTGTCCTGTTTCTGATTCTTTTCATTCCGAATATTTTCACGATTTTTTACGCCACCGATTTGCAGGGAAATCCTGTGATGACGGTTTCTTACCTCGTTTTATCTTTGGTTGTCTGGTTATTTCCGTTGCTTTTTTTAAGCATTAAAAATTATTTCAGATTGGGAATATTTTTTTTACTGCTTTCGCCAATCGAAATCGGTTTTGTAAAAAATGCAGGATTGCCAATAAATATCGGATTAATGGAAACTGTTTTCAATACCAATTTTCAGGAAGCAAAAGAACAATTGTTTTCTAATATTCCGGTGCTGTTTTTTTTAATTTTAATGTTTATCGTTTATTGTTTTTTACTTCCTTTTCTTGGTAAAAACAGGTTAAAATTAAAATGGAAAATCTCACTCTTTTCAGTTTTTTTGCTCATTAATATCGTTCTGTTCTGGAATATGTTTTCCTTACTAAAAACCTATATTCCGATGAAAGACAGATTTGAAGTAGCGTATGAAAACACCACGAAAAAATACAGAAAAATATTTCCCGCAAATATTATCATCAATACGATTATTGCCATTGAAACCAAAATCACCAACAAAAAATTTGAAAAAGAAATTGAAAATTTCAGCTTTAACGCCAAACAAAACTCAGAAAACGGGGAAAACGAAATTTACATTCTCGTCATCGGAGAAACGGCGAGAAGACACAATTTTCATCTTTACGGATACGAAAGAGAAACCACACCGGAACTGGAAAAGATAAAAAATCTTGTTCCTTTTTCTGATGTGAACAGTTCGGCAACGCTTACTCTGCTTTCTCTTCCGCAGATTATTACACGAGCAAATCCCGATAATTTCGATTTGCAGTACAAAGAAAAAACGATTCTGGATTTGTTTCACGAAGCGGGTTTTTATACTGCGTGGATTGGAGTTCAGAATATTTCCACAGCGATTGTCAAAAGATTACAATCGGTTTCCGATTATACTTATTTCTCAAAATCCGATGTGAGTTCCGGTCATTTTTATGATGGCGATATTCTGAAAAACGTGCAGCAAATCATTGATGACAAAACCCACAAAAAGAAATTCATCATCATTCACACTTTGGGAAGTCATTTCCGGTATTCAAACAGATATCCTTCTGAATTTGAAAAATTTAAACCAAACATCAGTAACACCGGTTATGGAAATCTCGGTTTGGAATACAAAAAAGAACTCATTAATTCTTACGATAATTCCATTTTTTATACCGATTATTTTTTGTCTTCGCTCATTAAAAAAGTGGAAAAATCCAATGCTGTAAGCGGATTAATTTATCTTTCGGATCACGGCGAAAACCTGTATGATGACAACAAAATCGCTTTTCACGGCGGAGAAAAACCAACTCCTTTCGAATATGAAATTCCATATATCGTTTGGTTTTCAGACAAATACAAAGATTTTTATCCCGAAAAAACAGAGGCATTAGAAAAAAATAAAAACAAGAAAGCTTCTTCTACAGCCACTTTTTATTCGTTATCGGAAATGGCGAATATCGGTTACGACAATTCCGGGAAAGAAATCAGCAAAAGTCTTCTGAACCCCGATTACAAAGAACCTGCGGAAAGAAAAATCATTACCAGCAAAAAAGAAGTGATGGTTGTGAAATGATATTTTTTAAGAATTTTTAAAATTAAAATAAACCACATAAGTCACATAAGATTTAGTTAAAAACCATAAAAACAAAAAGGACACAAAGAATTGAAAATCAAAGATTTTCAATCTAATATGTCCTTATCCTGTCTTGAGCTTGTCGAAGGATGAAGCTTTTTATGATGCTGATTATTAATTTCTAATGTGTTAAAAAAAATTGAAAATCTCAATTATGAAAAATCATCGAAATAAAGAATTTCTGATCCGGATTTCATTAGTTATCATCACTTTTGTGATGATTGTCCTGCGTTTTTTATTAAACGAAAAAGGACGTGTAAATCCCGATTCTCTCAGATTTATGCGAACTGCGGAAGTTTTCCCGATCATTGATAATACAACTACTCCACTTGGTTATCCTTTGAGCTTGAAATTTTTTACGGTTTTCGGTTTCGATTTATTTTGGGGAAGTAAAGTTATCGGGATTCTCGCTTATTTTTTCATCATATATTTTGCGTGGAAAAAGAAATTTTACCTGAAAGAAACTATTTTAATTGGCGGACTTTTCAGCTTTGTTTCCATCTATTCTTATACAATGAGCGAACCTTTGATTTTGCCTTTCGTTTTCGTGTTTCTTTATCTTGCAAAACAAATTATCATTGAAGAAATAAAAGGTTTCAAAGCATTTTTATATTTAAGTTTAATTCTCATTGCACTTTACAACATTCGTTATCCTGCACTTTTTTTAATTGGCGGAACTTTTCTTTTCGGGGTTTTAAATTTCAAAAAATCTTACGGGAAAATTTTTATTTATTCGGGATTTGTCGGGTTTGTTTTCGTGGTTTTGTATAAATTTTTGTTCATTGATTATTTTAATGAAAAGTATATTGACCAGTTTTTGGAAATCGGACTTCATCCTACTTCACAACTTCTGAAAGAACTTTTTCAAGGTTTAGCAACAACATTTAATCCGTTTGTTCACATTGCAAATCCAAATGGCGGAATCATAAATATCGGAATTTACGGAATCGGTTTTCTGAATGTTTTGCTGATGATTTTTCTTTTCGTTAAAAACAAACTTTCGGAAACGGAGAAATTTTTAGTTTTCATCGGAGTTTCGGGAATCGTTTTTTCCTATTTTATCCAGTATTTTTATTCGGTAAATCCTATTGATTATCGGTTAATGGCTCCGTTTTCTTTCCCGGTTTGGTTGGTTTATTTTAAGAAATTATATCAGATTTTCGGGAAGTTTACTTACGGAATTACGGTTTTAAGTTTGATGACAGGTTTTGTTTTCACTTGGCTTTCAAAAGGAAATTATCTTGAAAACCGCCGTGAAATAACAAAATTTCTGAAATCCGAAAAGCTGGAAAAAGGTCGGGTAAAATTCTATATGGAAAGCGAATCGCAACTCGATAAGATGCAGATTGCGGAACTCGTAAGTACCGTAAATCCGAATGTGAAAGTTACTTTCACCCCGAAAGATACGTTGCAACACCGTACTTTGACAAAATATAAAGTTTTGAAAAAAATTAAAATCGACGAGAATAAATATCAATAAAATTATTTATCTTTGAGCAAGTTTAAATAATAGAAAAAATGAAATTACCAAAGTTTTTATTAGCCGACAATTCAGATTTTCCTGAAGATTTATTTGTTGTTCATACGGAATATCCGAGATTTATCCTGAATGTGGAAGAAGAGGAAGTGGAATGGTTGGATGATTTGGAGGGCGACGACGAGGAAACAATGGCGGATGAAGCCACCAAAGTTGTAGAAGCCGCCTTCAAATGGTGCGATGACGAACTCGCAAAATACGACGAAGAAGACGATGACGAATAAATAAAGTAAAAAAGGAACTCGGTTTGAGTTCCTTTTTTTTTATATCTTTACTTTAGGTAAATTTTACAACTTATTGAATTTCAATAACAAAAGATTGTCTTTATACAATTCCAAAGTTGTTCCCGAAACTACATATTTGTTGGTTTCGGAAAGCATTTTGAAGAAATTATCTTCCACATTCATATTATCACACGCCATTCTTGTAGAGCCGATATTTTTGGCGGAAAAATTTCCGGCAGTTGGATCCAGAGAAAGCTCTCCGAAATAATTATTACAACCTCCGCTTCCTGTAATTCTACCCGATTCAATATTCAAAGTCGGCGTTTTTCCTTTTACGTTATCCGATAAAATCCATTGTGTATTTGCAATATTTTCCTGTGCAGAACCTTTCTTTGAACCCGTCATTGTAGAACAGGAAACCACTGTAAATGCAACAAAGATGAAAAGAATATACGGAATGATTGTTTGTTTTTTCATTTTTTTATTTTTTGTAAACCCAAATTTAGTAATAATATTTTATCGGAAGTTTTTATTTTACTAAAAGAGCCTGTTTAAATTTTATTCAATTATTTTTATATCGTTGATTATGAATTGTTTTTTATATCAAAATGATTTAAGTAAAAATATTTTTCGTTTTTTTAATTTCTTATAAGTCCTCGCTAATTTGGCTGATTATGCAGATTTTTTTAATATCAATCTGCGTCATTTGTATCATCTTCGAGAAAAATAAGGCTTTAAATAATTTTTTAAACAAATTTAAACAGACTCTAAGTTTCGTTTTATTTTTTTTGGATTTTGATGACAATCGAATACATCGGAAATTTCGATTCTTTTTTCTGATAAATTAATCCAATAAATTATTTTGTAATTCCTGTAAACCAAATATCTGAACTCCTCTTTTCTTTCCAGAAGCAATTCCTCAATTTGTCCCATTTTTGGTTGATTTTTAAGTATTAAAGTATGTCTTGCTATTTCTTGTACTAATTTTTTTGCAATCCGAACAGAAGCATTTTCTCTATAATAATCGTAAATATTTCGTAATTGAATTTTGGCAAAATCTGTCCAGAAAATTTTCAGTTCCATTCTTCAATTTCAGAAATTAAATTGTTTACTTCAGTTAGTTTTCCATCTTTTGAATCCTGCAATGATTGATCAATTCTTTTATTCAATTCCTCCAAAGTGAATGGAGTTGAATGTTGTAATTTTTTTTCACTTTTCACTAATTTCTCCAGCCGGTTTATCAATTCTTCACTTTGAAGATTCAGAAATTCCCTTATCAGTTCTAATTTTCTTGTTTGTAAATCTATCATATTAAAAGATTTTATTCAAAGCTACAAATTAATTTTTATTCTTAAATAATTCAGTTTTAAGAAAAAAGCATTTCTATCCGAAATGCTTTTTATAAATTTATGATGAGTTTCTCTTATCTCAATTCCGCAGAAAACTCCTTCTGGAACGACTTAATCAAAGAATTCATCACTTCCGAAATTTCTTTTTCTTCCAAAGTTTTTTCTTCGTTCAGCAATTCAAAGCTCATCGCATAAGATTTTTTTCCTTCCGGAAGATTTTTTCCTTCGTAAACATCAAAAAGATTAATGTTCTTCAGATATTTCGATGGGTTTTTCTTTGCCGTTTTATACAGTTCCGAGTAAGTTACATTTTTGTCGATAAGCAAAGCCAAATCTCTTCTTATTTTGTTGAATTTCGGAATGTCTGCAAATTTCAGATTTTCTTTTGAACGAAGATTCTGGCAAGTTTCCAATTCGAGTTCCGCATAGAAACAATCCTGTTCTACATCTGCATTTTTTAATAATTCAGGAAAAACTTTTCCTAATCTTGCAATGGTTTTTCCTTCTGAAACAATTTCTAAAGCATCGGAAAAACGAACATCTTCCAAAGATTTTTCTTCAAGATTGAGATTTAATTTCTCCAAAAGAATTTTTACATAAGATTTCAGAAAATAAAAATCTGTCGCCGATTTCGGCTGCAACCAGTTTTCGGAAACATTTCTTCCCGAAACCAAAATCGCCAGTTGCTTTCTTTCTTCGTACCGTTCTTTTTTATGATAAATTTTTCCGAGCTCGAAAAACTTAATATCCTGATTTTTTCTTTTGATGTTGTAATCTGCATTTTCTAAAAGTCCCTCCAACAAAGACTTTCTCATAAAAGCCAAATCTCCGCTCAAAGGATTCAGCAATTTCACGGCATCTGTTTCATCTTTTACGGAAGTGAGGGAATTGTTCATCACTTCATTGAAACCGTTGCTTTGCAAAGTTCTTGCCCAGGAATTTTCCAACGAATCCTGATCATTGAAATTCAGTTTTACAGGGGTAAAAGAAATTTTCTGCGGAGCATCTATTTTGTTGTAGCCATAGATTCTCAGGATTTCTTCAATCACGTCGATTTCTCTCGTTACATCTGCTCTGTACGCAGGAACCGAAATTTCCAAACCGTTCGGTATTTCATTAAGAACCTGAATTTCAAGGCTTTTTAAAATTTCTTTAATTTTTTCTTTATGGATTTTTATTCCCAGAATCTGCTCCACTTTTGAGAATCTTAAAATCACATAATGGTTTTCAATTTTCTTCGGATAATGCTCCAAAAGCTGTCCCGACAATTTTCCTCCTGCAATTTCTTCAATCATTGTAATGGCATAAGTAATTGCAGTTCTTGTATTATCCGGATCTACTCCACGTTCAAAACGGAACGAAGCATCGGTATTCAGTCCGTGAAATTTCGCTCCTTTTCTCACTGCAACCGGATTGAAATAAGCACTTTCCAGGAAAATGGTTTTCGTTTTTTCGGAAACTCCCGAGTTTTGTCCGCCGAAAACTCCCGCAATACACATCGGATTATTTTCACCGTCTTTAATTATAATTTCAGTTCCGTTCAAAGTTCTTTCAACTCCATCCAAAGTTGTAAATTTCGTACCTTTTTTATTCACTCCTACTTTCACTTTTTTACCGGAAATTTTATCAGCATCGAAAGCGTGAAGAGGTTGACCAAAACCGTGCAGAATATAATTCGTAATGTCCACAATATTATTTATCGGACTCAAACCTATTGCTTTCAGTCTGTTTTTCAGCCAATCCGGAGAATCCGAAACTTTCACGTTTTCAATGACTGCACCGATGTATCTCGGACACAATTCGGAATCTTCCACTTCTAATTGGAAATCGGTTGTTCCTTCAATATTCAAAGGTTTTGAAACTACTTTTTCAAATTCCGATTTCATTTGATTGGAAACCAGAAACGCATTCAAATCTCTTGCAACGCCGTAATGCGACATCGCATCGGTTCTGTTGGGAGTTAAACCAATTTCGTAAACTTCATCATTGGTAAGCTCAAAATAATCTGCAAAATTTTTCCCTACTTCAAATTTCTTTTTATCCAAAACCATAATTCCACCGTGATCGTCGCTCAAACCGAGTTCGTCTTCTGCACAAATCATTCCCTGTGAAACTTCGCCTCGGATTTTTGCTTCTTTTATTTCAAAGAAATTTCCGGATTTATCATAGATTTTTGTTCCTATAATTGCAACGGGGACAACTTGTCCTTCTGCAACATTAGTAGCTCCGCAAACAATATTCAGGATTTTTCCTTTCCCGATTTCTACTGCTGTTTTCTTTAATTTATCGGCATTCGGATGTTGTTCGCAAGTAAGAACTTTTCCTACGATAATTCCTTCCAGACTTCCTTTTACGGATTCATATTTTTCGATTCCTTCCACTTCAAGACCTATGTCGGTAAGATATTCTCCGATTTTATCGGATTTAAGCTCTGTTTTAATATAGTCTTTCAGCCAGTTGTTTGAGATTTTCATTCAAAAAAAGATTTGAGATTTGAGATTTGAGATTTGAGATTTCAAAAATCAAAAATATTTTTATTATTAAGTTGCAAATGTCGTGATTTTAGTGTTTAAAGTCAAATGTAATTTTTCAGATGAAATCACAATTTTTCCGCCAAAAATCTTGCAGTATGCGATGTTGTATTTTTCGCTAAATCTTCCGGTGTTCCTGCAAAAACTATTTCTCCGCCGTGTTTTCCTGCTTCGGGACCGATGTCGATAAGGTAATCCGCAGATTTGATAATGTCCGTTTGATGTTCTATTACAATGACGGAATGTCCCAATTCTATCAATGCCTGAAGAGATTTCAGCAATTTATTGATGTCGTGAAAATGAAGTCCTGTTGAAGGTTCATCGAAAATAAATAAAGTTTTATCCGTCGTAACTCCTTTTACCAAAAACGAAGCGAGTTTCACTCTTTGAGCTTCTCCGCCGGAAAGTGTGGACGAGCTTTGTCCCAATTGTAAATATCCTAAACCTACTTCCTGTAGTGGTTTCAGCTTCGTTACGATTTTTTGTTCGTCGTTTTCTTTAAAAAATTCCAATGCTTCATCAACTGTTAAATGAAGAATATCGGAAATATTTTTTTCATCAAATTTAATATCGAGAATTTCATTTTTGAAACGGGTTCCTTTGCACGTTTCACATTCCAGTTCTATATCCGCCATAAACTGCATCGAAACATTAATCACTCCTTCTCCTTTGCAATCATCGCATCTTCCGCCATCTACGTTGAACGAAAAATGTTTCGGTTTCAGTCCCAAAACTTTCGCCGATTTTTGCTTTGAAAACAAATCCCGGATATCGTCATACGCTTTCAGATAGGTTACAGGATTGGAACGGGACGATTTTCCGATGGGATTCTGGTCGATGAGCTCAATGTTTTTTATCAGTTTTTTCGGAAATTCTACCGAATCGTAATCCGCTTTTTTTCCGCCCATTCCGAGTTGAATTTGAATATCATTCGTAAGAATTTCTTTCATTAAAGTAGATTTTCCGCTTCCCGAAACTCCCGAAATCACAACCAGACTTTCCAGCGGAATTTCCACATCGATATTCTTTAAATTATTTTGTCTTGCTCCTTTTATGTAAATCCATTCCTTTGCTTTTCTGCGTGTTTTAGGAACTTCAATTTCCAATTTTCCGGTTAAGTATTTTGCCGTCAAAGAATACGAATTTTTTAAATCTTCAAAATTTCCCCCAAAAACCAGCTCTCCACCGAGATAACCTGCTTCGGGACCAATGTCGATAATATAATCCGCCGCTTTCATCACCTCTTCATCGTGTTCTACCACAATGACGGTATTTCCCAAATCGCGGAGATTTTTTAAAACTTCAATCAGATTTTCCGTATCTCTAGAATGAAGACCAATCGAGGGTTCATCTAAAATATAAATAGAACCGACCAAAGAACTTCCCAAACTTGTCGCAAGATTTATCCGCTGACTTTCACCTCCGGAAAGCGTGTTCGATGTTCTGTTCAGCGTCAAATATCCTAAACCGACTTTATCCAAAAATTCTAAACGTGTTGTAATTTCGTACAATAACCGCTTCGCAATTTCTGCATCGTGCTGATTGAGCTTTAATGATTTTATTAAAGGTAAAAGTTCATCCAAAGGAAGCTCAATCATTGATTGGATGTTGT
>CAYSQR010000017.1:819-6842 GCA_964433195.1 uncultured Kaistella sp. | reverse complement strand
GTCGATTTTTACCCATTCCGTTTCGGGACGAAGCCGCAAACCGCTGCAAGTAGGACAGGAAGTTTTTCCCCGATAACGAGAAAGCATCACCCGATACTGGATTTTGTACAGATTATCTTCCAACATTTTGAAAAAATTATTGATAGAGGGGAAATCTCTTTTACCATCTCCTTTCCACAATTCGTTTTTCTGTTCTTTGGTGAGCTGAAAATACGGTTTGTGAATCGGGAAATTTTTTGCTTTTTTGATGAACTCTTTTTTCCATTCGCTCATACTTTCTCCTTTCCAGCAAGCAACGGTATCTTCAAAAACCGACAAGTTTTTATTCGGAACGACCAAATCTTCATCTATTCCGATAACTTTTCCGTAACCTTCACATTCCGGACAAGCTCCATACGGATTATTAAAGCTGAAGAAATGCACATTCGGTTCCAGAAATTCAATCCCGTCGAGTTCAAATTTATTGGAAAATTCCGTGATTTCTCCGGTTTCGTTTTTCAAAGAACAATAACCGCGACCTTCATAAAACGCCATCTGAATAGAATCTGCCAATCTTTGCAGGAAACTTTCATCGTCTTCATAACTGAATCGGTCGATAACCAAATCAATCTGCATTTCTTTTTCGGGAACGAAACCGAAGCTTTCCAAATCCTCAATTCCGGCAATATTTCCGTTCACTTCCAATCGGGTAAAACCGGAAAGTTTCAGCGTTTTCAATTGTTCATTAAATTTCGGGATTTCAAAAATCAAAGGAGATTTCAGAAGAAAAGTTTTTCCGGTATTTTTTTTAATGAAATTGATGACATCGGTTACCGAATCTTTTTTTACCTCATTTCCCGAAACCGGCGAAAATGTTCTTCCGACTCTGGCAAAAAACAATTTCAGATAATCGTAGATTTCGGTTGAAGTTCCCACCGTAGAACGGGGATTTGATGAAATTACTTTCTGCTGAATCGCGATAGAAGGAGCTAAACCTTTGATATCATCTACTTTCGGTTTTTCTAATTTTCCCAAAAATTGTCGTGCATAAGAACTCAGACTTTCCACGTATCTTCTTTGTCCTTCCGCATAAATCGTGTCAAAAGCGAGTGAAGATTTCCCGCTTCCCGAAACTCCGGTTATCACAATGAATTTGTTTTTCGGAATCAGCACATCAATATGTTTCAGATTATTGAGATGTGCATTTTTTACGAAGATTTGCTTTTTTATATCGATATCGGTGGTTGTAGTCATTGGTAAAATTAGGACCTACAAAATTACGGTTTTTTGATGAGAATTTAAACGAAACAAAAACCGAGATTAAAGGGTAAATAAGTTGTGAAAGTTTGAAAAGGCATAAATAAAAATCGTCTGAAATGTTTATTTCAGACGATTTTGTTTTTAAAATCTGCGGAGGAACAGGGATTCGAACCCCGGGACCTGTTACAGTCAACAGTTTTCAAGACTGCCGCAATCGACCACTCTGCCATTCCTCCAAAAAAAATGATTTCTCATTTTCAGTGGTGCAAATATAAGTTGCTTTTCTTTTTTGAGCAAATTATTTTTTCAATTTTATTTTAACGTTCTTATTTTCAAAAGAAAAAATTAGTTTTTCATCAATTGAAATCCTAATATTACGGCTAAAAGTCCCAATATTAGACTCAACAAAACATATAAAATCAATATGGAATAATTCCCAGTCTGCCAAAGTGAAAAATTCTCTGCCGAAAAAGTCGAAAATGTAGTATATCCGCCACAAAGTCCTGTTATCAAAAGAAATTTTAAAGAATTATCTACTTTAAGAAAATATCCCGAAAAAATTCCAATCAGAAAACATCCTGTAATATTTACCACAAAAGTTCCCATCGGAAAACTATTGATATTCCATAATTTTTGGGTATAATTTGAAATTAGAAATCGTAAAATACTCCCGATTCCTCCTCCTAAAAATATGTAAAGTAAATTTTTCATTTTGACTAATCAAAGAGAACAAGGAGATTTTTACAAAGTTCACAAGGTTTTAAATTTTGTCTCTTTTATTGAAGTTCCGCCAGATATTTTTCTGCATCCATTGCAGACATACAACCGCTTCCTGCTGCAGTAATCGCTTGTCTGTATATATGATCCTGAACATCTCCCGCTGCAAAAATTCCCGGCAAATTAGTTTTTGTAGAACCCGAAATGGTTTTGATATAGCCGTTTTCGTCCAAATCTATTTGATTTGCGAAAATACCGGTATTCGGTTTGTGACCTATTGCGATGAAAATTCCGTGTACTTCAATTTTAGAAATTTCCTGCGTTTGATTATTAATCGTAACTGCTCTTTCTACCAAAGAGTTTTCACCTTCAATTCCGATGAGTTCGTGATTGAATTTCACTTCAATATTCGGAGTGTTCAGAACTCTGTGAATCATCGCTTTTGAAGCACGGAAATGGTCTTTTCTTACCAGCATCGTTACTTTTTTGCACAGTTTTGCAAGATAAGTCGCTTCTTCTGCTGCAGTATCTCCTGCTCCTACAACAACAACATCTTTTCCTTTATAGAAAAACCCGTCGCAGGTTGCACAAGCAGAAACGCCGCCTCCCGAATATTTTTTTTCATCATCTAATCCTAAATATTTCGCAGTTGCTCCGGTTGAAATAATCACGGATTTTGCCAGAATTTCTTTGTTTCCTGCCCAAAGTTTGTGGATTCCTCCTTTTTCTTTGGAAAATTCTGCTTTGGTAATCATTTCGTAATGAACTTTGGTATCGAATCTTTCGGCTTGTTTCTGCAAATCCATCATCATTTCGGGACCGGTAATTCCGTTCGGATAACCCGGAAAATTATCAACTTCCGTAGTGGTGGTTAATTGTCCTCCTGGTTCAAGTCCGGTGTAAAGTTCGGGTTTCAGGTCTGCTCTTGCTGCATAAATCGCCGCGGTAAATCCGGAAGGTCCGGAACCGATAATGACGCATTCTAAAATGTTCTCTTCCATTACTTTTTGGTTCAAGGTTTAAAGTTCAAAGTTTACTCACGATTTTTTAATTTTTTCATCGGAGTTCGTGAATGCTCCGCATTTAAGATTTCAAAAATCGGAATTTATTTTTGTTTCTAAGAATTTTTAGTGATGAATTTTTTCTATTTTTTAATTTGGAATTCTATCTGTTTCTTTACGGAGAGTTTATTCGGAAAATCGAAGTCAAAAAAAAAGCATATCAAAACTTAATTTTGATATGCCATTATTCAGAAAATACATTCTGTTATTTTCCTGCTGCTTTCATTGCTTCTTCTTTTGCTTTGAATTCTTTGTATTTCGCTTCATCCTTATTCATATAAAGACCTTTCAGCAAAGTAACAGCTTCGATACTATTTTGGTCATACTGATACCATTTTTCTGCATAAGGCAAAGTTGCAGCTAATCTTGCTCTTCTTGCCTCGATAATTTTGTTGGCTTGTTCGGTTTTTCCTGCTTTTTTTGCGGTATTGTAGTCATCAATGGCTTTTCCGTCATCTCCCATCGTGGTATAAGTAAGGTTTTGCCACGCCTGTGTGAAATCAGGCTTTAACTCAACAGCTTTTTTATATGATTCTATTGCTTCTTTTTCCGTTGCAGGATCTTTGCTTTGAAGAACACCGAGGTTATACCAGTTGTTTGCATCATTAGGATTTCTCTCAATCTGGGTTTTCAGATTGCCTACAAACTCATTCATTCTTCCGGATTTGAAATAGGCGGTTCCCTGCAATTCCGAAAGTTTAGTATTTGAAGGAAATTTTTTCAAACCTTTTTCAATCAGAGAAAGAGCTTCATCTGTCTTTTCAGCTTCGATAAGCAAAGCAACATTTGTTTCATAAAACTCCTGTTCTGCACTTTTTGATTGCGATGTTTTGAAATCGGTATAATCGGAGGTTGCTCCTGCATTTTTAAACAAGTCAAAAGTAACTTTGTCTAAATTTTCAACTTCTCCTGTTTTCTTGTTTTTTGCAGTATAGGTGGTTTCTATTCCTGTATAACCGGAATCGATAAGTTCGCTATAAACTTCTATTGCTTCAAGTTTTTTATCAGCAAGTGCATAGTTCAAACCAGCATAATAAAGGTATTTCTTGTTATCAGTTCCGGTGGCTTTCAACAAATCGTAAACTTCTTTGAACTTAGGAGCTGCAACGGTATAATTTTTTGCATTGTACGCTTCTATTGCTGCTTTATTGGCTGTTTCCAGAACAGGATTAATGGAATTACCAAGTTTTGCCGATAACGAAGGAGTATAGGTTTCTTCCTTTAGTCCCTGAATTCCGGATGTATCTGCTGCTGCTTTTCCTACATAATACACTTTGTTTTTGGAATCATCTTTTCCGGTGTATATTTTAGATTTTCCCAAATCATTCATCTTGGCTAAAAAGGCAGCTCCTTCGGTAGTCTTTCCGGATTTCAGCAAACCGAGTCCTTTTGCATAATAATATTGCTCCAAAAGCGAAGGTTCCAATAAATACGTTTTTCCGTTCAATGTAGCATCTGCAACTGCAACCTGTGAATTCGCCGTAGAAATATCTCCGGATTCTATTGCCTTTACTGCTGCAACGATTTCTTTTTTCTGTGCGAATGCAAAAGTGATGGAAATCATTGCTGCACTTAAAAATATTCTTTTCATAATACTTTATTTTAAAATTTCGGATTAAATTTTATTCTTCAGAATCCTTATCTGATTCTTCTTTTTCGTTTTCCAATTTTTTATCATCTCCTATTTCATTCGGGTTTTCTATATCTCCTGAATTATTTACGGAAAGGTTATCTGTTGGAAGATTGCTGTCTGTATTTACTTCGCCAATTTCCTCCTCTTCTTCTACATCTTTATCGGTTTCTACTTTAGCAATTGCAGCAATTTCGTCATTGTTCTTCAAGTTAATTACTTTCACACCTTGTGTATTTCTTCCCATTACACGCATCGCATCCATTCCCATTCTTATTGCAACTCCGGATTTGTTGATGATCATTAATCCGTCTTCATCGGTTACATTTTGTATGGCGATAAGATTTCCTGTTTTTTCGGTAATGTTTAAAGTAATAACTCCTTTTCCGCCACGGTTTGTTATTCTGTAATCTTCAACTGCGGTACGTTTTCCGTAACCTCTTTCGGATACGACCAAAACGGTTTCGTTCTGCACATCATTTACAACAATCATACCGATAACTTCATCTTTTTTGTCGAGTGTGATTCCCCGAACTCCGATAGAACCTCTTCCGACTGCTCTTGCTTTTTCTTCCGGAAAACGGATACATTTTCCGTTTTTGGTGGCAATCATTATTTCGGAATTTCCGTTGGTAAGTCTTGCTCCCAAAAGTTGGTCGTTGTCACGGATTTCGATGGCATTAATTCCGTTTACTCTCGGTCTGGAATATGCTTCCAAAGAGGTTTTCTTGATGGTTCCGTTTTTGGTAATCATCACGACATACATTTGGTTGATGTATTCCTGGTCTTTCAAATCGTTGGTTCGGATGTACGCTTTTATCTTATCATCGGGTTCGATATTAATTAAATTCTGTACCGCTCTTCCTTTCGATATTTTGGAACCTTCGGGAATTTCAAAAACTCTTAGCCAATAACATTTTCCTTTTTCGGTAAAGAACATCATATATTGGTGATTGGTTGCAGCAACGATATATTCAAGGAAATCTTCATCTCTTGTTGTTGCGGCACGGTTTCCTACTCCACCTCTGCTCTGGATTTTGTATTCAGAAAGCGAAGTTCTCTTGATATAACCTGCGTGAGAAATCGTAAGAACTACTTTTTCATCGGGGATTAAATCCTCGATGGACATTTCGCCACCGGAATAATCGATTTCCGTTCTTCTTTCATCTCCGTATTTTTCTTTGATTTCTAAAAGTTCGGTTTTAATGATTTCGAATCTTCTTGGTTCGTTGCTTAAAATGTCTAACAAATCTTTAATTAAATTCATTATTTCTTCGTATTCCGCACGGATTTTGTCGAGTTCCATTCCGGTTAATCTCGCCAATCTTAAATCCAAAATTGCTTGTGCCTGAATTTCCGAAAGTTCAAATTCCTTT
>CAYSQR010000017.1:0-809 GCA_964433195.1 uncultured Kaistella sp. | reverse complement strand
AGCATCCTGAGTTCCGATAACTTTCATAAAGCCTTCCAAAATATGTGCTCTTTCTTTGGCTTTTTTCAGTTCGTATTCGGTTCTTCGGATAACCACTTCGTGACGGTGATCTACGAAATGGTGAATTAAGTCTTTTAAATTTAATTGTTCAGGTCTTCCTTTAACTAAAGCAATGTTATTAACTGAAAATGAAGTTTGTAACGCTGTATATTTATAAAGCATATTCAGAACCACATTCGGAATCGCATCGTTTTTCAACTCGTAAACAATCCTCATTCCTTGTCTGTCGGATTCATCACGGATTTCATAAATTCCCGGAATTTTCTCGTCCTTTACAAGTTCAGCAGTTCTTGCAATCATCTCAGCTTTGTTTACCTGATAAGGAACTTCTGTTACGATAATTGCATTTCTGTTTCCTATCTCTTCAAAATTTACTTTCGCACGAAGAACGATTCTTCCTCTTCCGGTATGGAATGCGTCACGAACACCTTCGTAACCATAAATAATTCCTCCTGTCGGAAAATCGGGAGCGATGATGAACTTCATCAGTTCATCGATTGTAATTTCTTTGTTTTCAATGTAAGCAACAATAGCATCAATACTTTCGGAAAGATTATGTGGAGCCATATTTGTCGCCATTCCTACTGCGATACCCGAAGTTCCGTTTACCAAAAGAGTCGGGATTCTTGTAGGAAGAACTTTCGGTTCGGTAAGGGAATCATCGAAGTTGTTCTGGAAATCAACTGTATCTTTATCTAAATCCGCAAGAATTTCATCGGAAATCTTTTTCAGTCTTGCTTCTGTGTATC
>CAYSQR010000016.1:15785-22794 GCA_964433195.1 uncultured Kaistella sp. | reverse complement strand
GTTCTGTCGTCACAGGTTCTTTGATTTCCATCGTGTCCATTTCGTCAAATGTCAGTCCGTTTAGTTTTGTTTTTAGGTCTGTCAAAATTGTTGCTACTCTGCTCTCAATAAATATGTCAATTGCGTTTTCAGGCATTTCGTCTGCTCTTGCCCATTCTAAAATGTTTATTGAAAGTAGATGTGTCGGCATAATTGCAATGTATTCCGGCTTGTCATAGTCTTTCATATACTCAAGCGGATTTCTATTGGTTATGTCAAGGTTCGTTATTTGTGTCAAATAAGCGATGTTCATTAAACTATCGCTTGTGATTTTGTTTTTATGCTGATTGTTTAAAACGTATTCCGAATTTGTCGGGAAAATATGATGTAAATTTGGTTTGTCCGTTGTAAAGAAAAAGTTCTGAACTAAAACGTCTCTATCGCAATGTTCCCAGTCTTTTGGTTGAGCACTTGCATAAAGAGATAAGACAGCTCTACTCATTCTACCTTTTGAACTGTAAGTTGCTGAACGAAGTTTTTGCTTGTCAATTAAGAACCTGTCAAATTGATAAGGTTGTTTAGTTTTTTCGTTGTTTAAAAATTCGATGTGTTGAGCCAACTGTGTTGTATTACTTAACAAGTCGTCATTGTGGAAACTATTAAACCAAAAATACTTTTTTAAGAAGTCATAATTTGGCGAGGTGTTTTTATAAAAGTATGCTGTAATTGTAAAGTAGAAATAACGAAACGGAATTAAATAAGGTGTTTTCAAATGTAAATGGTTCTCGAAAAAGTCGAATGTTTTTAGCATTGCAATTTTTGTCTCTTCCCAAACCGCTAAAATGTGTTCGGTTTTTATTTCGTTCAAATAACGGTCTGTAATATTTCTAACTCCGCTGTTTGGAACATTTTGATTTATTAAAACCGCAAGAATTTGTAAATAATCAATGTCGCTGATTTTTAAAAATTCACTGTTGTTGTGTCCTCTAAAATCATCAATTAAATCACGTAGATAAAATCCATTGTCGGCTTGTGCAGTTGCTGTTTGCTGAACTGAAGGTTTAAATGTTTTAGCAACAACGATGTCAAATATGTTAAGCGGTTTGCCTGCTTGGTTAATACGTTCAAATATTTGGCATACTTCCGAAACTTGTATTCCTTTTACTTCAATAAAAGAAATTCGGTAGTTGTCAAGCACTCCTTTGATTTTTGAAAGTTCGGCAAGTATGGTGTGATTGAAGTCTTTATTTACAAGTTCGCTATTAAAAACGCTTGTTTGAACCGTTGTAAAATTGTTCTTGATGTCAATAAGTTTTACAATTAACCCATCATCAAATCTTTTTTTCTTTCCGATGTTCGGTCGAATTTCTCCATTTCTGTCGTCAATGTCATTCCAAAAAAGAAACCTGTTGCGATAACTTTCATCATCAATTTCGTTGTCTGGTGGAATTGTCAGGTCCACATATAGTAACGGGTTGAAATTCGGTCTGTTTTCAATAGTTCCGCCATACAATGAAGTCAGCAAAGATGTTGTTCGCTGTTGTCCGTCAAGTATGTATTGATATTCAGTCCTGCTGAAATTCGTATCAGTTATTTGGTGTCCGCCTATTTGTCTATGGTTTTGAAGTTTCAAATCAGTTTTCCAAATCAGAATACTTCCCAAAGGGTAAAATTTGTAAATACTGTCCCAAAGTTTTTTTACGTTTTCTTGTTCCCATACAACGTCACGCTGAAAAGTCGGGATTTGATAATTTTTTGCTATCAACTCGTCAAGGTAAGTTGTCAGTCCTTTGTTGGTTGGAAAAATTCTGTCTGTATAATTCATATTTTATTTGTTGTTCGTTAGTGTTGTGTCGTCCGTTATAATGGCTGGTAACTCCCAAATATACGCAATAAAATCATTTTGACAAAATTTCATCAAAATAAGTGTATTTGATTTACTATCAGTTATTTGTAAATTTTATTATATTTGTTTATACAAAATACGCAATATGTGTTTTATTATATAAATATGAAAAATACGCAACCTTATTTTCAAGCAAAGAATTTTAAATTTATTCCTACCATTCATTATGACAAAAACATTATCCAAATTATTTTTCCTAGAAATAATGAATTGCTCATACACCTGAAAACATATACAAAGCCAAAGTGGAGTAGTACAAAGAAAAGTTGGTATGTAGCCGATACACAACATTACCGGAACTTATTTGGAATGCCGCAAAAAAATCTCGGAAGAGAAGCTCTTGCAAAAATAAGCACTATGAATTTACCCGAATTTATACGATTCGAAGAGCAGCTTATTCTTAGAGGATTCAGCAAAAATACACAACGAACCTATTGTACAGAATTTGCACAGCTCCTTTTCCTCCTCGGGAATTTTCCTGTACAAAATCTTACCCCAAAAAGAATAAGCAGTTACATCCTCTATTGCCACAAAGAACTTATGCTTTCGGAAAACCAGATTCATAGCAGAATGAACGCCTTGAAATTCTATTTCGAAAAAATATTAGGATTCCAAAAAATGTTCTTTGAAATACCAAGACCAAAAAAACCACAACTCCTCCCGAAATTTCTTACCCAAGATGAAATCATCAAAATCATCAAAGCTACCGAAAACCTCAAACACCGCCTCATCATACAACTCTGTTACGGAATGGGACTTCGTGTAAGCGAAATTGTAAAAATTAGAATTGAAGATATAGACAGTCGTAATATGAGGGTTTTTATTTCCAAAGCCAAAGGTAAAAAAGACCGCTACGTAAACCTCCCCAAAAGTTTATTGCCCGAACTCCGGAAATATTATAAAGAATATGCTCCCAAAATCTATCTTTTTGAAGGACAATATGGCGGTATGTTTTCCATAAGATCAGTACATCCGTATTTAAAACCGCTATGAACAAAGCCGGAATAAGGAAGTCTATCGGAATCCACGGTTTGCGTCACAGTTATGCAACCCATTTGCTGGAATATGGTACAGATGTTTCACTTATACAAAAATTACTCGGACATAATGATATAAAAACCACTTTGATTTACACCCACGTTTCCGAAAAATCCACTGAAAAAGTAAAATCACCGTTGGATAGACTGTAAATATTTTTAATTTATAAATTGTTGATATTGTAATTCTTACAAAAAATTATCCGTTTACAAACGACTACAAACGATAATAAATAATTCTTTACCGGCTATTTTTTCCAAACCGCCGAATCTTTGCAGCAGAGATTTGAGAAAAACAGTGAAGCTCATTTCTGATGTTTAATTAAAAATTTAAAAATTATGTCACTAAGAAACAAAGTTACCCTAATCGGTAGAACAGGAAAAGAAGTAGAAATCGTAAACTTCGAAAAAGGAAAATTGGCTAAAGTAAGTTTGGCAACTTCAGATTATTACACCAATGCACTCGGCGAAAAAATTGAAGAAACACAATGGCACAATTTGGTTGCAAACGGAAAACTTGCCGATATTATGGAAAAGTATGTGGAAAAAGGCAAAGAAATCGCCGTAGAAGGAAAAATCGTGTACAGAACGTATGATGACAAAGAGGGTGTGAAAAGATACGTTACGGAAATCCGTGTAGATGAACTCGTACTTCTCGGAGGTAAATAATTTCCCGCTTTGTCAAAGTTCCCGGAAGTATTTCTGTGGACTTTGGTAAAGTTTTTCTCTAAACTTTAAAATTATAAGATTATGAAAGTAAAACTTATCAAAATAAGAGTTTCGGAAAATACAAGTTTGAAAATTACGGCGAAGAAATCATCGGGATTTCGGAATCGGTATAAGCGGAAATATGAAAATAAATAGCGTATAATCAAAATCAGATTGAAAATAAAAAGTTCAAAATCAGGACAACAACCGCTCTCCGAAGTGTCCTCACTTCGGAGGTTTATTTTGTGGCGAAGTTACAAACTTCGTACAGCAGAGGCGTATTATTTAAGAAGCGGGAGTATTTTATTTTCAATCATTTTTTTTGCGTTTTTCACATCACCTTCATAATCTTTCCAACTTGTAGTATAAATAATTTTGCCGGAGTTATCAACTAAGATTAATTTTCCGTAATCGTCAATCAATTCATTATTTTTAGGAGTCATTTCAGTTGCAATTTTTTTATTTCGTTTTCCGGTTTTAGTTCCATAGATTTCGTCTTTTAAAACACCAAATTTTATAGTTTCTGAATTTGATTTTATAAAGTTAATTGCATTGATGATTCGTTTATCTTTTTCAGATTCAACAAGAACTACATAAAGGTTTACTTTTCCTGTTTTTTCTAATTCTAAGGTATCCGGAAAATGCATTCGGCAAGGAGCACACCAAGAAGCTAAAGTATAGAAAATCGTATAAGGTTTTCCAGAATTTTTAGAGATACAGATCAAATCGTTGTTCTCCACTTTTTCTGCATTAATAAATTCAGATTTTTGAAGATTGCATATTTCCGAATTTTGAGCATTAATTTTTAATGAAAAAATTAATAAAACAAATAAAAGATTCAATTTCATTGTTTAAATTTTACAGTTCGTTTGGCAGTGTTGTTGCCGATGTTGTACGCAATGTTATTTATTTCCATTCATTCGTAGATTTGTCAAATTCTGCAATTTTTGAATTTATTTTCTTTAGATGAAGTGAATATTCATCATTTTCTTTTTGATAAGAAATTCTATTTAAAAGTGCATTTTCAAAAATATTTAGGTTTGTAGCCTTTTCTATTTCGTTTAGATTTTTCGGGTATTTATTATTAGAATTTTTATATGACTCTATTTGAGTTGTCAATTTTTCTCCAATAGAATTTGTGATGTTTTTAAAAGAGAAGATTCCAATGCCTAAAATTCCCATATTGAGAAATCCAACCAGTACAAACATTTCTGAATATTCAACCAATTTTGAATTCGTAACTTCTCCAAGATGCCACTTTTGAATTATAACGGCAATGAATGTAATAATTCCAATAAAAATGAAAGATTTAATATCCCAAATTGAAAGCGATAAATAGAGTAGAAGCAATAAAAAATAAATCAAATAGTTCTTTTTATTCTTAAATATTTTGCTTTGTGAAATTAGATTTTGGAGATTTTTTGGCTCGTTTTGGGCAAGGAAATTAGTCAAATTTTCCAACTCAATCATATCAACATTTTCATTGTCAATTATTGTCGAAATTTTGTTTCCTTTTCTTAAATTTTGGAAATCTTTTAGAATTGTTCCTTTCGGGTTTTCATAAGTTTCCAAATAAATATTGAAATAATTTTGATACCTAATATTCGTTGATTCAGTTCCTAATATTTCTTCCCATTTGTAATATTTTTTTCGATGGTAAATCCCGTCAGAATTGATTTTTAAAATTAGATTGGTTTTGATTAATTTATAAATTCCAACGATAATTCCAAGTCCAAAAAATACAATTCCGAAAATTGAAAAATAATATTTTGTTGATTTTATCTCTGCGTTTTGAAGAAGAATATATCCGAATGCAACAAAAATCGAAGACACTATTAGAAGTTTTAAAGCATTAGTTTTTGAAGAGTAAATTTTTATTTCCTTCATTTGATTCTATATAGTTTTTGGAAATATTGTGGTCAAATCGCCGATTGTCACAAGTTCGTTATCTTATTTGCTCGTAGCTAATTTAATAAAAATTATTAACTCAATTTTCAGAATTCTACTCCAACTCTCTTTTCAGAAACTTCGCCGTCAAAGATTTTTTGCTTTTTACGAGTTCTTCGGGAGTTCCTTCGGCGATGATTTTTCCACCGTGTTTTCCACCTTCGGGTCCAATGTCGATAAGATAATCCGCTAATTTGATGACATCTAAATTATGTTCGATGATGATGAAAGAATTTCCCAAATCTACCAATTTATTAATCGCTTCCATCAAGATTTTTACATCTTCAAAATGAAGTCCGGTTGTAGGTTCATCCAAAATATACAAAGTATTTCCGGTTTGTCTTTTGGCGAGTTCCGTGGCGAGTTTTATACGTTGTGCTTCACCGCCGGAAAGCGTTGTAGATTGCTGACCGAGAGTGATGTAACCTAAACCTACATCCTGCAAAGTCTTCACTTTTGCAAAAATTTTCGGAATCGGCTGGAAAAATTCCACCGCTTCATCAATCGTCATTTCCAGCACATCGGAAATGGATTTCCCTTTGTAACGAACCTCTAAAGTTTCTCGGTTGAAACGTTTTCCGTTGCAGGTTTCGCAATGTACGTAAACATCGGGTAGGAAATTCATCTCAATTACCTTCAAACCGCCTCCTTGACAGGTTTCGCATCTTCCGCCTTTTACGTTGAAAGAAAATCTTCCCGGTTTGTAACCACGGATTTTCGATTCCGGAAGTTCAGAAAAAAGATTGCGGATGTCGGTAAACATTCCGGTATAAGTTGCAGGATTGGAACGCGGAGTTCTCCCAATCGGCGTTTGATCCACATCCACGATTTTGTCGATATTTTCGATTCCTTCAAATTTCTTGTAAGGAAGCGGTTCCTGAACTGCCCTGTAAAAATGCTTGTTGAGAATAGGATACAAAGTTCCGTTAATCAAAGAAGATTTTCCGCTCCCCGAAATTCCCGTTACTACAACCAATTTTCCCAATGGAACTTCGAGCGTTACGTTTTTCAGGTTATTTCCGGTTGCACCTTTTAATAGTAAAGATTTTCCGTTGCCTTCTCTTCTTTTTTCGGGGATTTCTATTTTCCGTTTTCCGGTCATATAATCTGCGGTAATGGTATCGGCTTTCAACAAATCTTTCGGTTTTCCCTGCCAAAGAATTTCGCCTCCGAATTTTCCCGCTCTTGGTCCGATGTCCAGAACTTCATCCGCTTCCAGAATCATATCTTTATCGTGTTCTACAACGATGACGGAATTTCCGAGGTCTCTTAAATTTTTCAAAGATTTTATCAACCTTTCATTATCTCTTTGATGAAGCCCGATCGAAGGTTCATCCAAAATATACAGCACATTCACCAACTGAGAACCGATTTGCGTTGCTAAACGAATCCTCTGCGATTCTCCTCCCGAAAGTGTTCGTGAACTTCGGCT
>CAYSQR010000016.1:12925-15775 GCA_964433195.1 uncultured Kaistella sp. | reverse complement strand
CTCACCCCCGGACAAAGTATCCGCACTTCGATCTAAACTTAAATAATCCAAACCTACATCCAGAAGAAACTGCAATCTTGTTTTGATTTCCTTTAAAATTTCGTGGGCGATAATTTTATTTTTTTCGCTGAAAGTATCTTCCACTTCATTCAGCCAGATTTTCAAATCCGATAAAGACAGTGCATTGATTTCCGCAATATTTTTTCCGTCGATTTTAAAACTTAAACTCGATGGTTGAAGCCGTGTTCCTTTACAATCGGGGCAGGTTTCTTCGGTCGTGAAATGACGTTCCAAAAGAATCGCATCGTAGCTTTCTTTATCCTCAATCATTTCATTAATGATGGAAACCAAACCGTCGAAATTCACTTTAATTTTCTTGGTAATTCCGGCGTATTTCAGGTCTTTATTAAATTCTTTATGGCAACCATTGTAAATATATTCGAGAGCTTCTTCGGGAATTTCTTTGAAAGGAGTCGCCAAAGAAAGTCCGAAAATTTCCAACACATTTTTTATTTGCATCAGAATCCATTTGTTGGATTTAATGTCTTCCAAAGGAAGCAAACCACCCTGATTTACAGAAAGTTTCGGATTTTCTACGAAATAATCGGTATTCACTTTTTTTACGGTTCCCAAACCTTTGCAATACGGGCAGCTTCCTTTCGGGGAATTGAACGAAAACGTATTCGGTTCCGGCAATGCCATTGATTGTCCGCTTTCGGCATCCATTAAATTTTTAGAAAAATATTCAATTTCAGTAGTGCCCAATTTTTGAATCCCGACTGTTCCTTCTCCCATTTGCATTGCGGTTCGGAGCGATTTTTCCATTCGGTTCTCGGAAGCATTTTCGCCGATAATCCATCGGTCAATCACAATGTCTATATCGTGGGTTTTGTAACGGTCGAGTTTTAAATCGTATTCAATATCCTGCAACTCACCGTCGATTCTTGCTTGTCCGTAACCTTTTTTCGCCATTTGTACAAAAAGTTCGTGGTAATGACCTTTTCTGGAACGGACAACCGGAGCGAGAAGCATTACTTTTTCGCCTTTGTAATTTTCCTTAATAGCGTCTAAAATCTGTTCTTCGGTATAGCTTACCAATTTTTTTCCGGAATTCAAAGAATATGCATCGGAAACTCTTGCAAAAAGCAAACGCAGGAAATCATATAATTCGGTAACTGTTCCCACCGTAGAACGAGGGTTTTTGTTGGTGGTTTTCTGTTCGATGGCGATTACGGGAGAAAGTCCGTCGATCTTATCCACATCGGGTCTTTCCAAACCGCCGAGAAACTGACGTGCATACGCAGAAAAAGTTTCGATATACCTTCTTTGTCCTTCGGCAAAAATGGTATCGAAAGCGAGCGAAGATTTTCCGCTTCCCGAAAGTCCGGTAATCACAACGAGTTCGTTGCGCGGAATTTTAACGGAAATATTTTTTAAATTATGTTCACGAGCGCCGTAAACTTCGATATATTCTTTGGAATCTTTCATTTTAAAGTTCCGAAATTTCAGTTTTCGGAATTTCGCAAAAATACGGAATCTGGATGGAATTTCCGGTAAGGAATTGTTTTAGAATTTTTTGCAGAGAAAACTTTATTCAATTATTTTTTGTATCAAAATGATTTAAGTAAAATGTTTTTCGTTATTGAACTTCGTAAGTTCTCACTAATTTGGCAGATTACGCAGATTTTTTTAATGCTAATCTACGTGATTTGCATAATCTGCAAGAGAAATAAAGTCTTAAATAATTTTTTAAAACAAATTGAAAAACATTCTTAAAATTAAAAAAAACCACAGACAAAAAAAAATTGCTGCGGTTTTCGTGGAGGATATCGGAATCGAACCGACCACCTTTTGACTGCCAGTCAAACGCTCTAGCCAAATGAGCTAATCCCCCGATTCATTCAAAATTCTAAAAATTCGAGATTCAAATTTTAGATGTGCAATGATACAAATTTTTGTTTAAAATTTTGAATAGTCTTCCTCTTAACTTTTCTCCTCATTCAGAAATTTTTCAATATCTGTTGTTTTCTGTTCACCACTTTCCAGATTTTTCACCGTAATTTTATTTTCTGAAATTTCCTGTTCACCGAAAAAAACCAAGTTTGGGATTCCTTTTTTTTCAGCATAAGTGAATTGTTTTTTCAGTTTGGAAAATTCGGGATACAATTCTGCGGAAATACCATTTTTTCTTAGGTTTGCGATAATTTTTAATGCTTCCAACGATTCTTTTTCGCCATAGTTTGCGAAAAGATATTTCACCGTATTTTCAGATTTTTCGGGGAATAAACCGAGTTCTTCCATCACCAGATAAATCCTGTCCAATCCGAAAGAAATTCCGATTCCGGGAATATTTTTTACCCCGAAAACTTCGGTCAGGTTATCATATCTTCCGCCTCCTCCGATGGAACCCATTTCCACATTTTTTGCTTTTACCTCGAAAATTGCACCGGTGTAATAATCTAATCCTCTTGCTAAAGTAATATCGAATTTCAGATTTTCAGAAGAAATTCCTAAATCCAGACATTTGGTGAAAACAAATTCCAGTTCTTCAACGCCTTTCAAACCGATTTCATTTCCGGAAAATTTCTCTTTTAAAAGCAATACATTTTCCAACGCATTTTTATTTTGATTAAAAAGAAAATCGAGCTTGTCGATTGAACTTTGCGAAATATTTTTTTCTGAAAGTTCTTTTATCACCCCCTCTTTTCCGATTTTATCCAACTTGTCCAAAGCAACGGTGAAGTCAATCAGCTGTTCAGAAATTTCCGCAAATTCTGCTAAACCTGTAAGGATTTTTCGGTTATTAATATGAAGCGTCACCGGAATTTTCAAATCTGAAAAAGACTTTAT
>CAYSQR010000016.1:0-12915 GCA_964433195.1 uncultured Kaistella sp. | reverse complement strand
TGAAAGGGAAAACCATTTGTCCGTGATTCATCGCGACAAATCTTGCGAAAGGAACCGTCAAATCATAACGGAGTGCTTTTTCGGAAATCTGCGGAATGAGTTTTTGTGAATTTTTAGCATTCCAATCTTCGACTTTTGTTTTGGAAGCGTAATCACCGGAATTTAAAATTTTAAAAATCAAGCGATCGCCTTCTTCGCCGTATTTTCCGGTTAAAGTTGAAAGATTTTCAAAGCTCGGTGTTTCCAACGGCTGAAAACCAAACAATTCAAAATTTGTTTGTAAAGTATTGATAATAAATCTTCTGCGGATAATTTCCTGTGCAGTAAAATCCCGTGTTCCTTTGGCTAAACTTGGTTTCATTTTCTATGAGTAATAAGCAATGAGTAATAACATAATGAGCAATAACTGCTCATTGTGCAAAAGTAAGAAATTGAAAGTGAATTTCTTTCAGAGTGAATTTCTTTTTCACTATTCACTTCCGCAGGAAAATTCACTATTCACTTGCGTAGCAAAAATTACCATTCATCATCTTTAAAGCATCATCACTCCCGGAATTTTACCCACTTCTTTGTAAATTCTGATGACTTGGTCTGCATCCAAAACAAAAGCATTGATACTGATAGAGGTATATTTTCCGTTTTTACTTTCACGGGTGGTTAAAGTGAATTGGATATCATCAAAGACCCGGTAAATTTCAGTGTGTTTGGATTCTTCATTGGTAATAATGAATTTAAAAAGATAATCTTCGGGAAAATCGTGTGTTGCTTCGAGTTTTTCCTTTAAGGAAAGATAGAAATCTTCAGGATTTTGATTTATCTGGTTGTCGATGATATTAATCATTTTATTATAAATTATTTTAAGCTGAAAAAAAATTCCGGAAAAAATCCGGAAATTCAAAGTTAATTAAAATATTTTTAAAACTGCGATTGTTGATTAACGGCATTTATAATTGCAGCCGAATTTTGTTGCTCGTGATTTTGGATGATATTGAATAAACCGTTTACCATTTGCTCGGAAGCAAATCTGCTCAATCCGCCTGTAACGGAGCTTGAAGTGTTTTGTCCACCCAAAAGAGTTCCCAAAATATTTGAACCCGATAATGCAGAATTCAGCGTTTTTACAATTCCGAATTCGTTTAGCTTTTCATCAACTTTCGGTGCGATTGCAGCGGCTAACTGTTGTGAAGTTCTTTCTCTTAGGATTTGTGTTGCAGCTCCGCTTCCTCCGCGAACGATTCTTACGGCATCTTCCGAAGTAAGGTTATTCACGGCATTTACCAGAATTGGTCGGGAAAGATTCACCGTGAAAGCTGCAGCTTGTGCAATATATTCTTTTTCTTTTTGAACCAGATTATTCAGACCCAGTTTTTGCAAAGTATTATTAATGTCTTTCAGCTGTTGTGGTAATGCGGCTTCAATTAATTGATTGGAGAGGAAGCTGTCTTTATCACTGAAAATATTAAGTCCTTTATTAATGCCGTTGAGCAAAATCTGCTTCACTACGGTTAAACCGATATTTGTTGAAGCCAATGCTTCACAAGATTGTGTTGTAGTACCAAGTGTTGCAACTGCCATTGTTGCCAATAAGATTGTATTTCTTTTCATAAATGAATTTTTTGCAAAGTTAACAAAAATGATGATTCAAAATATCGAACCTGAAAAGTGATGATAAACAGAAAAGAGCCGGAAAGATGATGATATTAAAACCCCCTAAATAAACAATCATAATCCGTTTTTCAGAATTATGGAGAAGTGTTTTTTTTCCTCGACTTTTTATTATTAATTTTGAAGAAATCTTAAAATAAAATATAATGAGAGACAAGTTCATCAGATGGGGAATCTTAATTCTTATAGTAATCTGGGCTATTTCTTTGTTAATCAGGGCACATTATTGGATTCCTATTTTGCTTACCTGTATTTATTCTTTGGGAATTTATAACAGTTTTCAGAGGAAACACGCCATTCTCAGGAACTTTCCGGTTTTGGGATATTTCCGGTATTTTTTTGAAGAAATTTCTCCGGAGATGCAACAGTATTTTATCGAAAGAGAAACCGATGGAAAACCTTTCCCGAGAAATCAGCGTTCCGCAGCTTACCGAAGAGCAAAAAATTTGAGCGATACAGTTCCTTTCGGGACACAGCTCGAAATCAACAACAGAAAATACGAAGGAATAAAACACTCCATTTATGCCAAATCACCGGTAGAAGAATTGCCGAGAATTTGGGTAGGAGGAGAACAATGTACACAGAAATATCACTCATCGATATTTAATATCTCGGCGATGAGTTTCGGCTCATTAAGTGACCGTGCTCAAATATCGCTTAACAGAGGTGCAAAAAAAGGAGGTTTCTATCACAATACCGGAGAAGGAGGTATTTCTCCGTATCATTTGGAAGGAGGAGATTTATGCTGGCAAATCGGAACAGGATATTTCGGCTGCAGAGATGAAGAAGGCAGATTTTCTCCCGAAATTTTTAAGAAAAATGCGACCATCCCGAATGTTAAAATGATTGAAATAAAACTTTCGCAGGGAGCAAAACCGGGACACGGCGGAGTTTTGCCCGGCTCGAAGAATACTCCTGAAATTGCGGCAATTCGTCACGTACAACCGGGAATAACAATTATCTCACCACCATCTCACTCTTCTTTTTCTGATGCTGCAGGTTTGTTGAAATTTGTTCAGGAACTTCGTGAACTTTCGGGAGGAAAACCTGTTGGTTTTAAATTGTGTATTGGTGATACGAAGGAGTTCGAAGATATTTGTGAAAAAATGAATGAACTTAACATTTATCCGGATTTCATTACGATTGACGGAGCAGAAGGTGGAACAGGAGCTGCACCGCCGGAATTTTCGGATGGAGTAGGAATGCCTTTGGAACCGGCTTTGATTTTTGTGAACAGAACTTTAAATAATTTCAATCTTAGAGATAAATTAAGAGTGATTGCGAGTGGAAAAGTTCTTACTTCCCTTGATATTTTACGTGCGATTGCAATGGGTGCGGATATGTGTAACAATGCGAGAGGATTTATGTTTGCTCTTGGTTGTATTCAGGCATTGAGATGTAATACCAACAATTGTCCTACAGGAGTTGCTACACAAGATAAAATGCTCATCAAAGGTTTGGATGTAACCGATAAAAGCGAAAGAGTATATCATTTCCATAAAAATACCTTGCACACCTGCAACGAATTAATTGCTGCTGCAGGAAGAAGCAGCTACGAAGAAGTAGATGCGGCAATGTTTATGCGTGGTGATGAATTTGAACATCTTTCCGATTTGTATTTCCCGGATATTTTAGGAAATGTGAGGTGACCCGAATAAATAAATCATTTATTCTTATTTTTTCTTAATAATCAACCTCGATGTATGTATGGAATCTTTGGTTTTCAGGATGACGAAATAAACTCCTGAAGAAAGATTGGAAACAGAGATTTTCGTTTTGCTGTTCAGCGTTTCAAAATTCTGCTTTTGCAATTCTCTTCCCGAAAAATCAATGATTTTTAGTTCTGCATTTTTTAGTTCCGCTGTATCTATCGAAAAATATTCCGATATGGGATTAGGAAACAGTTTCAGTTCTTTTTCCTTAAGTCCGGAATCGGAAACTCCCATATAAGAAGCAAATACGGTATCTAAATACGTGATTCTGTTTTTTACCCACGTTGTGTGATATTGCAACTGGGTCGGTGAAAATGGAAATCCGCTCCATACCATTTTTTCTCGGTCATAAGTACCGTTGTCTTTCAGTTCCAGATAATTGTTGGTAAGCATATTTCCGATATGTTCTTCGGTAATAATGGAAGTTCTCAGTTCATTCCACCGGTTTGTCAATTTCACACGGAAGTCGTGGTTTTCCCATAATCTTGTATATAATCCGTTGAACAATATATCGTTATAAACATTTTGGTTGCTTCCGTCCCAATAAGTTCCGAAAGTTCCATCCAAATCCCACGGAACATAGAAATACGGCTCGTTTTTTTTATATTTTGCCAGATAAATATTTTTTCCTGTATTGTCAATTGCACGTATTAAATTCATAAAAATAAAATAATCCAACATATTGTCCACATCAATCTTTTGGGAATAAGTATTGTCAAAAGTAGTTTTATCTGAATTTACAACAAAGCTGACAAAGCTGTGAACATTGCTCCAGTCGATTAATTCTTTCGGGTGTTTATATTCATATCCACTCCAGTAATCCGAAGAATTGTTATAAGAATCTACTCCGGTAAGCATTGTTGCTCTTCCCCAACTGTCTCCTTTGTATAATTCTCCTTTGATTTCATTATCAAATTTTTTAAGTTTAAGGATTTTCCTTTTCACTTTTTCTCCGATAGCATAGATTCCTCTATATTCGCCATTTAGGAACAAGTCGGTATATTTCATTAGAATTCCGCTTCTTGCGTCCTCTTCTTTATCTTTGTAATATACATCCGGATGAATTTCTTTCCAGAGATCGTTTCCTGTTTTGCTGTTGATTCTCAATTTTTCAATATACATTGCCTGAAGATTTGCTCCATCTTCTTCAAACATTCCTAAAAGAGAAAAATCCTGAGTTTCATTTCCTGCTTCATCTTTCCAGAATTCAATTTCCATCGATTTTTTCGGATATGCTTGTGAACTTGCTCCTCTGTATTCAACTCCGATTAATGAAGAAATTTTTGTTTCTCCGGGAACCAGTAATTCAAAATGCCCCAAAATTGCTGGAGTGTCTGAAATCGTACCTTCCGTGGTCATTTTTATAATCGGCAAATTCGAGAAAAAAAGCTTGTATAAGGTATCGTTTGCGGTAACATTATAAGCAGTTCCTTTTACAAAATTCTCAACAGGAGTACCGAAAGTAAATACCGTTCCTCCGAGATTCAGATAATCTTTCATTCCGGGAATGGAATTGTTGAGGTCATCGATATTTTTGTTGATAACAATGATATGACGGGTATTATCTATCCCAAAAGAATCTGCATCAATTATTTGAGCAGAAAGAAAAAAAGGAAACAGGAGTAATAAGAAATATTTAATCATTAGTAATTTTTTACAAATATATCGAATTATTTAATAAGCATATTACCATTTTATATGAATTTTTCGGAATTAATGGTAAGAATCCGTATTTTGAAATTAAAATATTTTGGTCAGAATTCTAATGAACATTTCCTTATATTTGCAATTATGGAATATAATACCAAAAGAACACATCTCAATATGCCGGAATACGGCAGAATTATTCAGCAACTTGTGGAACGCTGCAAAGAACTCGAAACAAAAGAAGAACGCAACGAAATGGCAATTGCAATTGTTGATTTTATGGGGCAGAGAAATCCACAGCTTCGCGATGAGGAAAATTACAAACACAAACTTTGGGATCATTTGTACATCTTATCAAACTATGATTTGGATGTAGATTCTCCATATCCTTTTCCCACGATTGAAGAAATGAGAGAAAAACCAAAGAAAATGGAATACCCGAAACTTCAGGGAGAATTCAAATTCTATGGAAAAAGTATTCTGCAGCTCATCGAAAAAGCGATAGAGCTGGAAAACGGAGATGAAAAAGATGCCCTGATTCAGGTAATTGCGAATAATATGAAAAAATCTTACAATGTTTACAATAAAGAACACGTTCAGGACGAGGTTATTTTCCGGCATTTAAAAGATCTTTCCGAAAACCGACTGGATTTGACCGGATTAGATTCCCTGGAAAAAAGCAAAATTTATTACGCAACAAACCGGAACAACAAAAACAACAACGGAAGAAACAACCAGAATAACCAAAACAAAAGGAAAAATTTTCACAACAAAAACCGGAAGTGATGAACGGGACTTTTCAGATAAGAGGCGGAAAGCAACTGCACGGAGAAATCACTCCGCAAGGTGCGAAGAATGAAGCACTCCAGATTTTGTGTGCCGTACTTTTAACCGATGAAGAAGTAAGGATTAAAAACATTCCCGATATTCACGATGTCAATCGCTTGATAGAAATTCTGGGAGATTTCGGCGTGAAAATTACCAAAAACGGACACGGCGATTATACTTTCAAAGCAGATTCCGTAAATTTCGATTATATAAAATCCAGCGAATTTAAAAAAGACGGAGCAAAACTTCGTGGTTCCATAATGCTTTTGGGACCTATGCTCGCAAGATTCGGCGAAGCGTATATGCCGACTCCGGGAGGAGATAAAATCGGAAGAAGGCGTTTAGATACTCACTTTCAGGGGTTTGTAGAACTCGGTGCGGAATTTCATTATGATGAAAACGAATATTTTTATTCCTTAAAAGCCAAAAAACTTCAGGGAAAATTTATGCTTTTGGAAGAAGCGTCGGTTACAGGAACTGCAAATATTGTGATGGCAGCAGTTTTGGCAAACGGAAAAACCAGAATTTACAACGCCGCTTGTGAACCCTATCTGCAGCAACTCTGTAAAATGCTCAACAGAATGGGAGCGAATATTTCGGGAATCGGTTCAAATTTACTAACGATTGAAGGCGTTTCCCATCTTCACGGAACGGAACATACGATGCTTCCCGATATGGTAGAAATCGGTTCGTGGATAGGTTTAGCTGCAATGACGAAATCTGAAATCACCATAAAAAACGTAAATTGGAATCAGCTCGGTGTCATTCCGAATACCTTTGCTAAATTGGGAATTCAGCTGGAACAAAGCGGAGATGATATTTATATTCCTGCACAGGAACATTATAAAATTCAGAAATTTATTGATGGTTCTATTCTCACCATTTCAGATGCACCTTGGCCGGGATTTACCCCCGATTTATTGTCGATTATTTTGGTCATTGCAACTCAGGCAAAAGGAACGGTTCTCGTTCATCAGAAAATGTTTGAATCCAGATTGTTCTTCGTAGATAAATTAATTGATATGGGAGCTCAGATTATTTTGTGCGATCCGCACCGAGCAACCGTTGTAGGATTGAATCATGAATCCCCGCTTCGTGGAACAACGATGATTTCTCCCGACATCAGAGCAGGGAATGCATTATTGATTGCGGCACTTTCGGCAGAAGGAAAATCGATAATCCACAATATCGAACAAATCGACCGTGGTTATGAAAATATCGACGGACGATTGAGAGCTTTAGGTGCAGATATTGAGAGGATTTAACACCAAAATTTTGTAAAAACAAAAAGCCATTTCAATTGTTGAAGTGGCTTTACTTTTTAGGAGCAAGAAGATTTTGCATTCTGTGAAAAACCCGTCCCGTTTTCCGCTGTATCTTTTTTGTTTTGTCATCCTGAGCGAAGTCGAAGGACAAAACAAAAAAGGATGCCGCTTCAACCGGGGCTAAAATTCCGGTCAGTTTTTCTTTTTATTAGCCTGAGTTCGATTAATAACCGATATTTAAACAATTGATTACTAATTATTTAATGGGTACTCAAAAAAGATTTTCGTTTCTATAGCTCTTATACATTATACATAAATGCACTTATTCCTCAACACGCTGAAAATGAGTGATATGAGAAATTTGTGAATTGGGATTATATGTGTATATTTGGAGTTAGTGGCAATTTTACTGAAACAACCGAAACTATTACTAGAAAGAATATGAGCTATTCAAAAAAAATTAACTTATTTGCTAATAGATATAAATTTTTATTAGTCTTTCTGACTTTAATATCTACTGTTATTATTATAAAAAAAGATTATATAGAAGCAACGTTTTTATCTAGTAGCAATCAAAAAAACAATCTAGATTTATATAAAGAAAATACCAATTTTCAAATAAATTATAATGCTATTGCAACTTATACTATTATTGAAGCAAAATATAAAAGCAATCTAGAATTTTCTGATCATCAATATCCAGAATCTATTAATCAAAAATTAATTTTGAATGATATTCTAAATGATTATTTAAATTTTGGACCAACATTGCCAATGAAAAATGATTGCGAAATGGATAATATCTGTTTATATGTTCTTCATTTAAAACAAACTAATACTGTTATTGCAAGAAATGTAATTTTGGAATACAAAGAAGTAAAAAAAGTGGGTGGTTTTAAATCAACTAAAATTGATTTTTTAAATTCCTTAATTACTCTAAAAGGAGAAACAAAACAAGTTAATTTAGGTGATTTTGAAAAAGATAAAGGAATAATATTTCCTACTCTTTATATAATTTTTAATGGTAAACAAGAGGATTTCAATTGTAATTTAGAAAATTATGATTATACAAGTGATAAAGTAATTATTCCATTAAAAATATACTATACAAATGACCTTACTGGAGAAAAACAATCAATAGAAATTAGAAAAATGTTAGATTATGCTGAAGCAGGTTTATATAATGTTTTTGGAAGAGGATAAAAACTGCCACTAACATCGGTTTGGCAATATGGCGGGGTAGCCGTCTAAGTTGAAATTTTTTGCTTTCTATTCCGCAAAAGCCAATTTTATTGGCTTTTTTCATAATTTAGCAAATAGAAATTGGCTTTTGCTACGTGTCGTCTAAACCGAAACTTTCCGCTTCGATTTCCCGCCACTTCGCCAATGCGAAAAACGTTAGCCGTAACTCCATAAAAAATGACGTGTAAACTTTGCAAACAAGATAAAAAATTAATAAAAGCACATATACTGCCTAAATTTTTGTATGAGAAAATGAAAGATGAAAATAATTCTTTTTTGACAATTGAATATGACATCAAGAATTTTAAAAATCACAAAAAGAAAAAAGTTCAAATCGAAGATTACGACCCAAAAATTCTTTGTGCAGATTGTGATAATAGAATATTTGGAAAATATTATGAAGACTATGCGAAAATTATGTTTTACGGAGCGAAATTTCCCTCAGAAATAAATCCAGTATGCACAAATTATATCAATCCAAATGATGGAGCCGAATATTCTATTTGCACCAATTTTGACTACAAACGAACAAAAAATTTCTTACTTTCATTATTGTGGAGAGCAAGTATCACAGATAGACCAACTTTTGAACAGGTTGACCTAGGACCAAAGCATAATGAAAGGATAAGAAAAATTCTTTACGAAAATTTGGAAACTAATGATGATGAATATCCAATATTAATATCTTCGTTTATTAGAACAAAAAATAAATTTGAGAACCTTATATTCAAACCATTTAAATCCAAAAATAGAGATGGCTTAACGTCTTATGTCTTTATGATTGACGGTTATCAGTATATTTTTTTTGTAAAATCTGAAAATCATAAATTTCCAAATAACTTAAATAAAATGAAACTAACAAAAGAGCAATTTTTTGTATCTCATTTGTATGACGGAATGGAATTAAAAGTTTTTGAAAGTTTACTTAAATAAAGAAACTACTCCTAACATAGGTTTTGCAAAATGCGGGGTTAAAGTTCAGTGGTGAATTCTGCCTATCGCAAAGCCCCGAAACGTTATCTGCAATTATGAAACAACTATACATTTTAATTTCCACTTTTGTTCTAGTTTGTTGTTCTGATATAAAAAACGACAAAATTCAGAATGAAAAAAAAACTTCTACTTCAATTAATGACACAATCGAGCAATTCGAATCATATCTAAATAGACATAAAATAGAACCAACATTTACATCAAGTTTAGACTCAATTTCATATTTTAATAAAAATTTAAAAATCAAAAATTTTGATAATAATCACAATTTTAAAATTGAAGTTAATAATTATCAATTTGAAGTTAAAAAATTAAAAACACTTAATGATGTTTGGAATGGAAAAGATTCATTGCATTATACAAATCAAATTTCTCAAATAAAATATTATAAAGACCTAAATAAAATATTATTCTTATTAGACTTTGATATGTGTACAGGTATTGGTTGTTCAGTTAATTATCAAATAATATATGATTTAAAAACTAAAAATATCTTACCATTTGGAAGATTTAGAACAGGCGATGATATGAATATTTACAAAATAGATAATGTAAATTACTATTTAAGTAAAACTTTTCACGGTAGAAATGCACAATTAAAAGATACAATATTCTACGACTTATATAATATTGACAATTTAACTTCGTTCTCTAAAGCTAAAAGAATCGCTGAATTCACTTATCACAATGAAGATTATGAAAAACCTAAAACGTTTAAATCAATAAATATCAATTAATAACTGCAGATAACACCGTATTTCTACAAGCGGGGTTGAAGTTATAAGTTGAGATTTTTGTAACTTTTATCCGCATATATCTTTCCGTTCACATTTTTTACTAATTTAGTTCACGGAAAAAATATCTGCTCCGTTACCTACAATTTTAAATCCACGAATTTAATTAAAATTTTCACCCGTCTAAGTCTTCCATCAAAAAAACCTATCTTTGCAAAAATTTTTGGGCTTCAAAAGTTGAAGTAACCCATTCTTTTTTAAAAAAGAAACAAATTTTTATGTCAAATATTGTCGCTATTGTTGGTCGTCCCAACGTAGGAAAATCCACCCTTTTTAACCGTTTTCTCGAAAGAAGAGAAGCCATTGTAGATTCCACAGCAGGAGTTACAAGAGACCGCCATTACGGAAAATCCGACTGGAACGGAGTAGAGTTCACCGTAATCGATACCGGTGGTTATGAGGTAAATACGGAAGATGTCTTTCAGGAAGAAATTACAAAACAGGTAGAATTAGCCGTTGACGAAGCTACTTCCATTATTTTTATGCTGAACGTGGAAGAAGGTTTAACCGATACCGATCAGGAAATTTATGAGCTTCTAAGAAAATCCGGAAAACCGGTGTATATCGTTGTAAACAAAGTGGATTCTGCGAAAGACGAGCTTCCTGCAACCGAATTTTATCAATTGGGAATAGAAAAATATTATACCCTTTCTTCAGCTTCGGGTTCCGGAACCGGAGAGTTGCTCGATGATATTGTAAATGAATTTCCTACAACCGATTACAAAGATCCTTTTGAAGGACTCCCGAAAATCACCATCGCAGGAAGACCAAATGTAGGAAAATCTACATTAACAAACGCTTTGCTCGATGTCGAAAGAAATATCGTAACCGATATTGCAGGAACAACCAGAGATTCCATCCAAACATTATATAACAAATTCGGGCACGAATTTGTTTTGGTAGATACCGCCGGAATGCGCCGGAAAGCTAAAGTGAAAGAAGATTTGGAATTTTATTCCGTGATGCGTTCCATCCGTTCCATCGAGTATTCCGACGTAGTCATCATTATGGTCGATGCAACTCTCGGTTGGGAATCTCAGGATATGAATATTTTCGGACTGGCTCAGAAAAACAGAAAAGGAATTGTAATTGTAGTGAACAAATGGGATTTGGTGGAAGACAAGAAAACCAATACAACCCGAGATTTTGAAGCAAAAATAAAAGATAAAATAGGGCAGTTTACCGATATTCCGGTTTTATTTATTTCCGCTTTAACCAAGCAAAGAATTCTGAAAGCCGTAGAAGTGGCAATGGAAGTTTACCAAAACAGAGCAAAAAAAATAAAAACTTCAAAACTGAATGAAGTGATGCTTCCTGTTTTTGAAAATACACCGCCTCCCGCAATAAAAGGGAAATATGTAAAGATAAAATACTGCGTTCAGCTTCCCACACCAAGTCCGCAATTCGTATTTTTCTGCAATCTTCCGCAATATGTGAAAGAACCTTATAAAAGATTCACGGAAAACCAATTGCGGAAACATTTCGGTTTCACGGGAGTTCCGATTGAAGTGTATTTCCGGCAAAAGTAACTCCTTTTTTATGAGCAGGGATTCCCCTCTTTCAGAGGGGTGGCAAAAATTCGGAAGAATTTTTGACGGGGTGTTTTTAATATGAATTTATTCTCGTAGATTTTCCTAAAACAAATCGGAATGGCTTCCTACATCCACAAGCAAAATTTCTTTTTCAGGTTTTTCAAACTGTTTCCAGAGAAGAAGCAAATCCGGCATAATATGACATTCCCAACATTCTTTGTAATTTCCTTTCAGCTTGTGCGGAAACATATTGGGAGGAATGTTTTTGTAGCCATTTTCTGCGAGTAAATCAATAACTCTTCCAATAGCTTCTTTTTTTTGAAGCTATTTTAAAGTAATTTTTCATACTCTTTTTTTTAAACTCGTAGAAGATAAAACTTTATAGCTCATTTTCTAAATCTGCAAATAGTTCCTCCGCAGAAGAATATCTTTTCAAAGAATCCATCTCGGCAATAGATTCGTCTATTGATTTTTTGAGCTTTTCATTAGGTTCGTGATAATCTACCGCTTCATACAGCGTGGTTTCGATAAAGTTGTTGATGCTTCTTTTTTGTCTTTTCGCCTCTTTTTCGATATAGGCATAAAGACCGGAATTTAACCTTAAAGAAGTCGATTTTTTATCTGTATTAATGGTATCCATAATCATTTATTTTTTTAAAATTACGGTTTTTATTTAGCTATGGATGTTTTATATGAATATTATTTGTATAAAAATTTCTGTTTAATCACGAAGATAAAAAAAATACAGAATTTTTGATGAAGTGTTTTAAATTTCCGACCTTTACAAAAATAATTTTCTCAAAAAGATGCTTACCATTTTATCACAAAACTTCTCCCTCGTTAATTCCTGGATTAATGATTTAAGGAACATAGAAATCCAAAACGACCGAATGAAATTCCGCAGAAATATGGAACGAATCGGTGAAATTGCCGCTTTTGAAATCAGCAAAGGATTGGAGCAGAAAGAAATTGAAATCACCACACCTTTAGACAAAATCATAGCGAAAGAAATTGCGGTACAACCTGTAATTACTACGATTTTAAGAGCCGGAGTTCCATTGTTTCAGGGAATTTTAAATTATTTCGATAAAGCCGATTGCGGATTTGTCGCCGCTTACAGAAAACACGATGCCAATGATTATTTTTCCATCAAGCAGGATTATTTAACCTGTCCGAATATTGACGGGCGACCTTTAATCGTTGCAGATCCGATGTTGGCAACAGGAGCAAGTTTAAT
>CAYSQR010000015.1:22632-23052 GCA_964433195.1 uncultured Kaistella sp. | reverse complement strand
ACGGAAGCGATTGAAATTTTGATGAATTCCAAAGAGAATAAAAAAGGGAAATTCCAATATCCTGTTGAAAATTGGGGAACAGATTTGCAATCTGAACACGAAAGATTTTTAGTGGAAAAACATTTTGAAAGTCCGGTTGTTTTGTTTGATTATCCGAAAGAAATCAAAGCTTTTTATATGAAGCTGAACGAAGACGGAAAAACCGTTGCTGCAATGGATGTGCTTTTCCCGGGAATCGGTGAAATTATCGGCGGCTCTGAAAGAGAATCAAGACACGATGTTCTCTTGGAAAAAATGAAAGATTTCGGAGTGGATGAACACGAATTGTGGTGGTATCTCGACACGAGAAAATTCGGTTCTGTTCCACACGCAGGATTTGGTTTAGGATTGGAAAGATTGGTGCTTTTCGTAACGGGAATG
>CAYSQR010000015.1:20282-22622 GCA_964433195.1 uncultured Kaistella sp. | reverse complement strand
CCGAAAAGTGCGGAGTTTTAGAAAAAAATAAAAAAACTTTCAGAAAATCTCTGAAAGTTTTTTTGTTGTTAATTTTCACATCAAAAATCGTGCAAAATTCCTTTTAAACAAAAGGAATTCTTTTTATCAATAAATTTATCGGAAACCGATAAATTCTATTTTCTCGCTGCAAGTTTACTCATCGTATGCAATACAAAAACTACAATGATTCCGATAATTGCGGCAGAAATAGATAAGATAAATTTAGCATTTTCTTCGTGCCAAAAACCGAGATTCCATTCCATCACATACAGGTTGAAACCAATGAAAATAATGAATAACACTAAAAATATTTTATAAAAAACCTGCATTATTTAAGATTTAAAATTTAACGTAAAAAGAAAAAAGCTGGGCAAAATTTGCCGTAAACAATTTAATGGAAATCGCCAAAAGAACAATTCCGAAAACTTTTTGCAGAACCTGAAGCGTTCCATCGCCGAGTTTTCTTTCAATCCACCCTGCAGATTTCAGCACCAAATATACGAAAATTGTATTGAGGATAATTCCGCAAATAATATTGATGTCGTGATATTCCGCACGGAGAGAAAGAGTAGTAGTAAGAGTTCCTGCACCTGCAATCAGCGGAAATGCAATCGGTACAATCGAAGCCGATTTTGCTTCTGCGTGTTTCTGGATTTCTATACCCAGAATCATTTCTATCGCAATGATGAAAATAATAAAAGCACCTGCAATTGCAAAAGAATTGATATCTACCCCGATGAATTTCAGGATTTTGTTTCCGATGAAAAGAAAGGCAATCATCAAAACTCCTGCTACAATTGCGGCTTTTTCCGATTCTATTTTTCCGAATTTTTGTTTCAGACTTACAATAATGGGAATAGACCCTACAACATCTATCACAGCAAAAAGTACCATTGTTGCAGTAAGTGTTTCTTTTAAAGAGAAAAATTCAAACATTTTTTTGAGAATTATTAATTTCACAAAAATATGAAATATAGTTGATTATTTTTTAATCTCCGAATATAAAATTATAATGGACTTCAGAAGTTCCTCAATATCTTCTTCGGAATGGAGCGGAGCGTATTTTTCAATCTGTATTTTTTCAGAAAAAATACGATATTCTTCAGCGAATTTAAGTCCTTTGTTTTCTTCCAGGAATTTTCGGAAATCGGATTCCGTATCTATTGAGTATAGATTTTTTGCTTCACGATTTAGCTCTTCGTAGGTTGAAAAGAATTTTGTGAAATTTTTATTTTCTTTCAGTTTTTTTAGATATTCAATATAATCATCAAGTTGGTTATTCATACTTTCTCTGATGATTTTTTCGGTTTCGGCAATTGTTGATACAGGATTTTTCGTAGAAACTTCGGTTTTGGTTTTTCTTTGTATTCTTTTTTTTCTGATGACAAAAAGCAAAAGAGAAAGAATACCCGTCATTAAAGCCAGATTTCCGAAAACAATTTTCCAATTGATTTTGTTTTGGTCCTTTATTTTTAAATTATGGGTTTTCAGAACCGGTGTATTTACGGTTTCCAGAACGGTGTTTGTATATTCGTTTACTTTTTCTATGGTTGTTTTTGCATCGGCAATTTGTTCTGCCGTTTTCACATTCAGCGATACAGATTTTGTACCCAGTTCCACATATTTTTTCTTCTCCGGATCGAAGAATGAAAAGTCCTCAAAATTAATGGAAATCGCACCGGATTTTTTAGGAATTACCACATAATCTGCCAAAATATTGCCCGAAATATTGTTCTTTTCAGGAGCAGTTTTTTGGGTAATTTTCGGAGGATAGAAAACGTAATCATCGGATTTCAGCATTTTCGGAATATTCAGCGTGGCAAAATTTCCTGTTCCTGAAACTTTCATTGTGATATTTACCGGTTTTTCTATTTCCGGAATTTTCTCTGTATTGGAGTTTGTAACATCGATGTTGAATTTTCCTACTGCATTTTTGAAACTTTCAGGCATTCCTTCCGGAAGTTTTTTTACGTTTAGTTTTACTTTATTCGATAAAATTTTGTTTTCTTTCAGCGAATTGGATACTAAAGCCGAAACGGGATTTAGCTCTACATTTCCGTCTTCGGAAGGGAATATCATAAAAACGGCAATTACCTGAGAAGACATTCCCGAGAAAGATTCTATTTCGGATTTGGCGTAACTTACGGGTTTTATGCTGATGTTTTTTTGGAGGGGAAATTGTATGTTTTTTACTTTTCTGAAATTGTCGAAATCATTGCTGTATGCACGAAGCGTGGCAATTGTAGGCTCGTTTTTATAAATATTTTTGTCCTGAACTTCCAGATTCAGATAGAGTTGTTCGTTTTTGGAATTATCGGC
>CAYSQR010000015.1:0-20272 GCA_964433195.1 uncultured Kaistella sp. | reverse complement strand
GATTTTTTTTCGTTTTCTCTTACCGAAATATCGAAAGGTTCGGTTTTATAAATTTTACCGTTTACCGTTACCAAAACGGAACCGAATTTTACTTTTCCCGTTTGTTTGGGACTCAGAACCCATTGGTAAATCATTTGGTTGAGAACGCTTCCTTTTTTGGAATCCAAAACCACCGTATTTTGCTCGGAAGCAGAACCGATGATATCAAATTTCGATAAATCGGGCATTCTGAGCGGAGTTTCCTGCTCCATATTTTCCCCGTTGATTTCTAGAATTACGGTAAGCGTAAAACGCTGGTTTATCTTTTGTTCTTTGTCTGCATCGGCAATCAGAGTAACTTGCCCGTAAGTGAATATGGCAGAAAGTAGAAATAATATGTATGGAATTTTCTGTTTCATTACCAATCCTTGTCGTTGCTTTGCGGCATCGAATAGGAGTTTTTGTTGAGAATCCGTTTTGCGGTTTCCCGTTCTTTGTTTTCTACTCGGTTGAAAATGACATCTTCTATTTCTTTCGGTATTTTGTCGGAATTGTCGTTTTCATTTTGATTCGGCTCGTTTCCTTCTCCATCGCCTTTATTTTGTTGGTTGCTTCCCGATTGGTTTTGCGGATTATCTCCTTGCTTTTGTTCCTTGTTTTTATCTTTTTCGCCGTTTCCTTCGGAATTGTTTTTCTTGTTTTCCTGCTGTTGTTTTTCTTTTTCTTTCAGTTTGGCGATTTCGTAATTTTTTCGGATGGTTTCGTTGTAGGGGTCTTGTTTCAATGCTTTTTTATAAAGCTCGGCAGCTTTTTCGGAATCATTGGTTTGCATATAGACATTTCCCATATTGTAGAGCGAAGCGGTTTTATCGGAAATATTGGTAGAGAGTTTATCGGCTTTTTCAAATTCTGCTTTTGCTTCTTCGTACATTTTCCTTTTGTAGAAAGAATTGCCGAGATTGTAATGTGCGGTAAAATCTTTTTCGTTGAGCTTTGCAGCTTCCGAGTATTTTGCGGAAGAAGATTCGTAATTTTTTTTATTAAACTCCTGGTTTCCTTCATAGACTAATGTATTGTAACTTTTCTGAGCAGAAAAATAAGCACTTCCGAAAACCAATAAAAAAACCGAAAAAAATGGATTCCAATTCATTACTGCAAAATTATTCCTTTATATGTTAAGATTTTACTCAAAAACTGTTAAAATTCGGTTAAAATTACCCTGATTAACTGATGATTAGGAAGTTTGGGAATATTTGATCTTCATTTTACAGTGGTTTCCGGAAATATTTTTGTTGATTTTTTACAACATTTCGGAAATTTTCGAGAAATACTGACTTCTGTTTTCATATAATTTTAAATTTTACTGAATTAATGTTGAATTTGTTTTTTGTATGAAAATCAGATTTTTAGGAATTAATATTCAAAAATAATTGAAGAAATTTTATTTAAAAATGTTAATGTTCTTAAAATTTTTATACTTTCGTAAAATCTTAAAAAAATAAACAATGTCAAATCTTTGGAGAACAAAACCCCTGAATCAGCTTTTGGAAGAAGCGGAAGAATCTGAAAAGGGACTGAAAAAAACACTTTCATCCGGAGCATTGGTTGCTTTGGGAATCGGAGCCATCATTGGAGCGGGACTCTTCTCGATTACGGGAATAGCTTCTGCGAATTATGCAGGTCCCGGAATTATGATTTCTTTTATCATTGCAGCTTTAGGTTGTGCTTTTGCAGGATTGTGTTATGCGGAATTTGCATCGATGATTCCGGTTGCAGGGAGTGCTTATACGTATTCTTATGCAACGATGGGAGAATTTATTGCCTGGATCATCGGTTGGGATTTGGTTCTGGAATATGCAGTGGGTGCAGCTACGGTAGCTTCGAGTTGGTCGGGTTATCTCGGGAAATTGTTCAGCACTTTCGGAGTTGCTTTGCCGGAACAATTACTGATGACTCCTTTTGATGTAGGTTCTTCGGGAGCGATTGGAATTATCAATCTTCCGGCGGTTTTTATTGTTATCGTGATGTCTTTGATTTTGATTAAAGGAACCAGCGAATCAGCTTGGGTAAATACTGCGATTGTAATTTTAAAAGTAGCGATAGTACTGATTTTTATTTTTGTGGGATTCAAATATGTAAAAGCAGAAAATTTAACACCACTTATTCCTGAAAATACAGGGAAATTTGGGGAATACGGTTGGTCAGGAATTATTCGTGCAGCTGCAGTCGTCTTCTTTGCTTATATTGGTTTTGATGCGGTTTCTACAGCCGCTCAGGAAACTAAAAACCCGAAGAAAGCAATGCCGATCGGAATTATGGGATCACTGCTGATTTGTACGGTTTTGTACATTGCTTTTGCTTATGTAATGGTAGGAGTTGTACATTACAAACAATTCACTGCAGGAGGAGGATCAGATCATTTAGCTCCGGTTGCAATTGCCATTGAAGCGATGGGAGATGTGGTAAACGGAAAAGTAATTCCTGCTTATCCTTGGTTGAATACTTCTATTATCATTGCAATTCTTTTGGGATATGCTTCTGTGATTTTAGTAATGTTGATGGGACAAAGCCGTGTTTTTTATTCGATGAGTAAAGACGGTTTACTGCCAAAAGTTTTCAGTGAAATTCACAGCAAATTCAGGACTCCTTTCAAATCGAATCTCTTTTTCCTTGTTTTTGTAAGTTTGTTTGCCGCATTTATACCGGGAAGAATAGTGGGAGAAATGACAAGTATCGGAACTTTGTTCGCATTTATTTTGGTATGTATCGGAGTTTTGGTAATGAGAAAAACCCAACCGGATGCACCAAGAGCTTTCAAAACACCTTTGGTTCCTTTAATTCCGGTTTTGGGAATTCTTACCTGTTTCGGAATGATGGCTTTTCTGCCTTTCGATACCTGGATTCGTTTGGTTTGCTGGATGATGATTGGTCTTGATCTTTATCTTTTCAGAGGAATTAAAAACTCTTTCCTTGGTAAAGAAAATAATACCACAAATGACCCGAAAAATTATTCCGTAACTGCAATAAGCGGAGCTATTCTGACATTGATTTTGGTCGTTCTTGCTTATCTTCACCATCAGAATGCAGAAACTGATGACAGTGGTTTGATTATGTTCTCTGTTGGAATGATTATCGTCCACACCTTATTATACGGATATTATTTCTTCAAAAACAGAAAATAAATTTTAGAAATAAACTATTGAATTTCCCGTCTTTTTGGCGGGATTTTTTTATTTTACTTTGTCAAAGTTTTTTGCTGCATAAAAGTTACTTTTACAAAGTTTTAGCCCATTGTTGTTTTTCAAAGTTTCTTTATATTTATCAAATGAAAAAACTCTTATTTTTTGTTTTCCTTTCATCACTTTATAATGCTCAAAGTATAAAAATAGAAACTTTGTTTAAAGATAAGATTTCAATCAGAGCGATTCAGATTTGGGACGGAAAAGTTTGGTACGCCGGAACAGACTCCAAATTCGGATATGTGGGTTTGAAAGATTCTGCAGATAAAAAGCAGATAAAACTTTCTGCCGAAAAATTACAGTTCCGGACACTCGCTCAGAATAATGAAAAATTCTATACCATCAATATCGAAAGTCCGGCTTATTTTTTTGAAATTGATAAGAGTACATTAAATTCTAAAATTGTTTATACCGATACTATAAAAACAGCTTTTTATGATGCTCTTCATTTTGTAAATGATAATTTGGGATTTGCATTTAGTGATCCCGATAACCATTTAAATTCGAGGTTTTCGGTATTGATGCCAAGCAAGAATATGTTTGATGAATATACAATGATGTGGAATAATCATCAGAATTTAAAATTAAATCAGGGCGAAGCAGCTTTTGCAGCAAGTAATACAAATATTGCATCATTTGAAAATTATCTTTGGATTGCAACAGGAGGGAAATCTTCAAGGATTATAAGATTTAATTTAAAATATCAGAATATTGCAGTTTTTGAAACCCCTTTTATACAGGGAACTTCTTCGCAGGGAATTTATTCCATTGATTTTTATGACAAAAATTTCGGAATTGCAGTCGGTGGAGATTACACGAAACAAAATGAAAACATTAATAATATCGCCACAACAAACGATGGTGGAGAAACGTGGCAAATCCAAGCAAGCGGAAAAAACAGCGGCTACAAAACCTGTGTGAAAATCCGCCCGAAATCGAAAGGAAAAGACATCATCGCAGTTGGTGACCAAAACATCGAATTTTCAAATGATTTCGGGAAAACCTGGACGAAGATTTCCGATGAAAAAGGACTTTACGTCTGTGAATGGATTGATAAAAATACTCTGGTTTTTGCAGGAAAAGACAGGATTGTGAAAATGTTCATAAATTTCTAAAACTAATTTGCCACTAATCCACGAATGATATTTTAAAATTCGTGCATTAGTGGCAAACTATATAAAAAGTTGTGTTCTGCAGTTTTTCGGAATTTTCTATTTCACAATCAGTTTCTGGGAATAGATTTTTAAGTTTTCAGATTTAATGGTAATGAAATAAATTCCCGAATTTAACCCGGAAATATCAATACTTCCGTCTTCGTTTATTTTTGTATCCAAAACTTTTTTTCCTTCCGCATTGATGATTTCCGCCGAATTATTTTTGGATTTTAAACCCTCTGCAAAAATTTTTCCCGAAGCAGGATTAGGATAAATTTTAATGCTATTTTTTGAATTTTCATTTGTGGAAAGTGCGGTGGTTTTTACTTTATAAAGTTTGCTGTTGTTTACGGATGCAACATATAATTCCTTCTGAAAATCTTCCCCGAAAGTAGAAAAATTATTCCCCGAAAAAGCTGTAGTCCAATTAATAGAATCATCGGAATTGAGCATCCCGATTTGTTGGGAGCAATAATCTGCGAAAAAATATTTTCCGTACAAAGCAGGGTATAAAGTTCCGCGATAAACGTATCCTCCTGTAATAGAACATTTTCCTCCGGAATGATTATAAACCGAAACAGGGAAAGTCATCGTAGAAGAACTTGCACAACCTGTCGTGTTGTACGCAGAATTTCCTTCGTAGCAACGCCATCCGTAATTTATTCCTGCTTGTGAAATCGGCATTCTGTTGATTTCTTCTATTTGATTTTGGCCCACATCTGCAATCATCACATTTCCTGCGGTTAAATCAAACGAAAATTTCCACGCATTACGCAATCCGAATGACCAGATTTCATCTGCACCCTCTATTCCTACAAAAGGATTATCTGCAGGAATATCATAATTCCCGTCAGAATTTACATCAATTCTCAGCATTTTTCCTAAAAGTGAATTTTTATTTTGTGCATTGTTGTTCGGATCACCTCCGCTTCCTCCGTCGCCGGTTGTAATCCACAAATTTCCGTCGGGAGCGAAATGCATACTTCCTCCGTTGTGATTGGTAAAAGGTTTTGTGATATTCAGCAGAATTTTTTCGGAACTCGAATCGGCAACATCAGGATTTGAAGTGCTTACGGAATATCTTGCAACGGTAATATTTCCGGCGGTGTTGTTATAATAAACATAAAAATAACCATTTGCAGCATATTGCGGATGAAAAGCTAAACCGAGCAATCCTCTTTCTCCGCCGAAAGTAATTTTTGAACTGATGTTGAGAAAATTTGTGGAATTTATGGTTCCGTTTGGCTGTACAATTTTAATGGAACCATTTTGCTGTACCACAAAAAGCCGGTTATCATTGGCGTTTGTAATTTCTACAGGATTGCTTAAACCGCTTGCAAATTCTTCCAGAATAATAGTCTGTGCAAAAGAAATCACGGAAATAAAGGTGCATATAGAAAGAAATATCTTTTTCATAATATTTTGGTATTTAAGGTGTTGTGAAGTTAGGAATAAATTTTCATTTATCATTAAGAGTCTGCTTAAATTTCATCAAAATTAATTTTCTCATTCCTAAAGGGAGTAATTTTGATGAATTTTTCCGTCCTTTAGGTTAGGTAAAAAATCCTTCAAGGATTCTAAATCCTTGAAGGATTGGTTTCATAAAACTTTGACATTCCGTGAAGTTAAAAAAAATAAAAAATCCGTTGTTAAAAAATTCCTAATTCTATTGAAAATCATTATATTTGCCGACTATAATTTTAATGTTGTAAACTATTAACAATGCAAGGAAAAGGACTTATTACGCTGGTTGCGGTTATTTTGGGACTTATTTGTCTTAATGAATTATTACCAACTTGGTACACCGGCAAAATCGAAAACCAAATCGAAGCAGCGAACGGAAATGTGAAAGAAATTGAGCGTTTAAAAGCAGATACGCTGAATCTGGGTTTTACCAAACTTTATTATTCCAAAGCGAAAGAAAAAGAAATGAAGCTCGGTCTGGATTTGAAAGGAGGAATCAATGTTCTTTTGGAAATCAACGAGAGAGATTTGGTAAACGATTTGACGAATTATTCTTCAAATCCGGTACTTTTGGAAACCCTCGACAGAACCGATAAAGAACAGAGAAATTCGACCAAAAATTATATCGAAAATTTCTTCATCCAATTCGATTTGGTAAACAAAGAAAAGAAGACCAGCTTGAAACTTGCCGATCCGGAAATCTTCGGAAACACAAATCTATCGGAAATCAAATACAATTCTTCGGACGAAGATGTGAAAAATATCATCAGAAGAAAAATCAGTGCTGCTGAAGGTTCTGCGTATGAAGTAATCAGAACCCGTATTGATAAAATGGGCGTTACACAGCCGAATGTACAGCGTGTTCCAGGAACAGGAAGAATTTCTGTAGAAATGCCGGGAATCAAAGACATCGACAGAGTAAAGAAAATGCTGCAGTCTTCTGCAAAACTCCAGTTCTGGGAAGTACAGCAAATGCAGGAAATTTTTCCTTATTTTGAGCAATTATCTACCATCATTGCTGCAAACGGAGACTCCATCGGTGTTGCGAAAAATACCAATTTCATCAATTTAATGCAACTCAATTCTTTGAGAGCAAACGGAGTAGGAAACGTAAAACTTTCGGATACCGCAGTAGTAAACAAAGTTTTGAATTCTGAAATCGCAAAAAGAATCCGTCCTGCAAATATCAAATATACCCAGTTTATGTGGGGTTACAAACCGGAAGCAAATGACCAGAATAATTTGGTGCTTTATGCAATTCGTGGAAATATCACTCAGAAAGCTCCTGTTGATGGTGCAGTAGAATCTGCGAGAGTAAACTATGATGAACTCGGTAGAGTAGTAGTGGATATGCAGATGGATTCCAAAGGATCTAAAGACTGGAAAACACTTACCGGAAAAAATGTAAACAAACCGGTTGCAGTAACTTTGGACAACGTAGTTTATACCGCACCGAATGTAGTAAATGAAATCCCGAACGGAAGAACCCAAATTTCCGGAAACTTCTCTCAGCAGGAAGCACAGGATTTGGTAGATGTTTTGGGAGCGGGTAAACTTCCGGCAAGTGCAAAAATTGTGCAGGCAGATGTTGTAGGACCTTCATTAGGTAAAGAATCGATTAATTCGGGAATGCTTTCTTTTATCATTGCATTTTTGGTAATTATTGTTTATATCATTTTCTATTACGGAGGAGCGGGAATTTATGCGGTAATTGCAATGGTCATCAACTTGTTCTATATTTTCGGAATTATGGATTCGGTCGATGCTACACTTACGCTTCCCGGAATTGCGGGTATCGTACTTTCTATGGCGATGGCAATCGATACGAACGTAATTATTTATGAACGGACCAAAGAGGAACTCTTCGCCGGTAAAAATATTCTGGAAGCGTATAAAGACGGGTTCAAACACGCACTTTCTGCGATTGTCGATGGTCATTTAACCACGATTCTTACGGCAGTTGTATTGTATGTTTTCGGAACGGGACCTATTAAAGGTTTTGCTGTAACTTTAATCATCGGTATTTTAATGACATTCTTTACTTCTGTTTTATTATCCCGAGTAATGATTTTTGCAAGACTGAACAAAGGAAAAAAACTTTCGGTTTGGACTCCGCCAACAAAAAATCTTTTCAGAAACATCTGGATCGATTTCATCGGGAAAAGAAAATATGCTTATATCATTTCTGCAATTCTTACTGTGGCAAGTATTGTTTCAATTTCCATTCACGGTTTCAAGTACGGAATTGATTTTACAGGAGGTAGAAATTATGTTGTGAGATTCGATAAACCTGTAGATGCCAATAAAGTTGAGGAAGATCTTGCTAAATTTTTCACTACTGAAGACGGTAAAAATTCGGCAGTGGAAGCAAAAACTTTCGGGAACAATAACCAGCTGAAAATAACCACCGATTATCTGATTGACGATGAATCTTTAACAGCCGATCAAACAATTGAGGAAAAACTATTTCAAGGTCTGAAACCGAATCTTCCTGCAAATACCACTTTACAGGATTTCAAAGCGGCAGATAAAGATCACGCAGGAATTGTTTCTTCAACCAAAGTAGGACCTACTGTTGCAGATGATATTAAAACCGGCGGAACTTTAGCAGTAATTGCAGCTTTGGCGGGAATCTTCCTTTATATATTATTAAGGTTTAATAAATGGCAGTTCTCTTTGGGAGCAGTTGCAGGTCTTGCTCACGATGCGGTGATTATTCTGGGAACTTATTCGCTTTTACATAAATATATGCCGTTCAATATGGAAATCAATCAGGATTTCATTGCGGCGATACTTACGGTTCTCGGATATTCCATCAATGATACCGTAATTGTATTCGACAGGATCCGGGAATATTTGCGTGAGAAAAAATCGCTTACTTTGGCGGGATTGTTTGATGATTCTATTTCCAGTACTTTGGGTAGAACGTTCAATACCTCGTTTACGACGATTCTTGTAATCTTGGCAATCTTTATTTTCGGTGGTGATAACTTGAGAGGATTTATGTTTGCATTGCTTCTCGGTATCGGTTTCGGTACGTATTCATCCATCTTTATCGCATCAGCAATTGCTTATGATTTCCTGAGAGGAAAAGGCGGAAAAGAAGAAAAACTGCACGGAAGAACTACAAGTAATAAAGAAGTTGAAGAAACCAAAAAGAAATAATTTTCTTTAATTGATTAAATATAAAATGTCTTTCAAATTTTGAAGGACATTTTTATTTTTCAACTCATCCATCATCCATCATCCATCATCTCTTAACAATAGTTATCATCTCCGTAATCAGATTTATTTTTTCCGATGATACCGGTACGGAAACATCGCCTTTCAGATTCAGCCAGCCGTTGTCGGATTTGCTGTAAGAAACCGCTTCATCGAAATTCACGATATAAGATTTGTGGATTCTCATAAAACGTTTGTCGCTGCACAAAACATCCTCGAAATTTTTCAGATTTCTACTTACCAAATGTTTGGCTTTATCGGTCATAAAAACTTCAGAATATGCTCCTTCTCCTTTGATGTATCTGATGTCGGAAATGTTCAGCAACAGTAAATCTGTTCCCGACGGAATCGCAATTTTTTCGGGTTTTTCTTTATTAATGTTTTCCGATAAAATACTGAACTGGTCTTTTTTCTGCTTTTTCAGTTTAGATACGGCAAAAACCAATTCTTCAGGATTAATGGGTTTCAGCAAATAATCCAATGCGGATAATTTGAACGCCTGAACTGCAAATTCGTTATAAGCCGTTGTGAAAATGATAGAAAAATCCACTTCTTTCTCATCAAAGAAATCGAGCAGCTCCAAACCGGAATGTCCCGGCATTTCGATGTCGAGAAAAACCACATCGGGTTTATGTTTTCGGATGGCTTTCACACCTTCCGGAAGATTTTCGCAATCGGCGGAAATTTCTATCTCCGGACAATATTCCTTTAACAACAAAGCCAGCGAAATTCTCGCTTGTTTTTCATCGTCTATAATTATTGATTTCATAATATTTTTTCATTCCAAAGGAATTTTCATTACAACTGTAGTTCCCGAATTGTTGATTTTATCAATATATTCTAAAGTGATTTTGTTCTGTTTGTTGAGGTTCAGAATATCAATTCTTTTCTGCATTGCGTCAGTTGCGAAAGATTTGTGTTGGGTTTTAATGGCATTCAGTTCGGTGCTTTTTTTTCTTCCGATTCCATTGTCATCGATTGTTATCACGATGTTCTCATTTTCTTTCCGGAAAGAAACAACAAGATTTTTTTCTCCTTTTTTATGAAGCAATCCGTGTTTTACGGCGTTTTCTATGTAAGGTTGCAGAAGCATCGATGGGATTTTCGGGTTTTCATTTTCCAGTTCGTCATCATACGAAATATGGTATTCAAAATCACTGTCGAATCTTGCTTTTTCAATGTCGAGATAAAGCGAAATGGTTTTTATTTCCTCCGAAACATTTATGGTTTCCTTTTCCGTCATTTCCAAAATCATTCTTGTCAATAAAGAAAATTTGGATAAATAATTTACCGCCAGTTTTTTTTCATTAGACAAAATAAATGCCTGAATCGTATTGAGTGCATTGTAGAAAAAATGCGGATTCATCTGAGATTTTATGGCTTTAAGCTTAGAAAGATTCAGGTTTTTTTCGAGTTCGTTTTTTTCTAAAATAATCTGGTTTTCTTGCTCTATTTTTCGGATTTGATATTTGTAAAACAAATAAAAAACCAGCAGAAAAACCAAGCTCATCAAAACCAAAAAAACATTAGTCAGCCAGAAAGGTTTTTCTATTTTAAATTTAATTTTCTGCTCATCAATTTTTTGGCTGTTGTAATTTATCGCCAAATCAATCGTATATTCTCCGGAAGATAATGCCGAAAGTTTCAGGTTTTTGGTTGTTCCATCAAGGATTTTCCATTCGGAATCATTTATTTTATAAGAAACGGAATACGTTTCATTCGGAATAAACGATAACGTAGAAAAGCTGATGTCCACATCGTTTTCAGCATAATTCAGTTTGTTTAATTGTTCTGCTTCTTTTCGTTTTCCGTTGATCAGGATTTCATTAATGATGAGTTTCGGTTTCGGATAATTTCCGGTTTCGTTTCTGTTTTTAATGACAATTCCTTTGGAAGTCGCAAAAAACAAGCGGTTGTTTTTCAGAATCACATCGGTTGCTTCCAGATTATTGCTCAGCGACATCAGCTTTTGAATATTTTTTGAAACAAAATCGTATTCATAAACGGCATTTGCAGAAAAAAGATAGCAATAATGTTCCCTTATAAAAAACCTGTTGAATTTTTCATTAATGATAAAAGCAGGAAGTTTGAATAGTGAAATTTTATTTTGATTATCAATAACATACAATTTTTCATTAGTAGAAAGTCCGATAATTTCATCGCCGAATCTCTGGATTTTCGTCAGATAAACCGTTTTATTTTCATATTTGATTTCCGAGGTTTTTCCGTCATTGGAAACGGCGATTAATCCGTTGTTTGTGGCATAATAAATCGTATTGTTGAGCGGATTGTATTCGGTAGATTTCCCGTTGATATTTTTCAGCAGAAAAGATTGATTGAAGCCCGAAAATTCCTCGGTATTATTTTTATTGAACAGAAAATCCCATTTGCTTCTCAAGGTTTCATCAATGTAAAAAATTCCCGAAATTCCGCTTGCTGCAAACGAAAAATATTTGTCATCTACTTTTTTCACGTCTTTTACTGCCAAAGAATATTGCGAATCTGCCTTGAAATTTTTATTTAGAATATTGAAATTTATAGACGTAAAAAATAATTTATCATTTACGGTATCCGAAAATATTTGTGTTACAGCCTGGTTATTTCCGGTTTCGTGAATTTTTTCGGTTTTCAGAGTTTTGTAATCCAGCTTATAAACCAAATCCTTTTCCGTACCGATGAAAATTTCGTTTTTTCCCAAAAAGAAAGTCAAAGGTTTTGGTAACAATTCAATATAATTGCTGTCGAAGTTTTCCACAAAAAGAACCCCTTTGTTTAAAGTAGAAATCCAATAATTCTGATGTTTGTCTTTGAAAACACAGGAAATATTCTGCTCTTTGAAATACGTTTTGTTTTCTTTGGGACTGCTTTTGAAGACTCCGTTTGGAGTGCAAAACCAAAGCGAATTATCTGTAACAGAAGTATTCTGAATGAAATTGGCGGGAATATTTAATTGGTGTTTGATGAAATTTCCTTTCTCGAAGCTGTAAAAAATTCCGCCCGATTTGGAATTGATGATGAGTTGAGAACCGATGGAACTTAATATAGGACTTGTAAATTTATCGCTTAAATCATTTGGGAGTGGATGTTTCTTAAAATTTTCATCAGAAAATTCGTATAAAAAATTGCCCAAAACATAAAACTTATCTTTCGATGAGTAACAAGATTTAATGAAATTATCGGAAATGTGGTGTTTGTTTTTTATTTTCAAAGTTTTCAAATCGTACACCAAAACCGCATTTGGCTGAATGAGAAACAATTCATCTTTAATGATTCCGAATTTAAAGAAACCCAGAGAAGTAGGTTGTTTAAGTGGTTTTAACTGCTCATTTTCAACGTAATACAAATAACCGTCAAAATTGGCGTACCAAATTCTCCCGAAAGAATCTTCTGCAATTCCCGAACCGGATTTTGAAGTCTGCTCATCGGAGCTGAAAGCTTTGAAAACTGAACCGTCATATCTGCAAATTCCTTTTCCTGTCGCAAACCACATAAAACCTTTGCTGTCCTGAAAAATATCGTAAACCGAGTTTGAAGGAAGTCCGTTGGTTTTGTCAATCGTTTGAAAATACGGATTCTGCCCGAAACAAAAGTGGGATATGACTAAAATGAAAATGTAAAGAAATGATTTCAAGGATTATTCTGTTATCAGAACAAAAGTATTAAAACATAATTAATAAGATACGATGAGTTAACGAATTGCAGTTTCGGGTTAATGAAAGTTCTTATTTCTTCGGTTTTTGTAAGAGAATTGAATGCAATAGTACAATTTAAAAAGAATCTCACAATTTCTCCATTTCGTTAACTCAAAACACGGTTTCATTAACCCGACGTATTTATTACTGATAAAGAGAAATAGCTTTGATGCAGAAATAAAATTTTATTACGATGAGAACAAAGCTACTTTTACTCTTGCTGTTTGCATATTCCTTTGCAAATGCACAAACAATTACAACTTTTGCCGGTTCTACACAAGGTTATGTAGAAGGAACCGGAACTGCAGCGAAATTTTATAATCCTTACGGAATTGCTTTTGACGGTGGTGGTGCAGTTGTCGTTACAGATCAGGGAAATTATAAGGTCAGAAAAATTTATTCTGACCAATCTACCGGACTTTTCGCAGGAAGCACTTCCGGATATACCAATGCAACCGGTGCAGCCGCACAATTCGGAGGTACAGCCGGAGTTGCAAGAGACGGATTCAACAATGCGTTTGTTTGTGATGCCGACAACAATGCCATCAGAAAAATAACTTCTTCCGGAGTGGTTACAACTATTGCAGGAGGAACGCAGGGCGAAAATGACGGGACCGGAACTGCTGCTCAGTTTTACAGACCTTACGGAATCGTATCGGATCTTAACGGGAATTTATACGTTGCAGATACTTTTAACCACAGAATCAGAAAAATCTCAACAACGGGAGCTGTGACAACTTTGGCAGGAAGTACGCAAGGTTATGCAGACGGAACCGGAGCTGCAGCACAATTCAATTATCCTTTTGGGATTACGTTGGATGCTGCAGGAAATGTTTATGTAGGAGAAAATTGCAGAATCAGAAAAATTACACCTGCAGGAGTCGTAACTACTTTCGCAGGAGGAACTCCGGGATTTGCAGATGGGACAGGAACAGACGCTCAATTTCAGAACGGATTATCAGGAATCACAATTGATAATTCGGGAAATTTATATGTTGCCGATACTTATAATTACAGAATCAGAAAAGTAAGTCCTGCCGGAGAAGTGACGACTTATGCAGGACAAAGCTATTCCGGAAGTACGGATGGAGATGTTACTGTAGCGACATTCGGCACGATGACGGGAATTGCCATCGACAAAACGAATAATATTTTATACGTTACCGATTACGGAAATCAGAGAATCCGAAAAATTACGCCGCCTGTTCCTGCAACTTTACCTGCGATTTCCAACATTACTCATACCGATATTAATCACAATTCGGCAAAAATTAATTATTCGGTTAATGCCAATAACGGAGCAACAACCTCTGTTGTAAAATACGGATTATCTTCGGGAAGCTTAACGAGTCAGGTTACAGGATTTTCTGCAAACGGAAATTCAGCAACTCCGGGAAATGTAAATTTAGCAGCACTTTCACCGAATACACAGTATTTTTATCAGATAGAAGCGACCAATTCTGCGGGAACGACGACAAGTGCTATTGGTAATTTTACGACAACTTCGGATCAGCCGATTACCGCCTATAATTTCAATAATAGCTACAATAATATCAACGGAAATACGCCTTTCTCCAACAATGCTGCTAATTCTTTTACGACCGACAGATACGGCGTTGCAAGCAGTGCTCTTAATATCAATAATGTAGGAACTACTGCAACTATTGCAGGTTTGCCTTATGGAACCGCTGAAAGAACAATTTCGCTTTGGGTAAAGCTGAACACCCTGAATATCGCTGGATTTAATTATCTGTTTCATTACGGAACTTCGACAGGAGGAAACGGTGCCTATATGAATGCAGGCAAAATAGCATATTTCGGACAGGATGAGCATAATGCTTCCGTAACGCATACTACAAATGTGTGGTATCATTTTGTGATGACCTATGACGGAGCGACTGCTAAAATATATCGTGATGGTGTGCTTTTGGCAGCTTCTCCCAAAACGTGGAATACTGTAAACAGCTCTAACGTTTTCAGACTGGGATTGACGGAATCCGGAACAGCCAATTATTTTAACGGAGCTGTTGATGATTTGAAGATTTATAATTATGCTTTATCTGATGCAGAAGTTCTGAGTTTGCACAACAGCGAATCTCCGATTTCAGTACCTGCAATTTCAAGCATCAGTCATACCAATATTTCGCATAATTCGGCAAAAATTAATTATTCATTAAATGCCAATAATGCAGCAACAACTTCTGTTATTAAATACGGATTATCTTCTGGAAGTTTAACCAGTCAGGTTACAGGATTTTCCGCAAACGGAACTTCGGTAACTCCGGGAACAACAAATCTTACAGGTCTTTCTCAGAATACTTTGTATTATTATCAAATCGAAGCAACCAATTCCGCAGGAACTGTGACAAGCACCATTGGTAATTTTACCACAGCAACTGCACAAATTATTGCAGAATATAATTTTAACAATACCTATAACAATGCAAACGGAACAACTCCTTTTGCAAGTAATGCAGGAACATCGTTTTTAACCGACCGACACGGAAATGCAAACAGTGCTATTTATATCTCCCAAACCGGAACTACGGCAACAATTCCCGGACTTCCGTATGGAGGCAATACAAGAACTGTTTCTCTCTGGGTAAAATTGGACGGTGTCGGTGGTACTTATAATTTCTTATACAGCTACGGAACTACAGGAAGTCCGGAAGGTGCTTTCATCAATCCGACTTCTGCAATTCATTTTTCTCCGAACAATACCGCAACTACAACGAATAGTGCACAGATTTGGTATCATTATGTTTTCACTTATGACGGAACAACTTCAAAAATTTACAAGAACGGAACTTTACTAAATTCTGTTGCTGTAGCAAAAAACACAGTAAACAATTCCGACCTTTTCCGTTTAGGACTTTCAGAAGGCGGAGCTCCTAATTACTTTACAGGATTTATTGATGATTTGAAGATTTATAATTATGCTTTGTCTGCTTCGGAAGTTGCCAATCTTTATAACAACAACAGTACACTTGCTGTTTCGGATTTTTCAAAAGCTGAAAAAATAACAGTTTATCCTAATCCTGTGAAAGACATCCTGAACATTAATGCAGAAATTACAAAAGCGGAAATATTTAATCTTTCGGGAGCAAAAATCAAAGAAAGCAAATCATCAAAAATTGATATGAGCAAACTTTCCGCAGGAGTTTATCTTTTGAAAATTACTGATGGCAAAGGAAATGTGAGTTCACAGAAAATTATTAAAAATTAAATTTAAAACTTAAAAAAATGAAAAATTTAACAAAACAACTTTTCGCAACAGGATTGCTTTTGGCAACCACGATGAGCTTTGCTCAGGATTTAGAAAGACGAGGTGAAAACAACAAATGCGGCTACGTAGCAAAAGGAGCAAAAAAAGGATTTATGGGCTGGAAATACGTTATCAAAGACAACTTTACCTGCTCTTCCAAAGAGTTTGACGAGAAAACCAATTTGGCGGCAGTTCAGTCGGTTTCCAACAATAAATGGGGAGTTATCAACAAAAAAGGCGAAACCGTAATTCCTTTTGAATACCAAGAAGGGCTTGATATCAAAAATGAAAAAATCGTTGCCAAAAAAGACGGAAAATGGGGATTGCTCGATACTTCGGGAAAAATACTGATTCCTTTTGAATACGATTATCTGAATGCGGAAAGCACGAAAAACACAACAGTGCTTCTTGCCAGAAAAGGCGAAAATCCAAAACAATACGGTTTTATAGACTTTTCGGGAAAAATTTTAGTGCCGATTGAATATGATGAGGTTAGATTTGTACCGATGTCCGTTTCAAATGGTTCCCGACATTATAATTTGAAAAAAAATGGCAAATATGGTTTGTATGGTATAGACGAAGGAAAATTCCTGACCGAGATAAAATATGACCAACCGTTGCATTTTACTTCCACAAATCTGCCCTTAGTTTATAAAGGAAAAATAGACGGCGATGAATACGAAATTTCCGAAACAGGTGTAGAAAAATATCTGGGAGCAGGAACACCGAAAAGTAGTTCTGATTCAAAAAACAGTTCCAATAATTCTTCTGCTAAAAAAACAGATTCGAAAAAAGATGCTCCCGAAAAATCCTATACGTTCAAGTGTGTTAGATGCAATCATACAGAAACTAAAACAGGAAGTGGTTCTCCAGCTGGAGGAAAATGCTCTGCTCATGTGAGAGGTTCAGGAAGTAGCACCACTCACACATGGAAAAAACTTTAAACCTGATAGCTTTTCATATATTTTAATTTAGGAAAGAGAACACAAAATAGTGTTCTCTTTTTTTACTTTTATCGGGATAAAATTTCTTCGATTTTTTTCGCAACTTTTTCCGCATTCGGAAGCATTTCTTTTTCCAAAACGAGATTTATCGGAACTGCAGGTAGATTTAATGAACCCATTGCTTCTACAGGAGCATCCAAATATCTGAAACAGTTTTTGGAAATGCGGTGTGCAAAAGATTCTGCAAAGGAATTGCCGATTTGTTCTTCTGTAAGAACCAAACATTTTCCGTGAAGTTTCACCCTTTCAAAAACCAGATTTTCATCCAAAGGAATCAGCGTTCTCAAATCAATGATTTCTATTTTTCCCGGGAAATTTTCCGCAGCTTCTTTTGCCCAGTAAACTCCCATTCCGTATGTAACGATGAGCATTGTTCTGCCTTTTTCGGTTTCGGTTTTGTCGGCTTCCAGAATAATCTTTCCTTTTCCGAAAGGTAAAATATAATCTTCATCAGGTTCGATGGTTTTTGCCTCTTCAGTTCCCGGAACTTTACTCCAGTACAATCCTTTATGTTCCAGCATTACAACAGGATTCGGATCGTAATAAGCTGCTTTCAGCAAACCTTTGAAATCTGCCGCATTACTCGGATAAGCGATTTTTATTCCTTTAATGTTGGCTAAAATACTTTCCACACTTCCGCTGTGATAAGGACCTCCTCCTCCGTAAGCTCCGATCGGAACACGCAGGATATTGCTTACCGGAAACTTTCCGTTGCTTAAATAATTGGATTTGGAAATTTCTGTAATTAATTGATTGATTGCAGGATAAATATAATCTGCAAACTGTACTTCCACAATCGGTTTTAATCCGACTGCACTCATTCCTACGGTAGAACCGATAATGTATGCTTCCTGAATCGCAGTATTGAAAACTCTTTTATTTCCGAATTTTTGTCCCAAAGTTACCGTTTCCCGAAAAACGCCGCCAATTCTTTCTCCCACATCTTGTCCGTAAAGCAATGCTTCAGGATGTTTCCACATCAGTTCCTGTATTGCGTGAATTGCTGCATCTACCATCACTATTTTTTCTCCGTTTTCGGGTTCTCTTTCTCCTGTTTCTTCCGTAATCGGAGTTGGAGCAAAAACGTGATCGGTTACCGTTTCGGGTTTTGGATCTTCTGCATTGATGGCTTTTTGAAACGCCTGTTCTGCTTCTAATCTTGCCTTTTTCTCGATTTGTTTTAAAAGGTCTTCATCAATGCCTTCATCAAGTAATTTTTTTCTGAGAATATTTCCCGGATCTTTCGCTCTGTGTTTCGCCAAATCTTCCTCATCACGGTAAAATTCTCTTCGTACTCCCGAAGTATGATGCCCGATAAGGACAGTTTTTGCACAAACCAAAATCGGTTTTCTTTCCGTCCTTACAAAATCGACTGCTTTTTTCATTGCCTCGAAACTTTCCACAAAATCGGTTCCGTCAACACGTACTCTGTTCAACCCGACAAAACCTGCTGCAAAATCATAAGCATCGCAAGTTCTGGCTTCTTCTTTGGTTACGGAAATTCCCCATTCATTATCCTGAACCAAAAAAATAATCGGTAATTGATGAAGTGCGGCAAACTGAAATGCCTCCGAAACTTCGCCTTCCGTAATCGAATTGTCGCCGAAGCTGCAAACTACAACAGGATTTTTTTCGTAATTTTTTAAATTAAATTCCTGAATGTATTTTATTCCCTGTGCAACTCCTGTTGTCGGAATTGCCTGCATTCCTGTTGCAGAACTTTGGTGGATGATTTTAGGTAAATTTTCTTCCAAACTTGAAGGATGCGAATAATAAGAACGACCACCGGAAAAAGGATCATCGGTTTTTGCCAAAAGTTGCAACATCAAACGATACGGTTCAAAACCAATTCCGAGAAGCAGACTTTCATCACGATAATACGGCGAAACCCAGTCTTCTTTGGTCAGTTGATAAGCAGTTGCCAATTGAATGGCTTCGTGACCTCTCGAAGTGCTGTGAACATATTTGGTAATATTCCGGTTTTCTTCATAAATATCTGCCATTGCTTTTGCAAGCATCATTTGGTTGAATGCTTTGAGCATTGTTTCCTGCGAAACTTTTTCCTGAGTGTTGGATTCCATAGGAAACAAAGATAAAAATTTTAAGAGAAGTGGGGAAATTGAAATTTTATTTACAATTCTTTTGTACCTTTTGCGTTCAATACCAAATTATTTATAAAAAATGAAAGCAGTCCTTATCAGTATTGGTGATGAGATTTTGTCGGGAAACACGATTGATACCAATTCCAATTTCATTGCCTCTGAACTTAAAAATATCGGAATAAAAGTAGAACAGATTTTTGCAATTTCTGATGAAACGCAAACTATTAAAAGAGCTTTGAAATCTGCGTTTAAAATAGGAGATTTGGTCATTGCAACAGGTGGATTGGGTCCTACGAAAGACGATAAAACCAAAATTGCTTTTGCAGAATTTTTTAATGATAAATTGATTTCAGATAAAGAAACTTTAGAACATTTGACAAAACTTTTAATCAAAAGAAAGCGGGAATATTTATTGGAAATCAATAAAAATCAGGCGGTAGTTCTATCGAAAGCCACAATTTTTCAAAACGAAAACGGAACAGCTCCTTGTCAAATGGTGGAAGAAAATAGTAAAATTGCGATTTGTCTTCCCGGAGTTCCTTACGAAGTAAAACCTTTGATTAAGGATAAAATAATTCCTTATCTGAAAGACAAATTTTCTTTGCATCACATTGTTTCCAAAATTATTTCTGTGGTAGATTTTCCGGAAAGTCTTCTCGCTCAAACCATTGAAGAGTGGGAACTTTCGCTTCCCGAAAATATTTCACTTTCTTATCTTCCCATCGGAAATCGGGTAAAACTCCGTTTGACAGGAATTGGCAATGACATTCAAGCAATTGAAAATCAATTAAGTAATGAAACAGAAAAACTAAAACCACTGATTGGCGGAAAAGTAATTGCGTGGAACGGAAACGAAATTCAGGAAATTCTGAAAGAAATTTTAATCCAAAAAAATCTTACCATTTCTGCCGCTGAAAGTTGTACAGGAGGAGAATTGTCTCGGTTGATTACCTCTGTTTCGGGAAGCTCAAAGTATTTTTCGGGAGGAATTATTCCTTATGATTTCCGCAAAAAAATAGAAATTCTGGGAGTTTCCGAAAAAACGATTTCCGAGAAAACGGTGGTTTGCGAAGAAGTTGCACAGGAAATGTCTTTCGGTTGCCAAAAAATGTTCAATACAGATATTTCCCTTTCTACAACGGGAGTTTCGG
>CAYSQR010000014.1:17085-23266 GCA_964433195.1 uncultured Kaistella sp. | reverse complement strand
TTTACCGCCTCAAAATTTTATTTCATTTTCTCGGTCGTTTTGATGTTGATGTGCTTCGTTCATTATTTCTATGATGTGGACAGATTCCGGATATTAGATTATTATTTTTTGGGATTTTTACTGGTATTGGCATTCAAACAGGTGTTTTATATCTTTCACAGGAACAACATTTTGCCCGAAAAATGGTATTATAAATTTTTGTATATTTGCACCCTCCAAATAATACCGGTTTTGGTACTTTGGAAAGTATTATTTTTTTAAGAAACTCTGATAATGAAAATAAAATCTATTTTGGTTTCTCAACCAGCACCCAACGAATCTTCGCCATATATGGAGATTGCGAAAAAGGAAAAAATCAGAATTGATTTCAGACCATTTATTCACGTAGAAAGTGTTGATGCAAAAGAACTTAGAGTCCAGAAAATAGATCTTGCCAATTATAACGGAATTATTCTTACCAGCAAAAACGCGGTAGATCATTATTTTCGTTTGGCAGAAGAAATGAGATTTTCGGTTCCCGATTCTATGCGCTACATTTGCCAATCCGAAGCGATTGCAAATTACCTGCAAAAACACGTTATTTACAGAAAAAGAAAAATTTCGTTCGGCGAAAAATCTTTTGCGGATCTTTTGCCGCTTTTCAAAAAATATCCTTCGGAAAAATATCTGATTCCCGCTTCGGAAACATTAAGTACGGAAATATTGAAAGTTTTGGAAGAATCCCAAATCGACTGGACGAAAGCAACGATGTACAAAACAGTGTGCAGTGATTTGAGCGACACAAAAGTAAAAGATTACGATATGCTGGTTTTTTTCACTCCGCAAGGAATAAAATCTTTGGAAATGAATTTCAAAAATTTTAAACAAAACAATACGAAAATTGCAGTTTTCGGAACTACCACAGAACAGGCGGCAAAAGAAGCCGGATTGAGAGTGGATGTGATGGCTCCGAACAAAGACACTCCTTCTATGACGATGGCTATTGAAAAGTACATCAGAAATATGGGGAAATAATTTCAAAGAAAGTTATACCAAAAACCGTCTTTTTCTATGATAAAGATGGTTTTTTATTTTTAATTAATCTTAACTTTACGGGCTTTTCAAAATTTAAAAATTTCAAAAAAAACTAAAACACTCCAATTCCAATGAACGCTCCAAAAGCAAAACAAATAAAGAAACTTCTCGAAATACACGGAGATAAAAGAACCGATAACTATTTCTGGATGAACGAAAGAGAAAATCCGGAAGTCATAAAATACCTCGAAGAAGAAAATGCTTACTGCGATTTTGTGATGAAAGATACCGAAGAATTTCAGCAGGAATTGTTTGATGAAATGAAAGCAAGATACAAAGAAGATGATGAATCTCTTCCTTATTTTTTCAATGAATATTGGTATATCGTGCGATTTGAAAAAGGAAAAGAATATCCCGTTTTTGGCAGGAAATTTCAAACTTTGGATAATGAAGAAGAAATTTTGCTCGATGTGAATATTTTGGCGGAAAACGAAAATTTTTTTGAAGTAGGAAGTGTCGCTGTTTCACCCGATAATAAACTGATGGCTTTTTCGTCGGATAATATGGGGAGAAGAATTTATACGATACTGTTCAAAAATCTCGAAACCGGCGAAATTCTTCAGGAGCAGATTCCGAATACTACAGGAAAAGCAGTTTGGGGAAATGATAACGAACATATTTTCTACATCAGAAAAGACGAAAAACTCCGTGCTTTTCAGGTTTTTATGCATCAACTCGGGACGGATTCTTCACAGGATGTTTTGGTTTTTCACGAAAAAGATGAAACTTTTGATGTCAATATTTTTAAAACCAAATCTTTAGAATATATTTTCATTGCGAGTTCCAGTACGGTTTCCGATGAAATGCGTTTTATCCCCGCAAATAATGTTTTGGCAGAATGGAAAATCGTACAACCGAGAAAACCCGATTTGGAATATTCCGTAGAACATTTCGAAGACGAGTTTTATATTATTACTAATGAAAACGGAGCAACCAACTTCAAAATCGTAAAAACAAAAGTCGAAAATCCGGGAATGGAAAACTGGCAAGAAGTGATTCCGCACCGGAAAGAAATTTTGCTGGAAGGTTTTGAAATTTTTAAAAATCATCTCGTTCTTGAAGAAAGAAAAGAAGGTCTTTTACAAATAAAGATTATTGATAATCAAAACAATACCTCTCATTACTTACCTTTTTCCGATCCTACTTATACCGCATATATCGGTTTGAATTTAGAATTTAACACCGAGAAATTACGTTTCGGATATACTTCCTTGACGAATCCGAATTCCACTTTGGAATACGATATGAAAGAAAAAACCACCAAAATCCTGAAACAGCAGGAAGTTTTGGGCGGAACATTTTCGCAGGAAAATTATATTTCCGAAAGAATCTGGGCAAAATCAAGAGATGGGAAATCGCAAATTCCGGTTTCTTTGGTGTATCACAAAAACACGAAAAAATCTGCGGAAACTCCGTTGTTGCTTTATGGTTACGGAAGTTACGGACATACTGTGGATGCAAGTTTCTCCAATGTGAGATTGTCGATTTTAGACAGAGGTTTCATTTACGCCATTGCTCATATTCGTGGCGGAGAATATCTCGGAAGAGAATGGTATGAAAACGGAAAAATGCTTCACAAAAAAAATACGTTCTTCGATTTCATCGATGTTGCGAAATTTTTGATTAAAGAAAATTACACTTCCGAAAAACATCTTTATGCGATGGGAGGAAGTGCAGGTGGACTTTTGATGGGTGCAATCATCAACGAAGAACCGCAACTTTTCAACGGAATTGTCGCACAAGTTCCTTTCGTAGATGTGGTTACAACAATGCTCGATGAAACCATTCCTTTGACAACGGGAGAATTCGATGAATGGGGAAATCCGAAAGACAAAACGTATTACGATTATATAAAATCTTATTCTCCGTATGATAATGTGCAAGTAAAAAATTATCCCAATATGCTGATTACCACAGGATTAAATGATTCGCAAGTGCAATATTGGGAACCTGCAAAATGGACGGCAAAATTAAGAGAATTAAAAACAGACCGCAATATTCTGATTTTCAAAACCGATATGAGTTCCGGACACGGCGGAGCAAGCGGAAGATTTGAAAGCCTGAAAGAAGACGCATTGGAATTTGCGTTCTTGTTGAAATTAGAAAATATTAATAAATAATAATTACGCAGATTTTACAGATTCCACAAATCTTTATTTTTTTTAATCTGCAAGAAAAGTATTATGACCGAATCAGAATTATGGAATAAAGTTGAAGTTTTTTTCACAGAAAATTTCGATACCGAAAAAAATCCGCAGATTGACACGATTTTGTTTTTAATCGGTGTTCAGGAATTGGGAAGCGGACAACAGAAATATACGAAAGACGATAAGCTGAATATTTTGCACATCGCAGTTTGCCGTTTGTTAGAACCTTTCGGTTATTATAAGTTTTCGCATTATGACGAAGACGGATTTCCGCATTTCGATGAGGTGGAAAAACTCCCGGAACTGAAACCGAATGAACAGCAACTTCTGATGAAAAAAGCCATCATTCAGTATTTTATAGATGAGGAATTATTTTCGTAATGATTTTCTCTATCCAAAATCGTACAAGTATTTATCCAAATAATTTCAAAACCCCGAATCTTATCGTTATTTTTGTACAATCAATATAAGAATGTCGGATATTATAAAACTTTTGCCGGATCACGTTGCAAACCAAATCGCCGCCGGTGAAGTGGTGCAAAGACCTGCATCCATCGTAAAAGAACTAATGGAAAACGCCATCGATGCGGATGCCACAAAAATTGAACTCATCATTCGAGATGCCGGAAAAAACCTGATTCAAGTCGTGGACAACGGAACGGGAATGAGCGAAACCGATGCAAGATTGGCTTTTGAAAGACACGCCACTTCCAAAATCAGCACAACGGAAGATATATTTAAAATTTCCACCAAAGGTTTTCGTGGCGAAGCTTTGGCTTCAATTGCAGCAGTTTCGCAAGTGGAACTGAGAACCAAAACCAAAGATGCCAAAACCGGAACGAGTATTTATATCGAAGGTGGAAGTTTCCAGTTTCAGGAACCGGTGCAAACTGCGGAAGGTTCGAATTTTCAGGTAAAAAATCTTTTTTATAATGTTCCGGCGAGAAGAAAATTTCTGAAAAACAACAATGTGGAATTCCGTCATATTATTGATGAATTTCAAAGGGTTGCTTTAGCTCACGAAAATCTGGATTTCGAGCTTTTTCATAATGACGATATTATTTTCAGACTAAGAAAATCCAGCTTGTTGCAAAGGATTGTCGAAATTTTCGGAAGAAAATTGCATCCGCTTCTCGTTCCGATTAAAGAAGATTTGGGTTGGGTAAAACTGAACGGTTTCGTTGCAAAACCTGAAGGAGCGAAGAAAGTTCGCGGCGAACAGTTTTTCTTCGTGAACGGAAGATATTTCCGAAGTGCCTATTTCAATAAAGCGGTTCAGGAAGCGTTTGAAGGATTGCTTTTGCCGGGATATATTCCTTCGTTTTTTCTTTTTCTCGAACTTGACCCCGAAAAAGTAGATGTAAACATTCATCCCCAAAAAACCGAAGTGAAATTTGAAGATGAGAATTTAATTTTCGCTTTGGTGCGTTCTACGATTAAAAAATCTTTGGGAATTTATAATGTTGCTCCAAGTTTAGATTTCGATAGGGATGAAAATATTGATGCTTTTATTCATCAAAAAACTCCCGGAGGAAACTTTAAAACTCCCGAAATTACCGTCGATAGAAACTACAATCCTTTTTTGGAGGAAAAAAATTCGGCGGGAGAAAAAATGGCTTTAACCGAAATTTACCAACAGAATATTTCCGCAGAACCATCAAAAATCAATCTCTTTGAAGATGAAGATTTTGATGAAGATTTAATGCGTCTTCCGAACGGTTATTGGCTTTTTAATAAAGGAGGAAAAACTTTGATGCTCGATTTGGGAAGAATGCACCGATTGGTGGTAAGCGAAAGAAATGCGAAGAAAAAACACAGCAACGAAAAGCATTCTCTGCTTTTTTCTCTGGAATATCACATGAGCGAAACCGAGAAAAACAAGTTTCGCTCCATTAAAAAATATTTGCCGGAACTGGGTTTTGAAATGGAGATTGCAAATGATAATGTTCTGAGGATTGATGCAGTTCCTGAAGGATTGAAAGAAACGCAGGTAATGAAATTTCTCGAAACTCTTTTTGAAATTCTGGAATATAAAACGGAAGAAGATTTCCTGAATTTTTACAACAACCAATGGAATAAAATACAGAGCAGATCCCGGTTTGATTTTTTGTATAAAATTGATGCAGAACAAGTGATACGGGATTTTACAGCACTTGGTTTCCCGGAATTTTTACCATCGGGAAAAAGATGTTTTATTGAAATCCCTTTAGACGAATTGAAAAATAAATTTTAATACAGATGCTTAATAATCTCCCACCAATTACCCGGAACATTATCATTATAAATGTAATCGTATTTATTCTTACGTATTTTTTGAATAGTGATTTAATGTACAGGTATTTAGCCGCATTTTATCCTTTTTCTCCGTTTTTCCATTTCTGGCAAATCCTTACGCACATGTTTATGCACGGTAGCTTGATGCATATTTTATTCAATATGTTTACGCTGTACAGTTTCGGACCGGTTTTGGAGCAGGTTTTAGGCGAAAAAAAATACCTGATTCTTTATTTCGCAAGTGGATTGGGCGCATTTTTCCTTTTTAATTTATGGAATTTTGTAGAAGTGGAACAGATAAAAACAGGCTTGCAAAGTTTCGGTTTCGATCTGAACGGCTATCTTAATGGGGAAAGTGTTTCGTTTAAAGGAAATTCAGCAGCGATACTTTCCCAACAAGAATTTGTAAACAATCTGCAATCAATCATTTCCGTTCCTATAGTTGGAGCTTCCGGAGCAATATTTGGTGTAATCGCAGCATTTGCCACACTTTATCCCGATGCAAAAATTATGATTATGTTTATTCCGGTTCCAGTGAAAGTAAAATACCTGCTTCCGGTTGTTGTTATAGGTTCGGTTGTTTTGGGAGTTACGGGCAATGTGGGCGGAATTGCACATTTGGCTCATGTAGGCGGAGCAATCGCAGGATTTATTCTGGCGAAACGCTGGAAGAACCATCATTTCAG
>CAYSQR010000014.1:16539-17075 GCA_964433195.1 uncultured Kaistella sp. | reverse complement strand
TTTGTGAAGCTGCTCAGATTTATTTTAACGATTATTCATTTCTCCATCATTGTTTTGCTTTTGGGAACTTTTCTCAATGCGTTCGTTCCGCCGAAAATATTTCCGTATTTCAATCTGCTTTCTCTGACTTTCCCGGTCTTGATGATACTGAATATTCTGCTCTGCATTTTCTGGATTATCTCCGTAAAAAAACGAATGGTTTTGTTTTTACTGTTTTCATTAATGCTGATAAATCCTACAAGAAGATGGATAAACTTTAGTGGGGAAAATTCCGAAAAACCCAATCTGAAAATTGTTTCTATGAATATTCACGCAGGACTTTCCGGGCATAATAGCATATATGAATATTTACAAAACCAGAATGCAGATATTGTAATCGGACAAGAATACGGATGGGAATTTAATGTTCCCGGATATGAATACAGAACAAAAGGATTTCCGATGGTTGCTATCAATTCCAAAACCGAAATCGTTCATCAGGAAAAACTGATAACGGGAAGCAACGGAAATGCTTTTTTTGCCGATATTAAATTCAA
>CAYSQR010000014.1:0-16529 GCA_964433195.1 uncultured Kaistella sp. | reverse complement strand
AAAAATTATCCGGATTGTGAATGTATATCTGAATCCGTTTTCGTTTGAAAAAGAGAAAATAAAACCCGAAGAAAACCTCGATGACAACGAACAAAAACTGAAATATATCCTAAAAAGACTTGTTCCTGTTTTTAAAATTCATCAGGAGGAAGTTTTGCAAATCCGAAAAGCCATCGATAATTCTCCGTATCCTGTGATTTTGGCAGGAGATTTCAATGCGGTTCCCAATTCTTATGAATATTATCATCTCGGGAAAAATCTGAAAGATGCTTTTGTAGAAGCAGGAAACGGAAGCGCAACAAGTTTTCACGATTACAAATTTCCGATAAGGATAGATTATATCTTCTGCTCTGAACAAATAAAACCGGTAAGTTATAAAGTTGACCGCTCTGTAAAATTATCGGATCATTTTCCGGTAATTGCCGAATTTAAAATTGATTGAAAATGAAAAATACCTTCTTGTTTTTTCTTTTATTACTAATGATTTCCTGCGGAAAAAATCCGGAAAAAATGGAAATGAGCATCGCAGAAGAAACTTCTGTTCCTCCGTATGATACCATTGCAAAGGATTCTTTTTCAGCAGGTGCGGTTTCGGTAGATGTGGCGAGAAAAATAAGGATGGCGTCACAGAAATATCAAGATTCTTTAAGAGAAAACCGTAAAAAAATAGAGGCAGAACAACTCGCCAAAAAAGAATTGGAAGAAAAAGAAAAAGCCACAAAAAAATTAGCGGAAGAAAAGAAAAAAGCAGAAAACGAAGCGAAAGCAAAAAAAGAAAAAGAAAACAAAACCGCCGAAATTCCGGTTGAAAGTGTACAGAATCCTTAATGAATTTCATCAAAATTAATTTTCCCGACCCTAAAAGGTGCAATCTTGATGAAATTTAAGAAGAGAAATTTTTACTTCCTTTATGAATGGGGAAACGAAAATTTCTTAATCCCGATTCATTTTCAGCAAAGGTTCAATGTATTCTCTGTCGTTGCTCATTCGCGGAACCTTGTTTTGTCCGCCGAGTTTTCCCCGTTCCGACATCCAGCTGTAAAAAAGCTGTGGTTTTGCGATGTGAATAATTGGTTTTTTCAAGGTCATATTGTTGTAACGTTTCGCTTCGTAATCGGAGTTGATGGATTTCAGATGGTTGTCGAAAATCTCTGCAAATCTTTCTAAATCAGCCGGTTTTTGAGTAAATTCAATAATCCATTCGTGAGAACCGCTTTCACCGTCATTCATAAAAACAGGAGCACCCGTAAAATCAGAAACCGAAGAATCGGTGGCTTCACACGCTTTTGAAAGAGCCGTTTCCACATTATCTATCATCAATTCTTCTCCGAAAGCATTAATATAATGTTTTGTTCTTCCCGAAATTTTTATTCTGAAAGGATGAAGTGAAGTAAACCGTACTGTATCACCAATCAAATACCGCCAAAGTCCGCTGTTTGTGGTAATGACCATTGCATAATTTTTCCCGATTTCCACTTCTTCCAAAGGAATTGCTTGAAGGTTATTGATGTTGAAAGTATCCATCGGAATAAATTCGTAAAAAATTCCGTAATCGAGCATTAATAACATTTCATCACTTCCCGACTGATCCTGAATCCCGAAAAATCCTTCCGAGGCGTTGTAGATTTCGTAATAATTAATGTCTTTCCCGATGATTTTTCTGTACTGTTCCTTATAGGGTTTGAAACTGACTCCTCCGTGAAAAAAAACTTCGAGATTTGTCCAAAGTTCAGAAATATTATTGAGTTCGGTTTCTGCCAAAATTCTTTGCAAGAGAACCATCATCCAACTCGGAACACCGGTAATACTTCCTACGTCTTCGTTTTTCACTTCGGAAACAATGGCTTTCAGCTTGCTTTCCCATTCCGACATCAAGGAAACTTTTTTACTCGGAGTGGTTGTAATTTCTACCCAGAACGGAAGATTGTCAATCAGAATCGCCGACAAATCGCCGAATTTCGTATTGAAATTTTCGTACAATTCCGCACTTCCTCCCAAACGAAGATTTTTATTGGTAAATAATTGGTTTTCAGGATGGTTGTTTGCGTATATCGAAACCAAATCTTTCCCTGCTTTCAGATGACAAAATTCCAGACTCTCATCAGTAATGGGAATGAATTTGCTTTTTGCATTTGTTGTTCCCGAAGATTTTGCAAACTGTTTTACGAAACCGGGCCAAAAAATATCGCGTTGTCCTTGTCTTGCTTTTTCGATATAGGGTTCAAAATCTTCGTAGGTTACAATCGGTACATTTCTGCGGAAATCCTCGTAACTGGAAATAGAGCTGAAACCGTGAATTTTTCCGTAATCGGTATTTTCTGCATAATAAAGCTGGGAAAACAAAACACCGTGCTGTGTTTCAATAGGACGGTCCATAAAATTCTGAATCTGATCTATTCTTTGCCGGATAAACCAATTGACGACCGTATTGAAAAGTGCTTTTGTTGCCATATTGACAAATATAATAAAAATTTGCGTTTACCAAATGTCTTTCAAATCTTGAGTTTTAAACCTTAAAATCCGAATCGTAAATTATTATATAAAAAAATGGCAGGAATATCAAGTTTATGTATATTTGCTGTAAATCAATTTTTTATGAAAAAAACAATATCTATTCTTTTTGCGTTGGTTTTTTCCGGTGTGTTTGCACAGCAATCGAAGGAAATAACCAGACTGAAAAAAGAATCCAATGCTATCTTTACGATGAGCAAAAGTACTTCTAACCCGAATTTCATCAGATTCGAAAATTCGGACGGACTTCAACTGAAATCTGCTCAGACAAAAGCTAAAGCTGATGAATTTTTGGCAAAGAATTTCGGGGTTTTCAATCTGAAATCCGAAAAAGAAATGGTTTTTGTAGAAGAAAAGACAGATAATTATGGTTTGAAGAATGTTATTTACCGGCAATATTATCAAGGAGTTCCTGTTTATGACGGTGTTTTGAAATTCCATTTCAACGGAAAACAACAGCTTACTTCCATTAACGGAAATGCAATTTCAAATATCAAAGTAAATGCAAAACCATCTATTTCTGAAACAGAAGCAGGAACGATTGCGAAAAATATGGTTCAGAATCAAGGACTGAACAGATCCAAAACTCCTCTACTGATTGCAAAAAATAATCTCTTGGTTTTTCCTAAAAATTTGGTTCAAGGAGGTTCGGTTACTTCTTATTTAGCATACGAAGTTGAAATAAACAATTACAACGATGTGAGAGAATTTCTTTTTATAGATGCACACACCGGAGAATTGGTGGAACAGTTTACAGGAATTCATCCTATCGACCGAAAATTATACGAAACCAATACAAATGCTTCCAACCTGAAATGGAAAGAAGGAGATCCTCTTCCGGGAACACTTAATATTTGGCAACAAAACGAAGTAATCACTTCGGAACACGTATATAATTTCTTTAAAAATGCTTTCGGATATGTTTCGTATGACAATGCAGATCACACGATGATTACCATCAATAACAATCCAAATATCAATTGTCCTAATGCAAACTGGAACGGAGCAACTGCAAACTATTGCAATGGAACCGCTTCAGATGATGTCGTTGCTCACGAATGGGGACACGCATATACGGAATATACAAGCGGACTTATTTATCAATATCAATCTGGTGCATTAAATGAATCTTACTCCGATGTGTGGGGAGAAACAATCGATTTATTAAATAATTATGAAGATGATGGCGAAAATCTGAATGTGAGAACAACAACCTCTTGTTCGGAATCAATCCGCTGGAAAATGGGAGAAGACGCAACCGCATTCGGAAATCCAATCCGCGATATGTGGAATCCGAATTGCAATGGTGATCCCGGTTCTGTTTTAGATAATTCAAATTATTATTGCGGAACTGCTGATTCAGGAGGTGTTCATACCAATTCCGGTGTTACCAATCATTTATATGCTTTATTGGTAGATGGAGGAACTTACAGAGGATATACCGTTCAAAGTATCGGTTTTGTAAAAGCTGCTCATTTGTGGTGGAGAGCACAATCGGTTTATCTTACTCCGACCAGCGATTTTGCTAATTTTGCCGATGCGTTGGAATCTTCCCTCAATGATTTAATAGGAATTAATCTACAGGGATTATCTACCTCTTCTACGGCTGCAGGATTGAGTGGGGTTTCTTTCACTTCCGCTGATTTGCAGAATCTTCAGAACGGAATTTTGGCGACACAGCTGAGAGAATCTCCTGTTACTCAATGTAACTACGTTCCTATTTTAAAAGCAACTCCCGATTTATGCGATGGTGCAATGACGACAAAAGCACTGTTCAAAGAAACTTGGGAAAACGGTATCGGAAACTGGGTAATTACAAATGTTCCTACTAATCCTTCAAGCTGGGAAGAAAGAAACTGGGTAATTAAAAGTAATTTGCCGAAAGGAAGAACAGGGAATGCTATTTACGCAGCAGATCCAATTAACGGAAATTGTACCACAAGTTTGCAAAATGGTATTTTACGCTTAGAAAGCCCACTCATTACTTTCCCTACATTTACCTCCGGAAAATACGAAATGGCATTCAACCATTATATTGCAACAGAATCCGGATATGACGGTGGAAACATCAAATACAGTTTGAACGGTGGAAACTGGACCCAAGTTCCTCTCGAAGCATTTACTCAAAACCGTTATAATGTAGCTTTAGTAAACTCAGGAAATGACAATCCATTAAGAGGACAAAGAGCTTATTCCGGAACTGATGGAGGATCGCTTAGCGGAAGTTGGGGACAAAGTGTAATCGATTTGTCAAAAATAGGTGTAGTTTCCGGATCGAACATTAAATTCAGATTTGAGATGGGAACAGACGGTTGTAATGGTAATGACGGATGGTATCTCGATGAGGTATATGTTTACAACTGCGATCATCTTCTTGCTGTAGAGAATATTCAAAAAGAAAATGCAGTACAGGTATTCCCTAATCCTGCATCGGGAATGGTTACCATCCAAAACGACAGAAATCTGAATATAAAGAATGTTGAAATTTACAGCAATTCCGGTCAGTTGATTCAGACTCATAATATGAACAACAGTGCAAAAAATACGTCATTAGACATTAGCAAACTGCCAAAAGGAACTTATCTTTTCAAAATTAATTCCGAAGCAGGAAGCAATTCTGTTAAAGTTATTAAAAAGTAATATTAAAAGTTTTACGAAAAAAATTGCTTATGAGTTATCATAAGCAATTTTTTATTTACACTGTAACTTCACAAAAGGATTATCTTGTAAACAAGAGTTCTCTGTATTTCGTCATTGGCCAAAGTTCGTCATCTATCATCATTTCCAACGCATCCGATGCGGTTCTGATTTTTTCAAAATAAGGAATCACATCACTGCAGAATGCTTCCGCCATTTTCTGTGAATCTTTTGCAGATTTGGCTTTTTCTATTGCGGTAAGCAGATTTTCTACTTCCACTTTCATTGTTGATACATATCCGGAAATATCGGTAATCAAGCTCATCTGTTCTTTTGCCAAAGATTTGAATTCTTTGTCCCCGAAAATTTCTTTCAGTCCTTTTACGTTTTCGATTAACCGGTTTTGGTAATTCAACGCACAAGGAATAATGTGGTTTCTCGCAATATCCGCCAAAACTCTCGCTTCAATGGAAACTACGGTAGAATATTTTTCTAATTTGATTTCGTTTCTAGCTTCAATTTCCCTGTGTGTATAAATTCCCAATTCTTCATAAAGTTTAATGAATTTTTTATCCATTTCTCTTTTCAGAGCTTCGGGAGTGGTTTTCAGATTATTCAGTCCCCGTTTTTTTGCTTCTTTCTCCCAATCTCCGGAATAACCATCTCCTTCGAACATTATGTTTTTGGATTGTTTGATGTATTCTCTTAAAATATTGAAAATCGCTTCGTCTTTTTTCAGTCCTTTTTCAATTAAAGCATCTACTTCCGTTTTGAAAACTTTCAGCTGTTTTGCGGCGATTGCGTTCATTACAATCATTACTTCCGCACAGTTTGCAGAGGAACCGACTGCTCTTATTTCAAATTTGTTTCCGGTAAATGCGAATGGCGAAGTTCGGTTTCTGTCGGTATTATCCAAGAGGATTTCAGGGATTTTTCCTACGACATTTAATTTGAGTTCGGTTTTTTCTTCCGGCGAAAGTTTTCCGTCGGTTACTTTTTCCAGTTCTTCCAAAACCCCGAATAATTGCGAACCGATAAATGCCGAAATAATTGCAGGAGGAGCTTCGTTTGCTCCCAATCTGTGATCGTTGCTTGCAGAAGCAATACTTGCTCTCAGTAAATCCGCATAATCGTGAACAGCTTTCAAGGTATTGACGAAAAATGTAAGAAATTGTAAATTCTTTTTAGGATTTTTTCCCGGACTTAGAAGGTTTTCTCCGGTGTCGGTTGCCAAACTCCAGTTGTTGTGTTTTCCACTTCCGTTCACTCCTGCAAAAGGTTTTTCGTGGAGCAAAAGTGCAAAGTGGTGTTTGTGGGCAATTCTCGCCATAATGTCCATTAATAAAGAATTGTTGTCCACTGCAATATTCACTTCCTCGAACATCGGAGCCAACTCGAATTGGTTTGGAGCAACTTCATTATGTCGTGTCGTAACGGGAATTCCGATTTTCATACTTTCTATTTCCAGCTCTTTCATATAGTTCATCACTCTTGTCGGAATAGACCCAAAATAATGATCGTCTAATTGTTGTCCTTTTGCGGGAGAATGTCCGATTAAGGTTTTCCCCGTCATTACCAAATCCGGTCTGGATTGGTAAAGAGCCAGATCAACCAGAAAATATTCCTGTTCCCAACCTAAAGTCGGAATCACTTTCGTTACATTTCTGTCGAAATAGGATTTGCAAATATCTGTTGCGGCTTCATCTACCGCGTGAAGCGCTCTCAATAAAGGTGCTTTATAATCCAAAGTTTCGCCGGTGTAGGAAATAAAAATCGAAGGAATACAAAGTGTAGTTCCCATAATAAAAGCCGGAGAAGTAGGATCCCACGCTGTATAACCTCTCGCTTCGAAAGTGTTTCGGATTCCTCCGTTCGGGAAAGACGATGCATCCGGTTCTTGCTGAATCAGCATTCCTCCCGAAAATCTTTCGATGGCTCTTCCTCCTCCAACCGGAGTGAAAAACGAATCGTGCTTTTCGGCAGTACTTCCCGTCAATGGCTGAAACCAGTGTGTATAATGAGTTACACCTTTTGACAAAGCCCAATCTTTCATCGCTACTGCAACCTGATCTGCAATGTGTCTTTGGATTTTTGTTCCTTTTTTTATCGCATCTAATATTGAGCTGAATGCTTCTTTGGTAAGATACTCTCTCATTGTATCTTCCGAAAAAACATTTTGGCAAAATAGTTCCGAAAGTTTCGCCGGAACCGTAACTGAATTTTCTTGCCTGTAATTTCTAAAAGACAGGGTTTCTAACGCTTTAAATCTTAATATTGACATTTTGATTAAATTTTTATGGGGTAAAATTAATAAATTTTTTAAAATAAAATGATTTTACCCTAAAAATTTTAGGGCATTTGTTGAAATTTATTTTTTTGAAACGGACGAAAATTACGATATGGTTTTATTATATGATATGAGTAACAATACATTTTATTTTCACATTACTTTAGAAATAAACTTTTTAATTACTTTTACTTAAATTTTTAATCAAATGGTTTTAAGCAGAATTTGGAGTGCATTTATTATCATCGCAATTTTGGTTGCAAGTATAAAGTATTTATTTTCAGGAAATTACAAAGCGATTTACAATGATATGGTCGTCGGAAAAAACGGCGATACCGTACAAATTGCAACGAAAAATATCAACGAACTGAATCCAGATGTTAAAAGTGCTCTTCTTTTAAAACCAGATTTCGAGCAAAACAGGATTCATTATAAAACAGATCCTGAAAAATCCGAAGTGAAAATTTACCGCATTCAGGAAACCGACGGAGTTATCGGAACTTCGGAAACTGCCGTGAAAATCTGTCTTGGTTTAATCGGGATTATGACGCTTTTTATGGGATTTATGAGCATTGCCGAAAAAGCAGGCGGAATCAATTTATTATCAAGATTAATCCAGCCGTTTTTCTCGAAACTATTTCCCGAAATCCCGAAAAACCATCCTTCTTTCGGACATATGTTGCTGAATTTTTCCGCCAATTTATTAGGTTTAGACAATGCTGCAACTCCTTTCGGACTGAAAGCGATGGAAAGTCTGCAAACCTTAAATCCCGATAAAGAAAAAGCCAGCAATTCGCAGATTATGTTCCTCTGTCTTCACGCAGGAGGATTGACTTTGATTCCCGTTTCCATCATTGCAATCCGTGCTTCGATGGGTTCTCACACACCGACCGATATTTTCCTTCCGTGTATGATGGCGACTTTTGCAGCAACAATGGCGGCAATGATTATCGTTTCTCTTTATCAGAGAATCAATCTTTTTCAACCGGCTGTAATCGCTTATGTTGGTGGAATTTCTGCAATTATCGGTTTACTCGTGGTTTATCTCGTAAATTTGAGCAAAGGCGAACTCGACGATTTCAGTAAATTATTGAGCAACGGAATTATTCTCCTCATCTTTTTTTCGATTGTTCTGGGTGCGGTTTATAAAAGGATAAATATTTTTGATGCCTTTATTGATGGTGCAAAAGAAGGATTCTGGACCTGCGTGAAAATTATTCCCTATTTAGTCGGAATGCTGATTGCGATTTCTTTACTAAGAACTTCCGGCGTTTTCGATGTGGTTATTGACGGGATGAAATGGGTTGCAAGTATTTCCGGTTTCGACACAAGATTTGTCGATGGATTACCTACTGCTCTCATCAAACCGCTTTCCGGTTCCGGAGCGAGAGGAATGATGGTGGATACAATGGCAACTTTCGGAGCCGATAGTTTTCAGGGAAGATTAGCCGCTGTTTTACAGGGAAGTTCGGATACCACTTTCTATGTGATTGCCGTTTATTTCGGAGCGGTCGGAATTAAAAATACGAGATATACTGTTACAGCAATGCTTTTGGCGGATTTGGTCGGGATTATTACTTCTGTTGTTTTGGCATATATTTTCTTTGCGTAAAATACGGATTACACGAATTTTTCACGAATTACACGAAAATGATAAAAACTTGAAACCCGAAACTTCAAACCTAAAAATTTAAACAAAACCTATGATCCACGACAAAGACTACATCATCCGAATTGTAAAACAGTTTAATGAATTTCTCTCAAAAATGATTCTGGGAGGAAGCAACGATGGAGATGCCATTGAATTGCAACGGATTTTCGAGACCAATATGAATGATACTTTCAAAATGACTTTTGAAGAATTGTCTGCAAAAACTTCCGAAGAAATCATTAATCTCATTAATGAAAAAGACAATTCTCATCACATTCCTTATTTTGAATTGCTGGGAAATTTGTTTTACATTAAAAACAAAGAAAATCCGAACAAAGATTTCGCCGAAAAAGCAAAAACTTTTTATGAAATGTATATTCAAAAAAGCGGAATTTTTTCAATGCCGGTAATTTCGAGGATTAATGAATTGAAGAACGAACTGTAACATTTCACCAAAAACTTCGTCTTATTCTTTAAAATTCTTAATGAAAAAATCTGTTCTTTTTCTTCTGATATTTCTTTCGTCTTTCGCATTTTCACAGAAAAAATGGTCATTGCAGGAATGTGTGGATTACGCCGTAGAAAACAATCTGCAAGTCATTCAGAATAATTTCAATAAAAAAACTCAGGACAACGCTTTGCTCATTGCGAAACGGGAATATCTTCCGTCGGTTTCCGGAACCATCAATAACAATGCGTCTTTCGGACAGGGAAGAGATGTTTTCGGGAATACCAACAGGAACGATAATTTCAGCAATAGTGCAAATGTGGGTGCAGATATTTTGCTCTTTAATAACGGAAGATTAGAAAAAAATATCAGAAAAACAGAATTTGATGTTCAGGCAAGTCAGTTCGATTTGGAAAGAATAAAAAATGATATTTCGCTCCAGATTGCACAACAGTATTTATCGGTTTTACTGAACCGGGAAATCACAAAAATCTCGGAAAGTGCATTGGAAAATGCTGATAAACTCTACAAAAGAGCAAAAATAACCACCGAAGTCGGAACTACTCCGCAAACGGTTTTGGCAGAAGCAGAAGCAGCATTGGCAAGAGAAAAACAAAATGTGAAAACCGCCGAAATCAATACGCAAAGAAGTCTTTTTGCTTTGGCAATGCTTCTTCAGTTACCGGATTACAAAAACTTTGATATTCAGGAAGTTGAATTGGCAGATAAACTTGAAGCACCTTTGTTTTCAGCAGAAAATATTATTGAGAAAGCATACGAAAACCAACCTCAAATAAAAGCTGCGGAAAACAGAATGAAATCCGCAGAAGCTCAAACAGAAGTTACCAAAACCGCTTTCTATCCTACGATTATGGCAAATGCAGGAATCGGTTCTTCTTATTTTAATTCGCTCGTAACCAATTACGCAGGAGTTGATATTAACGGAAATCCCATTAAAGAAAGTGGATTTTTCAAACAGTACAAAGACAATTTCGGACAACAGATTGGTTTATCGGTACACATTCCGGTTTTCAACAAAGGAATTACAAGATTACAAGTTGAGCAATCTAAAATTAACCAGGATATTGCACAAAACTCTTTATTACAGCAGAAACAGGAGGTTTTGCAGAACGTGCAAAAAGCACAGTTCGATGCCGAAAGCAATTACGAAGCACATCTTGCTGCTTTGGAAGCTGAAAAAAGCTCGAAACTCGCATTGGATTTTACGGAAAAAAGTTTTGAAGCCGGAAAAAGCACTATCTACGATTTGAATATTGCACGGAATAATTATGCAAATGCACAGGGAAGCGTTGCACAATCGAAATACAATTACCTTTTCAGCTTGAAATTACTGAATTTCTATGCAGGAATTCCTTTATCTTTATAAAAAAAATCATAAAAAACTCAGCGTTATACAACATAAAAAACACACTTGTGAAAACAAAATTTATCCTTTTTTTCCTATTCGCTTTTAGTATTATAAATTCACAAATTATTTCGGGTAAAATTATTTCCGATGAAAATAATCAAGCCATTCCGTTTGCAAGAATTGGTGTTCAGGAAGAAAACATTGGAGCAATTGCTGATGAAAACGGAAATTACAAAATAGATTTATCAAATATTGATAAATCTAAAAAGATAACAGTTCAACTTGGTGGGTATATTTCATTTGAACAGAAAATACAGGATTTTATTAATTTAAATAATCACAATATTATTCTAAAAGAAAAAGTTTCTGAAATTACGGAAGTTATACTTAATCCTAAAACTTATGAAAATAAAAATTTTGGCGTAAACGCAAAAGCAAAGAAAATGGTTTTTGGATTTAGTTCTAATGAATCTAATGAAAATTTGTACAGAGAATTTGCAATTCTGTTCTCCAATAAAAAGAAATTGAAAATTGAAAAAATTAATCTGAACATTGCCGTTTTCAAGACAGATAAACCAATTGTTTTAAATTTTAATATTTATTCGCTTAAAGATAAACAACCCGGTGAATCTATTTTATCAGAAAATCTCACTGTAGAATTAACCGCAGATAAAATAAAAGACGGAACATTTTCTTTTGATTTAAGTGACAAATCAATCTGGATCAACAAAGAGGATTTTTTTGTTTCGGCACAAATAATGAGCGGATTTAAAGGAGATTTTGGTTTTAATGCCGCATTATTTAAAACTGTTTATGTAAGGACTTTTTATAACAAATGGGAAAAAATAACAATAGCAAGTCCTGCAATAAATGTGGATGTGAAAATTGAAAAACAAAAACGCAATTGAAAAAAATGACTTTTTTATGAGTTAATATGTCCATCAATCTTTTAGAAAAATATTTACCCGAAAACACGTTGCCTTTTCTCAGGAAATGGTTTGGGGAACATTATATTCACATTAAAATTACAAAAGGCAGAAATTCAAAATTGGGAGATTACCGGAAAATGCCCGATAAATCCCATCAAATTACCATCAATTCTACACTTCCGCCACAACTTTTCTTTTTTGTTCTTACTCACGAATTGGCTCATCTTTTGGCATTTGAAAATTTCGGATACCGGATTTCTCCACACGGAGCGGAATGGAAAAACACTTTCCGCACGATGCTTCTCGAAAGCATCTCCATTTATTCCGAAGATTTGAAACCGATGATGATGAAGTTTTCAAAATCCCCGAAAGCTAATTTTATGGCAAGTCCCGATTTGGTAAAATATTTCCGGATTGATAATTATTCCGATGAGAGTTCCTACATAGAAGATCTGAAAGAAGGTGACCGTTTCATTTTCAGAAAACAAATTTATTCCATTGAAGAGATGCGTAAAAAAAACTATCTTTGTATCAATCTCAACAATAAGAAAAGATATATTTTCAAACCTTTAGCGAGAGTAGAAAAATTAAGTTAAGTATGTCTAAATCAAATAATTACTGCGTAATAATGGCAGGAGGAATCGGCAGCAGATTTTGGCCGATGAGTACCCAGAAATTTCCGAAGCAGTTTCAGGATATTTTAGGTACGGGAAGAACGATGATCCAGCAAACGTATGACAGAATCAGCCAGATTGTTCCAATTGAAAATATTTTTGTCATTACCAACAAAGAGTATATTGCTCTTACTCATCAGCAATTGCAGGATATTCCCAAAGAAAATATCGTGGGAGAACCGATGATGAAAAATACAGCGGCTTGTAATATTTATATGGCGAAAAAAATCGCAGAAAAAAATCCCGATGCAAATATGATTGTGCTTCCTGCAGATCATTTGATTTTAAAGGAAAATATTTTTCTCCGCAAAGTGGAACTGGCTTTCAACCTCGCCGAAAAAAACGATTTCCTCATCACTTTGGGAATAAAGCCAACCCGTCCCGATACAGGATATGGCTACATTCAGTTTGTGGAAAAGAAAAATTCGGAATATTTTAAAGTAAAAACTTTTACCGAAAAACCCGATTTGGAAATTGCAAGAACTTTTTTAGAAAGTGGCGATTTTCTTTGGAATGCAGGGATTTTCATCTGGAATGTGAAATCCATTATTTCCGCTTTCGACAAATATCTCGAAGAGATGTCCCAACATTTTCAAAGCTGCGAATACAACTCGAAAAACGAAGAAAGCTGCATCAATCTTATTTATCCTAAAGTGAATAAAATTTCCATCGACAACGGAATCTTGGAGAAAGCGAAAAACGTTTATGTAATTCCTGCAGATTTGGGATGGAGCGATCTCGGAACGTGGACTTCAGTTTATGAAAACGCAGAAAAAGACGAGAACAAAAACGCCATAAAATCCAAACATATCGTAACCTACAACTCGAAAGGGAATATCATCCGTTTCAAAAACAATAACAAAGCGGCAATTATCGACGGGCTGAAAAATTACATTATCGTGGATACCGAAAAAGCACTTTTGATTTGTCCGAGAGAAAACGATCAGCTAATCAAAGAATATGTTCAGGATTTGAAAAACTTCAAAAAAGGAGAAAAGTTTATGTAATGATTTTATCCAAAATCCGCTGAATGGTAATCTCTTCCAAACAAGCCCAATCTGCTCTGTAACATTCTTTGTCCCCGAAAACCGAGCAAGGTCTGCAAGTGAAATCGCTGATTTGCACCACATCGTTCTCGCTTTGTCCGTAACCGAGAAATCCCGCAAAAGGATGCGTTGCTCCCCAAATCGAAACACACCGCGTTCCGACCAAACTCGCCAAATGCATATTTGCGGAATCCATAGAAATCATTATTTCGAGTTCCGAAATTTTCTGAAGCTCTTCTTTTAAGCTCAGTTTTCCGGCAAAATTTTCGGAATGCGGAATTTGGTTTTTCCATTTTTCGAGCTGTTCTATTTCTTCATTTCCTCCTCCGAAAAAATAAATTTTATGTTTTGAGGAAAGCACTTTTGCCAATTGGAACATTTTTTCCAAAGGCAGCATTTTTCCTTTATGACGAGCAAAAGGAGCAATTCCTATTCCCGATTTTTCGGAGTTCTTTATTCTGTATTGATGGGAAAGAATCAGATTAAAACCCATATTCCGGAAAATATCCGCATATCTTTCCGTATTGTGTTTCAGCGGTTTTTTATTGATATTCCGAACATCCGTGAGTAATTCTTTTTCTTCTTTTCCTTTATCTATTTTATAAACTTTCAGTCCTCTTTTGTTGAAGAAAAGATTGAGAGCTTTCGTACGGATTACATCGTGAAAGTCGGCAATAATATCGGGATTAAATTCTTTTAAAAGTTTTCTCCCCAATTTTCTTATCCCTAAAATCCCGTTATAATCATCAAAATCAATCCCTTTGAAAACAAGATTCGGAATTCCCTCAAACAAATCACCGAAATTTTCCCTCGAAACCATCACGATTTCCACATCGGGATTCTGTTCCAAAAATTCGATGAGAACCGGTACTGTCATTGCAACATCACCAAATGCAGAAAAACGGTATGCTAAAATTCTGGTCACTTTTTTAATTGAAATGCAACTGCGTAAAATTTAATCTGCTTTGTCATCGCCATTAAACCATTTGCTCTTGATGGCGACAAAAACTCCTGCAATCCGATTTCTTCAATGAATTTAAAATCGGAATCCAGAATTTCCTGTGTGGAATGTCCGCTGTAAATAGAAACCAAAAGCGAAACAATTCCTTTTGGTAAAATCCCGTCGGAATCTGCATCGAAGTAGAGTTTTCCGTCTTTGAAATCCGCATCAATCCAGACTTTTGATTGGCATCCTTTAATTAAATTGGATTCCGTTTTTTTTTCGTCAGAAAGTCCTTTCAGTTCTTTTCCGAGATCAATAATATATTCGTATTTCTGTTCCCAATCGTCGAGAAAGGCGAATTCATCTACAATTTCCTGCTGTTTTTCTTTGATGGTCATCTTGTTATGCACAATTTTTACAAAGGTAAGAAATTCGTCCTTAGAAATTCCCGGTCTTTACTTTCCCGAAAAGTTCAAGGATTTTTGGTTCTTCTTTTTCCCAGCAAAGTTCGGAAGCTGCTTTGTTCAAAGATTCTTCGTAGAATTGTTTTCCGTTTTCCAGCACCGTTTTTATTTTTCCGGCAAGTTCGTTATGATTACCGATTTTTTCTCCTGCGTGAAAATTGTCCACAACTTTTCTCATCTCCGGAAAATCAGAAACCACGACAGGAATTCTTGCCTGAATATAATCCGAAACTTTATTTGGCATTGAAAGATAATAACTAAGTCCGTTATTCTCTTCGATGCTTAAACCTACATCGGCTTTTTTGGTAATTTCCCGTAATTTTTCGGGTAAAAGTTTCCCGAGGAATTTTACTTTTTTTTCTAAACCTAAAGTTTTAGTTAAAGTAATGTATTCATCTTTTTTCAGACCATCTCCTGCAATCCAAAATTCGGCATCATCAATGTTTTTCATTGCTGCAATCATTTTATCCAAACCTCGTGAAGGATTGATTACACCTTGATAAAGAATAATTTTCGGGGAATTGGTTTCAGAATAATTTTGTGGATTTTCAGATTTTTTCGGGAAATTCTGTACAACAACGGGTCTGGAAATTCCGTACGTTTTATGAAACCAATCTGCATAACTTTCACTTGCCGTCATCATATATTTCAGTTTCGGAACGATGGATTTTTCCAAAGTCCGCCAAATTTTCTGGGTAAATCTTCCGTTTACTAACGGCATTTCTGTAAAAATTTCGTGACTGTCGAAAACCAACGGAATGTTCAGTTTTTTTGAAACTAAATAATTCGGTAAAAGCGAATCCAAATCATTGGAAAGAAGAATGGTATTTTTATCGGCTTTTTTCAGAAGTTCACGGTAAAGTTTCCATTGAAATTCCACATAAGCAAAACGCAGAACTTTAGATTTCAGCTCAATTCTCGAAAACGGATAACTGCGTTTCATTTCCGGCAAACCGCCCCAATTATTTCCGATGAGCTCCATCTCGTAACCATTTTCGGATAAAGTATTGCAAACCTTTTCTACACGTTGATCCGTATATAAATTATTGAAAACGCTTACCAAAACTTTCATTGCGGAAAATTAATCTTTTTTTATCAGATGATAGATCTGTATAAAACAGAGAATTCCGTTGGGAATAATTACCGGTAAAAGATTGCTGTAAATTCCGTAGATTACAAATAAAATACAGCCAACCATATTGACAATTCTTATCTTTTTTATGTCTTTCAAAATAAAACTCAACACCACAAAAATCGAAGCAGCATAACCGATGTAATTGTTAATTTCAGGACTCATAAATGAATTTTTTAGGACAGCAAACCTAATCAATTTCAACGAGATGGGAAAATTTTTTCTGACATAAAGTCATAAATTCTTTTTGGTAAACTATTTGTAACTTTGGTTCGTGAATTAAAGATTTTTTTATTTATCTTTAATCATTGATTGAAACAAAATTATGGACAATAAATTTTCAAATGGTTTGGATCAGGTTTTCAAACAAAGCAAAAACGAAGCAAAACGTTTGCAAAGCGAATTTCTGAATACCGAACATTTCCTTCTGGGAATCAT
>CAYSQR010000013.1:24422-24662 GCA_964433195.1 uncultured Kaistella sp. | reverse complement strand
AAAGATTCGTTGATGAACTTATTGAATTACTGAAAATTGCCTCGATTTCCGCAGATCCCGCTTACAAAAATGAAGTCCTGAAATGTGCCGATGAAGTCGCAAAACACCTGAAAAATGCAGGAGCAGACAATGTAGAAATCTGTCCTACAAAAGGAAACCCGATCGTTTATGGCGAAAAAATTTTAGATAAAAATCTTCCGACGGTTTTGGTTTACGGACATTACGATGTGCAACCTGCAG
>CAYSQR010000013.1:14511-24412 GCA_964433195.1 uncultured Kaistella sp. | reverse complement strand
CGAACTTTGGGAAAGTCCGCCATTTGAACCTATTATCAAAAAAACCGAACTTCATCCGGAAGGAGCGATTTTCGCAAGAGGTTCCGCCGATGACAAAGGACAGTTTTTTATGCACCTGAAAGCATTTGAAGCAATGATGAAAACCAATTCTTTGCCGTGTAATGTGAAATTTATTCTGGAAGGCGAAGAAGAAGTAGGTTCTGAAAATCTGGGAATTTTCGTGAATGAAAATAAAGAAAAATTATCCTGTGATGTGATTCTGATTTCCGATACTCATATTTATTCCAATGAACAACCCACTGTTACTACCGGTTTACGTGGATTGAGCTATGTGGAAGTAGAGGTGGAATGTCCTAATCGGGATTTGCATTCCGGATTGTACGGAGGTGCAGTTCCGAATCCTATTCACGTGCTTTCGAGGATGATTGCAAAATTGATTGATGAAAACGGACGGATTACAATTGACGGATTTTATGACAATGTAGAAGAAGTTTCTCTGGAAGAAAGAGGAGAAATGAACAGGCTGAAAGACGATCCCGAAAACTTCAAAAAATCCATCGGATTAAATGGAGTGGAAGGAGAAAAAGGTTACACCACTTTGGAAAGAACTTCGATTCGCCCGACTTTGGACTGCAACGGAATTTGGGGAGGTTATATTGGCGAAGGTGCGAAAACCGTGATTCCGAGTAAAGCGTTTGCTAAAATCTCGATGAGATTGGTTCCGTATCAAACTCCCGAAGAAATCACGGAAAAATTCAAAAATTATTTCGAGAAAATCGCTCCCGAAAATGCAAAAGTAAAAGTAACACCGCATCACGGTGGAATGCCTTATGTTTTACCGAGCGATACCAAAGAATTCCGTGCGGCGAAAAAAGCAATGGAATCTGCTTTCGGAAAAGAAGTTCTTCCGTACAGAAGCGGCGGAAGTATTCCGATTACGGCAATGTTCGAGCAGGTTTTGGGAGCGAAATCCGTATTGATGGGATTCGGTTTGGATTCCGATGCGATTCATTCGCCGAACGAACATTACGGATTATATAATTTCTACAAAGGAATTGAAAGTATTCCGTTGTTTTTCGAGAATTATGCGAAATAATAATAATGATTGAAAAAAATAAATTAATGTTGCGTTAAATCTATTTTTTTATATATACCTTTGTGCTTAAATAAAAAAATTGTTTTATTATGAAAAAATTCTATCTATTAAGTGCGATTGCATTTTCAACAACTTGTTTATCTGCACAAGTTATCGAATCAGATAACTATAATTCTTATACATTAGGAGATGTAGGAACTAACTTTGCTTTTGGAGCAGCCGGACAAGGCGGAATGTATTTAAATGGTGGTTCTGCACCAGATTATCAAATTGTAGAGATTGATGAAGATCACGGTAAATCTTTTCAGCTAATTTCTGGTGCTACAGCAGTAGTAGCTTCTAACAGACAAGCTGTAAAATTAGGTTTTGGAGCAGCTTGGGGAGCAAGAACCGCAGGAAACGACATCGTGAAAGTTACTTTTGATTTTTACACCGGAACCTCCACAGGAAATGTTGCTCCAGGATTCAACATTACCAATGCTGCTGGAGGAATTGTTGGCTTAAAATACAATACCTCTACTAAAGTTTTTACTGGTCAGGCAAATTTAACTAATACGGCTACGAGTGCAACAGGTTTTTTTAATATTACCGGTATCAGTGCTGTTACTTATCCTGCAAATACTTGGGTAAAAGTTGGATTTACTTACGATAAAGTAAACGGAGTAATTACTTATACGATTGATGGTACTACCGTTACTCTTTCTATAGGTGGATATACCATTACAAAAAATCTTGACGGGACACAGTTTAACGCATTAAGCCAAGTCAATACAGGTAATGTAGCATCTACAACTTGTTCGTTTGACAACTATACCGTAGAAGCTGTAAATTCAACAACATTAGGTGTAACAACGGTTGGTCAGATTGAAGATGGATTAGATGTTTCAATTTATCCTAATCCTACGACAGATTTTATCAATATTAAATCTACATCAAAAATAAAAAGTGTGAGTATAGTTGATATTTCGGGTAAAATTGTGGCTTCTAAAAAAGTAGTGGACAACAAAATAGATGTGAGAAATCTATCAATAGGAACTTATATCGTTAATATTGAAACTGAAAAAGGAACACAGTCTAAAAAATTCATCAAGAAGTAATTAAGTTATAATTTTTGTAATAAAAACGCCTCGATTGAGGCGTTTTATCTTTAATGTATTGAATAATAATTCTTTTCAATTATTATGCACGCATAACATATATTTTTTTTATCTTAGCAAAAATTCTAAGTGAAATCGAAAGATTCCATTTGACCGATAAAAAAATAAATTTAAACAAATGAAAATATTAGTTTGTATCAGTAGTGTTCCCGATACTACATCGAAAATTAATTTTACGGCAGATAAATCTGCTTTCGACAAAAACGGGATTCAATGGGTTATAAATCCTCTTGATGAATTTGCTTTAACAAAAGCCATCAAATTGCAGGAATCTCAAGGAGCAACAGTTACTGTGGTAAATGTAGGAGATACTGCAACAGAACCGGTCATCAGAAAAGCTTTGGCAATCGGTGCAAATGATGCAGTAAGAGTAAATTTTGACCCGAAAGACAGTTATTCTACCGCAAAAGAAATCGCAAATATTGCACAAAACGGCGGTTATGATTTGATTCTCTGCGGGAAAGAATCCATTGATTACAATGGTGGTTCAGTTCCCGGAATGGTTGCACAATTACTGAACCAGCCATTTGTAAATGCGTGTGTCGGTCTTGAAGTAAACGGTTCGGAAGCAACTGCAGTCCGTGAAATCGAAGGCGGAAAAGAAACCATCTCGGTAAAACTTCCGGCAGTAATTGCAGGACAAAAAGGAATGGTTGACGAAAAAGACCTCATCATTCCGAACATGAGAGGAATTATGTCAGCAAGAACAAAACCTTTGCAAGTACAAGAACCCATTTCTGCTGAAGTAAAAGTAGAAGGCGTTTCTTATGATTCAGTTCCGGCAAGAGCCGCAGTGAAATTGGTTTCTGCAGATAATCTGGATGAATTGGTAAGACTGCTTCACGAAGAAGCGAAAGTAATTTAATTCAACATTTAAAATTAAAAATTATGGCAATATTCGTATATGCAGAAAATATAAACGGTGTTTACAAAAAAGCGGCTTTTGAAGCGGTTTCTTACGCAAAATCAATTGCTGACAAATTGGGAGAAACGGTAACTGCAATTTCGGTAAATCCGACAGATTCGCCCGATTCTTTATATAAATACGGTGCAAACAATGTCATCAACATTAAAGATGAAGGACTCAGAAATTTCAGTGCAAAAGCTTATGCAGAAGCTGTAAATGAAGCAGCAAACGGAAACATCATTGTTTTTCCGCACACTACAGATGCATCTTCTATCGCACCGATGTTGGCAATTATGAAAAATTACTCATTGATTACCAATGTTCTGGAAACTCCGGAAAATCTTTCGCCGTTTCAGGTAAAAAGAAGAGCATTTTCGGGAAAAGGATTTATGCACGCAAAAGCAGATTCACAGGGAGTGATTGTTACGGTTTCTCAAAACGCTTTCGGAGTAAAGGAAAATCCTGTTTCCGGTTCCGAAGAAGTAAAAAACTTGACAATAGTAAATGATGATACCAAAGTTCTTTCTCACGAGCAAAGTTCCGGGAAATTAGATTTAAAAGAAGCAGAAATCGTGGTTTCTGCAGGTCGTGGAATGAAAGGTCCCGAAAACTGGGGAATGATTGAAGATTTGGCAAATACTTTAGGAGCGGCAACTGCTTGTTCAAAACCGGTTTCCGACATCGGTTGGAGACCGCATTCCGAACACGTAGGACAAACCGGAAAAGCCATTTCCCCGAATCTCTATGTTGCAGTGGGAATTTCCGGAGCGATTCAACATTTGGCGGGAGTGAATTCCTCGAAAACAATTGTAGTTATAAATAGTGATGCAGAAGCTCCTTTTTTCAAATCCGCAGATTACGGAGTGGTGGGAGATGCGTTCCAGATTATTCCGGCTTTAACGGAAAAAATCAAAGCGTTGAAAGGTTAATTTTTTATAACAAGTAAAAAAGTCCGGATATTTTTTCGGACTTTTTTTATGTTTTTTTACAAAAAATAAATTTCGGAGATTATGGTGTTAAAATTTAATTTATATTTGTAGTTATGGATTATAAAAAATTAATCATTCGCGGAATTTCTTACAGTCAAACACAATCCGGAGCTTATGCTTTGCTTTTGGAACACGAGGAGAGCAATGTGAAGTTACCTGTTGTCATTGGAAATTTCGAGGCACAATCCATTTCATTAGGTTTAGAAAAAGACATTCATCCGCCTCGACCATTGACGCACGATTTATTTTCAAAATTTGTAACCACGGCAAATTACGAATTGAGTTCGGTTATCATTTATCAGATTATCGACGGTGTATTTTTTTCAAATATCAATTTCAAGAATAAGACAAATAACGAAGAGCTTATTATGGATGCAAGAACTTCCGATGCAGTTGCAATGGCGGTTCGTTTCAATGCACCAATATATACGACACCGCAGGTTCTGAGCGAAGCAGGAATTTTGCTGGAGCTCGATGAAACTTCAAGAGAAGAAAAATTTGAAGCGGAAAATCCCACCGGAAACCTCGCAGGTTTTTCTATGGAAGATCTTCAGAAACTTCTGGAAGATGCCGTGAAAGAAGAAGATTTCAATGCTGCAATGGAACTTCAGGAAGAAATAAAACGAAGAAAAAAGAAAATTGACTAAAAATAAATAAATTATGAATTTAAAATTACGACTTACCATTTTATCTTTCCTGCAATTTTTTGTTTGGGGAGCTTGGCTGATTACAATCGGTGTTTATTGGTTCGGAACAAAACAGTGGGGTGGAGAAGAATTTGGGAAAGTTTTTGCCACTTTGGGAATTGCGTCCATTGTGATGCCTGCTTTGACGGGAATTATTGCAGACCGTTGGATGAATGCAGAAAGACTTTACGGAATTTTGCATATCCTTTACGGAATCACGCTTTTTTTTCTTCCGCAGATTACAACTCCCGAAAATTTCTTTTGGGTAATGCTTATTGCGATGCTGTTTTATATGCCGACAATTTCTTTGTCAAATTCCATTGCGTATTATATTCTTAAAAACAATAATTACGACGTGGTAAAAGTTTTTCCGCCGATAAGAGTTTGGGGGACCATCGGTTTTATTGCGGCAATGTGGATTACCAATCTTTCGGGGAACAAAGATTCCGGAAACCAATTTTATATTGCGGCAATCTTTGCAATATTATTAGGAATTTACGCTTTTACTTTACCGAAATGTCCTCCGCAGAATTTAATTCCGAAAAATGCAACTTTAGCAGAAAAACTGGGACTGAACGCTTTTTCTTTATTTAAAGACTACAAAATGGCGTTGTTCTTTTTCTTCTCGATGTTTTTAGGAGCAGCTTTACAATTGACCAATATGTACGGAGATACTTTCCTTTCAGATTTCGGTTATTTTGAAAAATTTAAAAATTCGTGGGTTGTAGAGAAATCTACTATAATTATGTCAATTTCTCAAATCTCAGAAACACTGTTCATTCTCGCCATTCCTTTCTTCCTTAAAAGATATGGAATAAAAAAAGTAATGCTGATTTCGATGTTTGCTTGGGTTTTACGTTTCGGATTATTTGCTTACGGAATTCCTGTAGGATTCGGATTAGGAATGATAATTCTTTCTTGCATTATTTACGGAATGGCTTTCGATTTCTTCAATATTTCCGGTTCATTATTTGTGGAAACTACTACAGATTATAAAATCCGCTCATCCGCACAAGGTTTGTTTATGATGATGACCAACGGTTTCGGTGCAGTAATGGGAAGTTTATTGAGTGGTTGGTTAATCTCAAAATATTTTACATTTAAATTTAATAATGTCAATGACCTCTTGAAATATTTTGATACAGATTTGAATAATGAACATATTTTAAAACTTTTGAAAGGAAATAATATTTCTTCAAATGGAGTCTTAGAAAAAGTTGTTTTCATTAAAGATTGGGAGCCAATCTGGCTCATTTTCTCTGGTTATGCTTTGGTGATTGCGGTTTTGTTTGCCATAATGTTTAAGCACAAACACAATCCGGAAGATGTTGCAGAAATAAAACATTAATAACTTACTTTAAAATAAGCCAAAACACACTTTTGAAAAAGTGTGTTTTTTTTTGTAATTTGGCAGAATGAATTTATTAAAATTTAATCAAAAATAAATTCTATAATATTATCATTAAATCGAAGATTCACGAATTACAAAATATATTAAATTTAATAAAATTATGAGTAAAGAAGTATTCATTGTTTCCGTTGCAAGAACTCCTATGGGAAGTTTTTTGGGAAGTTTATCCACAGTTCCGGCAACAAAATTAGGTTCAATCGCTATTAAAGGAGCTTTAAACAAAATAAATCTCAACGCAGATTTGGTGCAGGAAGTTTATATGGGAAATGTTCTGCAAGCAGGAGAAGGACAAGCTCCTGCTCGTCAAGCTGCATTGGGAGCTGGTTTGTCGCAAGAAACTCCTTCCACAACCATCAACAAAGTTTGTGCATCGGGAATGAAAGCCGTGATGATGGCTGCACAATCCATAAAATCTGGTGATCAGGAAATTATCGTTGCAGGAGGAATGGAAAATATGTCATCTGTTCCGCATTATTACAATGCAAGAAATGCAACCAAATTAGGCGATGTAAAAATGCAGGACGGAATGGTTCTCGATGGTTTAACCGATGTGTACAACAAAGTTCATATGGGAGTTTGTGCAGAAAAATGTGCCGCAGAATACGGAATTTCAAGAGAAGACCAGGATAATTTTGCAGTTGAATCTTACAAAAGAGCCGCAAAAGCGTGGAGCGAAGGGAAATTCAATAACGAAATTGTTTCCGTAGAAATTCCGCAGAGAAAAGGCGATCCGGTAATTTTTGCCGAAGATGAAGAATACAAATCCGTAAACTTCGACAGAATCGGGACTTTGCCAACGGTTTTTCAAAAAGAAAACGGGACGGTAACTGCCGCAAATGCCTCAACTTTGAATGACGGTGCTTCTGCTTTAATTCTGATGTCTAAAGAAAAAATGGAAGAACTCGGTTTGAAACCTTTGGCAAAAATCGTTTCTTACGCAGATGCCGCACACGAACCGGAATGGTTTACAACGGCTCCTGCAAAAGCACTTCCAATCGCATTGAAAAAAGCAGGTTTAGAAATTTCAGATATTGACTTTTTTGAATTTAACGAAGCATTTTCGGTAGTCGGTTTAGCTAACAATAAAATTCTCGGATTAGATTCCGCAAAAGTGAATGTAAACGGAGGTGCGGTTGCTCTCGGTCATCCTCTCGGAAGTTCGGGTTCTAGAATCATCGTTACTTTAATTAATGTTCTGAAACAAAACAACGGAAAATACGGAGCTGCCGCAATCTGCAACGGTGGAGGAGGAGCAAGTGCGATTGTGATAGAGAATATCTAATTTTTGTTTCAAGTTTCAAGTTTCAGGTTTCAGGTTAAATAAAAACAGAGATTTATGGCGACTATTAAAAGGTTTGAAGATTTAGATATTTGGCAAATATCAAGAAAACTTTGCAAAGAAATTTTTCTACTTTCAAAAATTAGTAACTTTGAAAATGATTTTAAATTTAAGAATCAGATATTTTCTTCTTCAGGTTCTGTAATGGACAATATTGCCGAAGGTTTTGAAAGAGATGGAAGTAAAGAATTTAAACAATTTCTATCCATCGCAAAGGGTTCTTGCGGAGAAACCCGTTCTCAACTATACAGAGCATTTGATTTTGAATATATTTCTGAAAACAATACTAATGAACTCATTGAAGAATACCAAAATTTGAGCGGAAAAATCAAAAATTTTATTGTTTATTTGCAAAATTCTGAGATAAAAGGAACAAAGTTCAAATAAATCATTTTCTCAGAACTTGAAACCTGAAACCTAAAACATGGAACAAAACATAAAAAACAACCCGAAAATTATGAAAGCTTGGGCGTATTACGACTGGGCAAATTCGGTGTATTCATTGGTAATCACTTCAACTATTTTTCCGATTTATTATTCGATTCTTACCACATCGCACGAGAAAAGCGAATTTGTGAAAGAAACCGGACAATGGATAAAAGTTCCGGTGCGGAATATGATTAAAATTTTCGGAAAAGAATATCAACCGGATGCAATTTACGGTTACTCGCTTACCATTTCTTTTTTGATTGTGGTTTTGCTTTCGCCGATTTTGTCGTCTTTGGCAGATACCATTGGAAATAAAAAATCTTTCCTGCAGTTTTTCTGTTATCTAGGAGCGACTTCCTGTATGGGATTGGCTATGTTTACAGGGATGCAGAATGTTTTCCTCGGACTTTTGTTCAGCATTACAGCGAGCGTAGGTTTTTGGGGAAGTCTGGTTTTTTATAATTCTTTTCTTCCCGATATTGCAACTCCCGAAAAGCAGGATGCACTTTCTGCGAAAGGTTATGTTTACGGCTATATCGGTTCTGTTGTTTTGGTGGTGATTTGTTTGGTGCTGATTCAGGTTTTTGCAAAAGATGCGGAACAGGCAAAAATTTATACCCGGATTTCTTTCCTTTTAACTGGAGCGTGGTGGTTTGGATTTTCGCAATACACCTTCAAACATTTACCGCAGTTTGGGAATGTAAAAGACCAATTGCCAAAAGATTTGGTATTGCTGAATTATAAGAATATCTTCAAAAAACACGAAGAACAAGGTGGTTTCTGGGAAGTTCTGAAAGACAATATCGCTTTCTATATTGATATTACAAAGCAAAGTTTCCGGGAACTGTTCAAGGTGGGAAATAAACTTTTCGGGGACAGAAACCTAAAATTTTTCCTGTCGAGTTTCTTTTTTTACAGTGTTGGGATGCAGACGATTTTTTTGATGGCAACACTTTTCGGGAAAAGCGAAATCAATCTTGCTCAGGATAAATTGATTATGACACTTTTGGTCATTCAGATTGAAGCGATTATCGGTGCAATAATTTTCTCACGATTATCAAGAAAAATCGGGAACAAAAATGTGATTTCCATTGCGGTTATTCTTTGGATTGTAGCGTGTTTATCGGCTTATTATCTCAACAAAGAAAACCCGAATGTAGAATATCAGTTTTATGGAATTGCAGGAATTATCGGTTTGGTAATGGGCGGTTTACAGGCAATGTCGCGTTCCACATATTCCAAACTTTTACCCGAAAACGGAATGGACAATACCACCTATTTCAGCTTTTATGATGTTTTGGAAAAACTGGCGATTATTTTAGGAACTTTCATTTTCGCTACGATGATAGAGAAGTATCACAATATGCGGTTTGCAGCATTGTCTATGTCATTGTTTTTCTTTGTGGGACTTATTTTGATAAGATTCTTGAAAGTGAAAGTAATGAAAGAAAAAGAGGTGATTTAAGAATTTAAAATTTTCAATTACGGATTACGAAACTTTGTACCTTAAACTTTAAACAAAAATCCATATCTTTGCAATTGGAAATCAACGGATTAAATTAAATTATGACCAATCCTTTATTTTACGCTAAAATACTCCTGTTCGGAGAATACGGCATTATCGAAGATTCACAAGGTCTTACTTTGCCGTACAGTTTTTACAAAGGAGCTTTGAAGTTTTCCGATTTGGAAAGTGATTTTGAAAAACCACGTCGAATAAAAATACAAGTGAAACAAAAATGAGAAAAAACACACTTATTTTATATACAAAAATGAATACTTTCATAGAGAATTTTGTTTCACATACAAAAAAAAAAAAAATTCAGCAAAGTTTTCAAAAAGTCTTCCACACTTCGAGTACTTGACTTAGCTACTCGACTTCTTCTA
>CAYSQR010000013.1:7536-14501 GCA_964433195.1 uncultured Kaistella sp. | reverse complement strand
AAGTGATTTTGAAAAAGAGTCGAATCTTTCCCTTCAAAAATATTCTGAATATCTAACAAACATTCATCTTCCGGAAAATTTTAAACTTAATATTTCGGATTTCCAAAAGGATATTTCAAACGGACTTTTCTTCGATTCCAATATTCCGCAAGGTTATGGTGTAGGAAGTTCCGGAGCTTTGGTCGCTTCCATTTTTGAAAAATATTCCCTCAAAAAATATTCCCCGGAAAATATTTCAAAAGACGAGCTGAAAGATCTGAAAAAAGTTTTCGGTGAATTAGAAAGTTATTTTCACGGGAAAAGTTCGGGAATCGATCCGCTGATTTGCTATATGAATCTGCCGATTCTCATTGAAAACAAAGAAAATGTGGATAAAGTTTCTATCCCGCAAAGCGAAGAGGGAAAAGGAGCGATTTTCTTGATAGATTCCGGAATGACGGGAGAAACGGGACCGATGGTGCAGATTTTCTTTGAAAAAATGAAAACCGAAGGTTTCCGAAAAACCCTGAAAGAAGAATTTATCCGTTACAACAATGCGTGTATCGATGCTTTTCTGAAAAAAGAAATGAATCCGCTTTTCAGAAACCTGAAAAATCTTTCAGTTTGGGCGTATGAAAATTTCAAGCCGATGATTCCCGAAAGCATCTACCAAATCTGGAAAAAAGGTCTTGATACGAATGCGTATTATCTGAAACTCTGCGGAAGCGGAGGTGGAGGTTATATTTTGGGCTTTACCAAAGATTACAAAAAAGCCGAAAAAATGCTGAAAGGTTTTCACAAAGAAGTCATCTATAGATTCTGAAAACAGCGTAAAGTCAAGAAAATATTCGGAAAGAAAAAACGTTATTATTTCATCATCGGTTATTGGCTTTACTTTTTATGAAAAACCCTTTATTTTACCGGTTATCTCAGTTCATAGGTTTCGTTTTGGGAGCAAGGGTTTTTGTGGCTTTGTTGCTTACTTTTGCTTTGTATGTTTCTACTTTTTTCCTGTTCAATCAGGTAGAAAGTTTAAGAAATTTCGTATTCGATTTCAAAGTACACGGAATTATTTTCTGCACCGTTTTAAGCATTTTAGCAGGCGGAATTATCAATCAGTTTTACGACCGCGAAAAAGATCAGCTTACTAAACCATTCAGAACCAGATTCCAAAGTTTCCTTAAACAAAAATATTTCCTTTACGCTTACTTAATCTTAAATTCATTTTCATTAGGAATTGCAGGATTAATTTCTGTGCGGGTTTTTATGTTCTTTTTAATGTGGTTTTACAGCCATAAATTGAGTAAACTTTTAATTATTAATAATTTAACTTTCGTTGGTTTAACGCTTTATCCTTTCTTTGGGATGCTTGTTTATTATAGAACTTTTTCGATGAAAGTTTTTTTAATGGCGGTTTTTATTTTCTTAATGATGCTCATTATTGATATTATCAAAGATACCCTCACGAAAAATGCCGATAAAGTTTTCGGTTATGTTACTATTCCCAACTTTTTTAATTCTGCAGTAACGAAAACAATTATTGTTATACTGCTGATTTTTGTACAGTTTATTTCCGGGCTTATTATTTATAAAAGAGGTTTAGATAGCATAATGAGTTATTATTTCGCGGCAAGTATTTTCATACAGATATTTTCAATAATTCTGGTTTTAAGTAAAAGAAAATATTCAAAATTCATCAATCTGAATATCCTGAGAATATGGATTTTCATCGGGATTCTTGCGATGCTGTTTGACGGGATTACCAAGAGGTTTTAATTCTCAACTTCTAATCTTTTAAAACACTATCTTTGCAAAAAAAATTTCAGACAATGAGCACGGACAGAAACGATAAACCAAGAAGACCGAGAATTTCTTCATCACGAATCTCAAAACCATCGACAGGAAGAACAAAACCTGCCGCTTCCCGTGCACCAAAATCTAAAAATACCGAAGAAAAAAAAACTTCAAAACCGGCAAGAGAACCGAGATTGATGTCACAATCTGAAGCCAAATCTTTTGAAAAATCAATCGCAAGAACAGTGAGAAAACCGGCAGGAAAAAGAACCGGAAAATCTTTCGACACAAGAGATAAATACGAAAAAGGAGATAACAAATTCGGTGCTAAAAAACCATTTAAAAAAACCTTTGACCGAAAAGATGATGCCGAAAGAACCCGTTCTTTTGTTCAGAAAAGAAGATTCGACAAAATCTCCAAAGAAGTTCCGAAAGAAACAATCCGGCTTAATAAATACATTGCAAATTCCGGGATTTGTTCCCGAAGAGAAGCCGATGAACTCATCACGCAAGGTTTGGTGGAAGTGAACGGAAAAGTGGTCACGGAAATGGGTTATCAGGTTCAGAAAACCGATAAGGTAATTTTCGACGGACAAGGAATTACCCCCGAAAAACCAGTGTATGTTCTGCTCAACAAACCGAAAGGTTATATCTCCACAACCAAAGACGAAAAAGCCAGAAAAACTGTGATGGATCTGGTTGCAAATGCTTCTCCTTACAGGGTTTTTCCCGTCGGAAGATTAGATCGCTCCACAACGGGAGTTATTTTGCTGACCAACGACGGACATTTAACCAAAAAACTAACGCACCCTTCATTTAATATGAAGAAAATTTATCACGTAACTTTAGACAGAAAGCTCGACAGAGCCGATCTGAATACCATTGCAGAAGGAATCCGTTTGGAAGAAGGTATTGCCGAAGTGGACAGTATTTCCTACATCGAAGGAAAACCGAAAAACGAAATCGGCATCGAAATCCATATCGGCTGGAACAGAGTAGTCCGCAGGATTTTCCAAAGATTAGGCTACGAAGTGGAAGCTCTGGACAGAGTGATGTTTGCAGGATTGACCAAGAAAAACATCAAACGCGGACATTGGAGAATTTTAACGGAGCTTGAAGTGAACAATCTGAAAATGATGTAGTTTCTTACCCTCCTAAAAATATAAAATATTTCAGCTATTTAAAATTAATTCCTAATGCATAATAGGTTATATCTATAAAATTATGTTATAAATAATATATTTTAACCTATATTTGCGTTTCAAAATAAAGCAAAAATGTATAATAAGTTAGTGAGGTTGGAAGTGATGAGAAATTTAGGAAAAGAAGTAGGAGATTTTATTTCTTCCTACCTTACTCCTGTAGAAAAAATTTGGCAACCGACAGATTTTCTTCCCGATTCTTCAACCGAAGATTTTAAATATGAGGTGGAAGAACTCCAAACTTATGCTCGTGAAATGGATTATGATTTATTCGTAACATTAATTGGCGACTGTATTACAGAAGAAGCTTTACCAAGCTACGAATCTTGGATTATGGGAATAGACGGAGTAGATCAGGAAGAAAGAACAGGTTGGTCACAATGGGTAAGAAGCTGGACCGCCGAAGAAAACCGACACGGAGATTTGCTCAACAAATATCTCTATCTTTGCGGAAGAGTAAATATGCGTGAAATAGAAATTACAACGCAGTATCTTATTCAGGACGGATTCGATTTGGGGACTTCTATGGATCCTTACCGGAATTTTGTTTACACCAGTTTCCAGGAAACCGCAACGAATATTTCTCATAGAAGAGTGGCATCTTTAGCCAAACAAACCGGCAACACAAAACTTTCTAAAATGTGTGGTGTAATTGCAGCTGATGAAGCAAGACACGCAAAAGCATACAAACATTTTGTAACAAGAATTTTTGAACTCGATCCTTCCGAAATGATGCTTGCTTTTGAAGATATGATGCGGAAAAAAATCGTGATGCCTGCACATTTGATGCGTGAATCCGGACAAAAAGCAGGGGAACTTTGGGGACATTTTTCAGATGCGGCACAAAGAGCAATGGTTTACACAGGGCAAGATTATATTAATATTTTAAGTGAGCTTCTGAAAGACTGGAAAATTGAGCACCTTTCCGGACTGAATGAACAAGCCGAAAAAGCACAAGAATACTTAATGAAACTTCCGGGAAGACTACAAAGAATTACGGACAGAATCGCAACACCGGATTTGCAATATCAATTTAAGTGGATAAAATCCTGATTTTTTTATTCGAAAGTTTTTGATTATCAGATTATATAAAATTTATTATTTCAGAGAGTGGTTGAGTTATTCAATCACTCTTTAATTTTCTTATATTTGCAAAATTCAAAAATTATATTGATGAAAAGCAACAAAAAACTTGCTATTGATTTTGACGGAACTATTGTTGATGACGCATATCCTGGAATAGGAAAAACAAAAACTTTTGCATTTGAAACCCTGAAAAAACTGCAAAGCGAAGGTTATAGATTAATTCTTTGGACCTATCGTCACGGGAAATCATTAGAAGAAGCCGTAGAATTCTGTAGAAAAAACGGAGTAGAATTTTATGCTGTTAATTCAAGTTTTGAAGGAGAGATTTTCGATAATGCAGAAGCATCTAGAAAAATTGATGCCGATTTATTTATTGACGACAGAAATCTCGGTGGTTTTCCGGGATGGGGCGAAATCTATAATATCATTAATGACAGAATAGAATTTCGTGTCGAGGGAAACGAAGTTTTGCCTTATTCTAAAATGAAAAAAGAAAAGAAGAAAGGACTATTTTGGTAGGATGTCAGAAGCTGGATGATGGAAGTTTTTGCAATTCGACATCCAACACCAAACATCCATCATCCAACAAATAAAAGAAAATGATACATCTAAAATCGCTTGACGAACTCCGCTTAATGCGGGAATCTGCACAATTAGTTTCCAAAACTTTGGGAATGATTGCCAAAGAAATAAAACCGGGATTAGAAACGATTAAGCTCGATAAATTGGCTCACGATTTCATTAAAGACAATGGAGGAGAACCCGGATTTTTAGGAATGTACAACTATCCAAAAACCATTCAAACTTCGCCTAATGAACAGGTTGTACACGGTTTGCCGAGTGAATACATCATAAAAGAAGGCGATATTCTTTCCGTGGATTGCGGCGTTTATATGAACGGGTTTTACGGAGACCACGCTTATACGTTTGAAGTCGGGGAAATTTCCGATGAAAAGAAAAAACTATTGAAAATCACCAAAGAATCTTTATACAAAGGAATCGAGCAATGTGTACGCGGAAAAAGAGTAGGGGACATTTCTTATGCGATTCAGGAATATTGCGAAAAACACGGTTACGGAGTTGTGAGAGAATTAGTTGGTCACGGTTTAGGAAGAAAAATGCACGAAGATCCGCAAGTTCCGAACTACGGAAGAAAAGGTAGCGGAAAAGTCCTAAAAGATGGAATTGTTCTTGCCATAGAACCGATGATTAATCTCGGAACCCACGAAGTGAAATTCCATAAAGATGGTTGGACTGTAACTTCCAAAGACAATTCTCCCTCTGCACATTTCGAGCACGATGTAGCCATTATCAAAGGAAAACCGGTATTACTTTCTACGTTTAAATATATTTATGATGCATTGGGAATTGTGAGCGATGAGGAAGATTTTTTTCAGTATGATTGGTAGTTTCTGGAAAATACAGATTTTAAGAAAGTGGCGAAGCCACGAAATATTGGTGGAGATTTTACAAAAATATAGTGAGAGAGGTGCGAAGCACCGATATATTGGTAATGGCAGAATCTAATGCAACATATTCTCAAATTCATTTACAACTCATATTCGCTGTAAAATTTCGTGATGCTTTGATACAACACAATTTCAAAGAAGAGTTGTACAAATACATCACAGGAATTATCCAAAATAATAAACACAAACTTCTTGCAATAAACGGAGTAGAAGATCATATCCACATTTTGATAGGTTTCCGTACACATCAATCGGTATCGGAATTGGTAAATATTGTAAAATCCAATTCGTCAAAATGGATTAACGAGAAGAAATTTCTTCCGGTAAGATTTGAATGGCAAAAAGGTTATGGAGTTTTTTCTTACGGAAAATCTCAGATAAATGCAGTAATTAATTATATTAATAATCAAGAAAGTCATCATCATAAAAAATCGTTTCGGGAAGAATATTTGGAGTTTTTAAATAAATTTGAAGTGGAATTTGATGAGGAATATATTTTTAATGATTTGATTTGAAGAACCACTATTTCGGAGCTTCGCTCCTCATTATATAACCCAAATAATCTACCAACATATCGCGGCTTCGCCGCTTCTTAAAAATCGGATTTCCTTTGAAAAAAATCACCAAATTTTTCCTTAACAAAATTCCGCGTCCTGTGCTTATTAATTTGAGCATATTTCTTCGACCGCTGATTTATCAGTTTTTTAAAGGCGATAAATTTATCGACCCAATTGATGGAAAATCTTACCGAAAATTTTTACCTTATGGTTACGGAAAACAGCGTGAAAATGCACTTTCGCCCGGAACATTAAGTTTGGAAAGGCATCGTCAAATGTGGCTGTATCTGCAAAACGAAACCGATTTTTTTACCAAAAATTACAAAGTTCTGCACATTGCACCGGAACAGGAATTTCTCCGAAGATTCAAGAAAATGAAGAATTTGGATTACACTTCTGCAGATTTGTTTTCGCCGATTGTGGATGTAAAAGCCGATATTTTGGATTTGCCTTTTGAGGACGAAAGTTTCGATGTAATTTTTTGCAATCACGTTTTAGAACATATTGAAGACGACAGAAAAGCGATGAGCGAGCTTTTTCGGGTGATGAAAAAAGGAGGATGGGGAATTTTTCAGGTTCCGATGAAAAATTCTTTGGAGAAAACCTACGAAGATTTCAGCATTAAAAATCCGAAAGAAAGACAGAAACATTTCGGGCAATACGACCACGTTCGTTGGTACGGAATGGATTATTTCGACCGATTAAAAAGCATTGGTTTTAAGCCAGATATAAATTTTTATTCAAGGAAATTTTCAAGTGAAGAAAGAAGAGAATTCGGTTTGATGGAAAACGAAATATTGCCGGTTGTAAGGAAAATATAAACTTTAATAAAAAAGGAAAACCGCAATCATAAGTTGCGGTTTTTCAATCTATTGCTT
>CAYSQR010000013.1:0-7526 GCA_964433195.1 uncultured Kaistella sp. | reverse complement strand
TATTGCTTTATGAATTTGTGGATTTCTTTGTTGTTTAAATTTAAAAAATAAATTCCGGGCAGAAGATTCTTTATATTTAAGTTGGTTTGCTTTTCTCCATTTACTAATTTTTTCATCATCAATTTACCGGAAGAATCTGTAATGACAAGTGAATTGAGTTTTTCGTTTCCGGAAATATTCAGAACATCTCTCGTTGGATTCGGATAGATTTTAACAGAAGATTTTATCGTTTCGTTTGTTGCCAGTTGAGCTTCATTGTAAGTGGCAAAATCTCCGTTGCTATTGGTAATGACAAGCGTATTTCCATTATTAGAAATCGTGTAAGTATAAAAATGATGAGGTTCCCAATTATTTTCCGGATTTCGTAAAAAAGAACTGTGATATTTTTCATCAAAACTATTGATTACCTCATTTTCGTGCATTGCAAGAGTCGTTGAAATTCCTAATAATTTAAAATTTTGATTTGCTAAATTTGATATTGAACCTTGACTTGAATTAAAATAAGAAGTATTAAATTCACCATTCGTTTCAAAAGTAGTGTGTCCTCCAAACCACTCAGAAGGTTTTGCATAATGAATTCCTCCAAGATTGAGAGATTCCAGCATCCACGTTTTGGAAGTTAGAACTTCCGGTGTTGTAACAAATTTAAAATCGGCAATATCTCCGGAAGCATTTGTAATAACCAGTTTGTATCCCGTATCCGTAGTTGTAATATCATAATTAAACTTATTCTGTGCGGATGAATTTTTTGTAAAAAACAGAAAATAGGAAGTTTGAAAATCGGTTACATTCGTATTGTTACAGTTTTCATTTTGTGTATTAATATTTGTTACCGTAAATTCATCATTGCTTGAAGCATAAGTTGCAGGACCAAAAATGGTTGAACAAACAGACGTTTTAAATGCAAAACCGGAAAAAACATTATTAAAATCAATAAAAAATGCTTCAGGTTCTGCAGGTACATCAATGGAATTTCCTCCCAAAGTAATTTTCTCAATTTGCCAGTTTTTACCCAAAAGAAGAGGATGCTGTGCAAAAGAAAAAATTCCTGTGATAAGGAAAGAGAGAAGAAGTAGATTTTTTTTCATAACTAATAAATTTTGATGACAAAATTAATACAAAAATTTTAATTAAAAAGCAACTTTTTTAAGAAATTTTTCATTCGATACTCCCGATATATTTTTATTACAAAAGTCAACCTAAAATTTCAAACTTTTGAATAATCATAAATCAGGATTTGTAAACATCGTAGGAAAACCGAATGCCGGAAAATCTACGCTTCTCAATCAGTTGATGGGGGAGAAGTTGGCGATTGTTACACAAAAAGCACAAACGACACGACACCGGATTTTCGGGATTTATAACGAAGACGATTTGCAGATTGTTTTTTCCGATACTCCCGGAGTTTTGGAACCCAAATACGGATTGCAGGAAAAAATGATGGATTTTGTGAAAGATTCTTTGCAGGATGCCGATGTTTTTCTGTTCATAATAGATATTACCGATAAAGCTGAACCGAGCGAATTTTTAATAGATAAACTCAATAAAATTCCCGTACCGGTTTTAATTCTCATTAATAAAATTGATGTTTCCAATCAGGAAGAATTAGAAAAAATAATGGAGTTTTGGCATACGAAAATTCCGAAAGCAGAGATTTTACCGATTTCTGCACTGAAGAATTTTAACACGGAAATCATCTTGCCGAAACTGAAATCAATGTTGCCGGAAAATCCGCCGTATTACGACAAAGACCAGTTTACCGACAAATCCGAAAGATTTTTCGTGAACGAAACCATCCGCGAAAAAATCCTCTTAAACTATGATAAAGAAATTCCATATTCCGTAGAAGTGGTAACGGAAATGTTCAAGGAAAAAGAGGGGATAATCTTTATTGATTCCATTATTTATGTAGAGAGGGATACGCAGAAAGGTATTATTATTGGTCATAAAGGAGAAGCGATAAAAAAAGTGGGGACAGAAGCAAGAATCGATTTAGAAAAATTTTTCTCAATAAAAATTCATTTGAATCTGTTTGTAAAAGTGAAAAAAGATTGGCGAAAAAACGAAAGAGATTTAAAAAATTTCGGATACCGATAGACAAAAAATATAAAATTTCCGTTATGTAAAGGATTTTTATTAATTTTGAAATAAAATAATGTGAATATGAATTATTTTACGTCCACCAAATCCAATCCGTATATCGCCGATATAATCTTGCTTGTTGTAAGAGTTTTCATAGGATTTGCAATGCTTTCGCACGGTTTCCCAAAATTACAGCAATTATTTTCCGGTGAAGAAATCCATTTTTATGACTTTCTCGGAATGGGACAAAAATTATCTTTGATTTTTGCTGTTTTTGCGGAATTTGTATGTTCTATTTTCATTATTCTCGGACTTTTTACAAGAATTGCCGTTTTCTTTCTCATTATTACGATGTTCGTTGCAGGATTGGTTGTGCACAGTTCAGATTCTTTCGCTAAAAGAGAGATGAGTTTGCTTTATCTTTCGGTGTATCTTTTGCTTTTTGCATTTGGACCGGGAAAATTTTCCGTAGATTATCAGATAGCCAAAAGAAGGGAATCTGATTGGTAATTTTCGGGCGACAAATTTCAGAGCAATATTATTCGGATGATTAATCCTAATTTTTTTGTATCTTTAAAAAGTGATTATTAAATATTAGTTAAACAAAAAAATTAAATTATGACATACATTGGTGTATTGATCTTTTTCGGACTTATCGTTTTATTCGCCTCATTCTTTACCGTGAAGCAGGAAACCGCAGCAATTGTCGAACGTTTCGGTAGATTCAACTCGGTAAGACAATCCGGATTGCATCTTAAAATTCCGTTTATCGACCAGATTGCAAAACGCTTGAATCTAAGAATCCAGCAATTGGATGTGATTATTGATACCAAAACTTTGGACAACGTTTTTATCAGAATGAAAGTTTCTGTGCAGTATCAAGTAATCCGAAACCAAGTTGGAGATGCTTATTACCGCTTGGAAAATCCTGAAAACCAAATTACTTCCTACGTTTTCGATGTAGTGAGAGCAGAAGTCCCGAAACTGAAATTAGATGATGTTTTTGTGAAAAAAGACGACGTTGCAATTGCCGTAAAAGGAGAACTGCAAGAAGCGATGCAGAGTTATGGTTATGATATTATCAAAGCGTTGGTTACAGACATCGATCCCGATGAACAAGTGAAACACGCAATGAACAGAATCAATGCTGCAGAACGGGAAAAAACTGCCGCAGAATACGAATCCGAAGCACAGAAAATAAGAATCGTTGCCGTAGCAAAAGCAGAAGCAGAATCCAAAAAATTGCAAGGACAAGGTATTGCAGACCAAAGAAGAGAAATTGCAAAAGGTCTAGAAGAATCTGTAAAAATGCTGAATGAAGCGGGAATCAGTTCACAGGAAGCATCTGCATTAATCGTGGTTACACAGCATTATGATACGCTTCATTCGATTGGAGCAAACAACAGAAGCAATTTGGTTTTACTCCCAAATTCGCCAAGTGCGGCAAGTTCTATGCTGAATGATTTGGTGGTTTCTATGGCGGCAACACAACAAATTGATGAAGCCAATAAAGGAAAATTTCCGCCACCGTCGAGTTCTCACGAACATTTTTAGTGGTAAGCAAAAAGAGAGCATCTAAGGTATATAATATTTTAGATGTTTTTTTTATTATGTTGTTGAGGAGAGTAAATGTATTGGTTATTATATTTAATTTAACATAATATAAATTATAGGAATTTTGCTTTCATTGAAAATTTATCCTAATTGCTGAGAATCAACTGTAAATAAAAATTAAACTCTTAGTACAATTTATGCACCATATTATTTATTGAAAATCTCGTTTTATATCATTCTCACAAGTTTTAAAAATTCAGAGAGATTTAATTTACTCGTCATTTTGCTAATAACATCATAGATATAAAAATGAAAATTATCCATTAGATTCTCAACGAATAAATTCCCAGATGATTTTAAAGAGTTAACAGATGATTAAGTTAAAAATCTGTATAATTTGCAAAATATTCGAAAGAATTTTTAATCTCTAAATTTAAAAAACATTTCGAAGATTCGTAACGAATTATTATTTTATCGTGTACGAAAAAATCCTTTAATCAAACTATCCTGTCTGTATTTCATTATAACAGATTTGAAAAAACAAATTCTATTTAACATAATATATATTTTTCTGTATTTTTTTTCCTAAATTTATACCTTAATTACTACCGATAATGAAAAGTTACTTTTTATTTGTATTCATCATACTTACAACGATAAGCTGCGAAAAAAAACCGATAGAAACGGATTTTGCACAAACTACTCCACCCGATTCCATCATCATTCCCGAAACCGATGAACCTATAGAATCTTCCACCGTACAAACTTGTTACATAGGTGCAACGGAAAAAGATTCTGTTTTTCTGACTTTGGAAGATAATCTGGGAACAATTACCGGAAGAATGCGTTACAAAAATCACGAAAAAGACAGTACAATCGGCGATATCATAGGAAACCAAAACGGAGATACTTTGAAATTGAGCTATACTTTTCAATCCGAAGGAATTACTTCCGAACGAGAAATTTATTTCCTGATGAAGATTGAAGCACTTCAGGAAGGAATCGGTGAACAGAAAACAGACCGTCATAAATCATCTTATACAGATTACTCGAAAATAAAATATGAAGAAGGATTAATTTTGAAACAAACAGATTGCAATGATTTCGAGAAGAAATTCAGCAGAAAATAATTTTTAAATTTTATTTTAGTTCAAAAATTTTCTCACTTTCCCGAAAAATCTTAATTTTAGCCACCAAACAAAAAAATTATGTCATACTACCCTCTCACAACTATTCCCGATTATTATTTAATAGACGAACTTTTAACCGATGAACACAAGCTTATCCGCCAATCTGTGAGAGATTGGGTAGAAAGTTTCGTGATGCCGAAAATAGATGATGCGGCACAAAACCATACCGATATTCCGAATCTGATGAAAGAATTGGGGAAAATCGGTGCACTCGGTCCTTATATTCCCGAAGAATACGGCGGTTCCGGTTTGGATCAGATTTCTTACGGATTGATTATGCAGGAACTCGAAAGAGGCGATTCTGCGGTTCGTTCCGCTGCTTCCGTACAAAGTTCACTCGTGATGTTTCCGATTAATGAATTTGGTTCGGAAGAGCAGAAAAGAAAATTCCTTCCAAAATTAGCATCGGGTGAAATGATTGGTGCATTTGGTTTAACCGAACCCAATCACGGTTCTGATCCCGGTTCTATGGAAACTCATTTCGAAGATAAAGGGGATTATTATTTACTGAATGGTGCAAAAATGTGGATTACCAATGCTCCGCTTTGTGATATTGCCGTAGTTTGGGGAAAAAACGAAGAAGGAAAAATTCAGGGATTAATTGTGGAAAGAGATTTCGATGGTTTCACTACTCCCGAAACCCATAATAAATGGTCGCTTCGAGCTTCCAAAACAGGCGAACTGGTTTTTAACAATGTGAAAGTTCCGAAAGAAAATTTATTACCAAAAGTTACAGGATTGAAAGGACCTTTGTCTTGCCTAAATTCTGCACGTTACGGAATTTCGTGGGGTGTAATCGGAGCTGCGATAGATTGTTATTGCACCGCCGTACAATATTCCAAAGAAAGAAAACAATTCGGAAAACCTATTGCTTCTTTTCAGTTGCAGCAGAAAAAACTGGCAGAATTTCTTACCGAAATAACCAAAGCACAGTTGCTTTGTCTTCAGTTGGGAAATCTGAAAAATGCACACAAAGCGAGTCCAGCTCATATTTCGATGGCGAAAAGAAACAATGTGAAAATGGCAATCGACATCGCAAGAGAATCACGGCAAATTCTCGGCGGAATGGGAATTATGGGAGAATTTCCTATGATGCGTCACGCTGCAAATCTCGAATCTGTAATTACTTACGAAGGAACACACGATGTTCATTTGCTGATTACAGGAATGGATATTACGGGAATTAATGCGTTTGGTTAAAAATTAAAACAAATTTTCAAAATCTTTTTTTCAGTTTTTCAAAAACGATTTTATCAATTGGTAAAGGAAATGGATTTTCTTCGGTATCGAGGGAAATCCATTCTGTTTTTTCGATACACGGATCCATAATCAAGAGTTCACTTTCATCGACTATTTCAGCGAGATAGTAAATGCTTAAAAGTTGCTCATTTTCCCGAAATCTTGAAACCAAGAAATCTTCCTGTGTATAAAAATGTTCGATATTTTGTATTTTTACATTCAGTTCTTCGGCAAATTCCCTTTGAAGACATTCCAGTACACTTTCCCCGAATTCCAAACCACCACCGGGAAATTTCATCAGATAATCTCCTGCATATTCTTCGTGAAGAGCCAGAACTTTCCTGTCCTTTACAATGGCTGCATAAATTCTGATGTTTATCTTATCAATCATTACCAAATTTTATTTTAGGTTATCTTGTTGTGCATTTAAAAAGTGCTTTTTTATGTATTGTTTTATAGTGACTTAGGAAACGGAGGCGTTAAGAAAATTGAAATTAAATTCGTTAAAAAATTTCCACTGTTCGAGTGGCGGCAAAAACTTTCTTTCTGAACAAATCTTGTTTCCGCCCGAGTTTTGGAAATTTTAGAATTTAAATTTAATTTTTAGCCGAGTTTCCAGTCTTGATTTTTTGGTACTTTTGCATCAAGACAAAAGTACAGATAATCAATCATTTATATTTTTTTCCTAAATACACAATAGGTTTTAAGTTCATATGATGAATTACAAATGTAGTAATTTATCATTTACAACTCTCCTATCATTTCACGGTTTCGAGTTTCGAGCTTCATATTTGGTATTGTTAATTTAAAATAGTTTTATGAAAATAATACCTGATTCAAACCTTATAGGTTTACAAGGTTTAAGAAGATATCCATTTTAATTTAACAATAGCTCATATTTTAAACTCACTATTCACTTTTCACTTTTCTCTATTTTAACCGCATTCATCATTTCCCGTTTTCCGGGAGGTCCGTCTTTTTTTTCTACTCTGAAATTCAGTTCCTGCAAAATTCTGCGGACACTTCCTTTGGAGGAATAAGTCGTTAAAAGTCCGCCTAGTTCCATTTTATCTGCAACCATCTCAAACAATGGTTTTTCCCATAAATCAGGTTGCACTCTCGCTCCGAAACAATCAAAATAAACCAAATTCACTTTCGGTAAATCGAGATTTTTTAATTCAAAAAAATCGTTGTGAAACTTGGTAAAATAAAAGTTTGGTAAAATTTCCGTTTTTTTGTTCCATTCACATTCGTGTAATTTCCGGTAAGATTTCTTAATATCTTCATCATCAAAAAAAGAATCATATCCCAATTCGCTCACTTCGCTTTCGTTTACGGGATATTTTTCGAGCGTGAAATAATGGATAATATGATTTTTATCAGTTTTCAAAAATTCATCAATTGTTACCAAAACATTAAGACCTGTTCCGAAACCGAGTTCTAAAATATTAATTTCATAAT
>CAYSQR010000012.1:16529-26400 GCA_964433195.1 uncultured Kaistella sp. | reverse complement strand
TAAAAGTAAAATTAGAATCGGAATTAGGAAAAGAAATGGTGCAGGATTCCTTGTTGTCATTAGAAAATCATCCACATAAATTATTGATAAAATTAGACAGTACAGATGGCGGTACAAAATGAATTTGAAAAAAAACGCTCAATGACCTTGAGATGGGGCTACCTTTTTGCAGGGTTTGCTTCCATTTTATTTATGGTGTTTTTGGGAAGAATCATCATTTTGCAAAACACCAATGTTCAGGAAATCAAAGACGATTACATCAATAAAAATTATCGGGAAGCAACACTCAATGCTGCTCGAGGAAATCTTTACGCTTCCGACGGTTCTATTTTGGCAACAACGGTAATGAGATACGATGTTTATATCGATTTCAAAACCATTAAAGACACCGTTTATTCCAATAATATTGCAACCTTAACCGATTCTTTGTCGAAAATGTTGGGGAAACCGAGAAGCTATTTTCAGGATCGGCTCGATCAGCAAAAGAAAGCAAAAAACCAGTATTATTCTTTTGTAAAAGGTCTTGATTTCGATGATTATGACCGGCTCCGAAAATTCCCCATTTTCAATAAAGGTAAAAACAGAGGCGGTTTCATTGTGGACAGAAATTACAAAAGAGAACTTGCCACCACACAAATCGGAGCAGGAACAATCGGGATGGACAATGGAATTGCAAAATCCGGACTTGAAGGTGCATTTTCAAAATATTTAACCGGAACCAGCGGAACCCGTTTGGAACAAAGAGTAAACTCAAGTCAATGGAAACCAATCGATTACTGGAAAGTAAAAGAACCCATTGACGGACAAGATGTTTATACCACTATTGATTTACGAATTCAGGATATTGCACATTCCGCCTTGGAAAAACAACTGATAAAATTTGATGCAGATCACGGCTGTGTTGTCGTAATGGAAGTTGCAACCGGAAAAGTGAAAGCAATGGTAAATCTTCGCAGAACCGAACCGGAAATTTATGTCGATGCTTACAATTACGCCCTGAAAGACGCATCGGAACCGGGTTCTACTTTCAAAACCGTTTCGCTTCTCGCCGCAATGGATGATGGTTTTATTGACGAAAATACAACGGTAAATGTCGGAAACGGAATCTGGACGTATGCAAAACAAAGAATTTCAGATGGTCACGGTGGCGGAACTTATGAGATTTCCGATGTGTTGGCAAAATCGAGCAACGTAGGTTCTGCAAAATTGATTACTAAATTTTATGCAGATAAACCGCAAGTTTTCCTCGACCATTTAAGAAGATGGAAAATGTTCGATAAAATGGACATCGAATTACCGGGAATCACAAAACCCTACATTGTAACTCCAAAAGATAAAAGATGGAACGCTGCAACGCTCGCTTCGATTTCTTATGGTTATTCATCGAGGTTTAATTTGCTGCAACTCACTACATTCTACAACGGAATTGCCAACAAAGGAAAAATGCTGAAACCGCTTTTTATCGAAAAAATAATGAAAGACGGAAGAATTTTGTATGAAGCAAAACCACAAACAATGGTAAAGAAAATGGCTTCACAAAAAGCAATAGAATTAATGACCACATCGCTCACAAAAGCCGTGGAAAAAGGAACTGCAAAAAGTATTTTTACCCCGAATCTGAAAATGGCGGGAAAAACCGGAACCGCAAGATTTGAATATTGGAAACCGGGTCCTGCGAAATACCAAGCAAGTTTTGCGGGATTTTACCCTTCCGATAATCCGAAATATACCTGTATCGTGATGATCAACCAACCCGATAACTCGAAAGGATTTTACGGAGCAACCGTTTCTGCTCCCGTTTTTAAAGAAATCGCCGGAAAAACATTTCTGAAAACCCCGCAAAATATTGAATATGAAATGCTGGTCGATAAAAAAGTGGATCTGAGCAAAATGACAGAACCCAATGTAACCGTTGCGATAAACGATAATCAAATGCCAAATGTAGTCGGATTAATCGGGAAAAACATCATTCCGCAATTAGAAAATCAAGGATACCGAGTTGATTTTAAAGGAGTTGGAAAAATAAAAGAACAGTTTCCTTTGGAAGGAACCGTAATAAATAAAAACCAGAGAATATATCTGACATTGCAAAACTAAAAGAGCCAAGTAAGGACAAGTCGCGACTTGTCCAAAATCCGAAGGATTTTAATAAGCCACGAAATATCGGTAGAATAAATTTATAGAATAAAAAAGGTGCGAAGCACCGAAATATTGGTAAATGTTTTTAGAAGAATTATTAAACAGAATCCCCGTTCTCGAAATTTACGGAAATAAAAATCCCGAAGTTTCAGAAATCGTTTTCGACAGCCGAAAAGTTGTTGATGGTTCGTTGTATGTTGCCGTGAAAGGAACGGTTTCCGACGGACATTCTTACATTAATTCTTCCATTGAAAAAGGTGCGAAAGTTATCGTTTGCGAAAATTTACCGGAAAATTTTGATGAAAAAGTCACTTATGTAAAAGTAAAAGATTCCTCCAAAACTTTGGGACAATTGGCTTCCAACTTTTACGGAAATCCATCGGAAAAATTAGATTTAATCGGAGTTACCGGAACAAATGGAAAAACTTCGGTTACGACTTTGTTGTTTGATATTTTCAAAAATTTAGGATTCAAATCTGCTTTGATTTCCACCGTAGAATACAGAATTGCCGATGAAATTTTCCCGTCAACTCATACAACTCCCGATGTTTTAACTTTAAATAAAATTTTGGCAAAAGCGGTTGAACTTGGTTGTGAATATGCTTTTATGGAAGTTTCTTCACACGGAATCCACCAAAACAGAACCGAAGGTTTACATTTCAAAATTGCAGGTTTTACCAATATTACCCACGATCATTTAGATTATCACAAAACTTTTGATGAATACCTGAAAACCAAAAAAAGATTTTTCGATGAATTAAATCCCGAAGCAATCGCCATTACAAATGTGGATGATAAAAACGGAAACATCATTCTTCAAAATACCAAAGCGAAAAAGAAATCCTACGCTTTGAAAACGATGGCAGATTTTCACGGAAAAATTCTGGAAGCCGATTTCAACGGAATGCTTTTAAACTTTAACGGAAAAGAATTCTGGACGACTTTAACCGGAAAATTCAATGTTTATAATTTGCTTTTGGCGTTCGGAATTTCGGTAGAATTAGGTTTTCACGAAGAAGATATTTTACAGGCAATTTCAAAACTTTCGAGAGTAAAAGGAAGATTTGAAACCCTGAAATCCGATGGCGGAATTTTCTTCGTAGTCGATTATGCACATACTCCCGATGCTTTGGAAAATATTTTGGACAGCATCAATGAAATCCGAACAAAGAACGAAAGATTAATCACCGTTTTCGGTTGCGGCGGAAATCGTGATAACGCAAAACGTCCCGAAATGGGAAAAATTGCGACAAGGAAATCTACTTTGGCAATCATCACTTCCGATAATCCGAGAACCGAAAATCCGAATGATATTATCAAAGAAATTGAAGCCGGAGTAGAACCGCAGAATTTCAGCAAATACACGTCAATTCCTGACAGAAAGGAAGCGATAAAGATGGCGATAAAATTTGCCGAACCGAAAGACATCATCCTCGTTGCCGGAAAAGGACACGAAGATTATCAGGAAATAAACGGAGTGAAACATCATTTTGATGATAAGGAAACGATTATGGAACTTTTAAATCTGATGAGTAAGTAATTATAAATGATAATTGATAAATGATAATCGATGGATTTCAACAATGTTTTTGCAAGTAGAACAAAAAAATTAGCAATATCAATTATTAATGAATTGTCGGAATTGCCTTATTCAGATAAGGTTTCGGTAATCAGAAAGCAAATTTTCAGGTCTTCCAGTTCAGTTGCCGCTAATTATAGAGCAATGTGTAGAGCGAGGTCTAATAAAGAAAAATATGCAAAATTATGTATCGTTGTCGAAGAAGCTGATGAAACTGTATTTTGGTTAGAAATTATTGAAGAAATTAAATTGACAAATAATATAGAATTAATTAAAAATTTAAAGAACGAAGCGGAAGAAATTATGAAAGTAACAGCGAGTTACAAGAAAAAAATTGGAGCAGATTTATAAAATCATTTATCAATTATCAATCATCATCTATCAATTATGTTATACTACCTCTACGAATATCTCACCGCTCACGGAATCCACATTCCCGGAATCGGTATGTTTAAATTTATTTCTTTCCGTGCAGGAATGGCGGTTTTGCTGTCATTAATTATTGCTTTGGTTTACGGAAAAAAAATCATCAGTTATCTGAGAAACAAACAAATGGGAGAATTGGTTCGCGATTTGGGATTAGAAGGACAAAAAGAAAAACAGGGAACTCCTACAATGGGAGGATTGATCATTGTTTTGGCAACACTCATTCCGGTTTTACTCTTCACGAGAATCCTCAATGTATATATCGTTTTGCTGATAATCTCGGTAGTTTGGATGGGTGCAATCGGTTTTCTTGATGATTATTTAAAGAAAATCAAAAAAAACAAAGACGGATTAAGCGGGAAATTCAAAGTTATCGGACAAGTCGGTTTGGGATTGATTATCGGAATCACAATGTATTTCCATCCCGATATTACCGTAAAAAGAAAATATGCAGATGCAAAAGAAGTGAACAGAAATAATGTGGAAACCAACTTTATGCCCACAGAAAAAGCCACTGTTTCCACCGTTCCTTTTATTAAAAACAACGAGTTCGATTACAGCGGAATCTTATTTTGGATGACTCCGGAAGAAGCCCACGAATGGTCGTGGATTGTTTTTATCCCGATGGTTATTTTCATTGTAACCGCCGTTTCAAACGGAGCCAATATTACCGACGGAATCGACGGTTTAGCTGCAGGAACAAGTGTCGTCATACTTCTTACCTTGTCGTTTTTCGCTTACATTTCGGGGAACATCATTTTTGCGGATTACCTCAATATTATGTTCCTTCCGAATATGGGAGAAGCCACGATTTTCGCACTCGCTTTAGTTGGTGCGGTCATCGGTTTTTTCTGGTACAATACGTATCCTGCTCAGGTTTTTATGGGAGATACGGGAAGTTTGATGTTGGGTGGAGTTATTGCCGTTTTAGCCATTATTTTAAGAAAAGAATTAATGATTCCTGTTTTGTGCGGAATATTTTTAATCGAAAATATTTCCGTGATGTTACAGGTTGCAGTCTTCAAATACAGAAAAAGAAAATACGGGTTAGAATATGCCCAAAACAACAGGTTATTCAAAATGTCACCGCTTCATCATCATTATCAGAAAAGCGGTTTCCACGAAAGTAAAATCGTAAACCGAATGATTATCATTGGAGTAATGCTCGCAATTGTTTGTTTAATCACGTTGAAAGTTAGATAAAAATGTGAGTTCCGTAGGAACGAACGATATTATAGCGTTGGAATTTATTCCAATGAGATGAGAAAAGAGCGAACCTCGAAGAGGTTCAATATGAATAGCCACGTATGAAATGCGTGGAATGTAGGAACGAACGATATTATAAGGTATGAATTTATTCATACAAAAAATGAAAAAATGAAAATAGCAGTTTTAGGAGGTGGAGAAAGCGGTTTCGGAGCGGCGTATCTTGCGAAGAAGAAAGGTTTGGAAGTTTTTCTTTCAGACAAGGGAAAGCTGCGTGATGAGTATAAAAAATTACTTATTGAAAACGAAATCGAGTTTGAAGAGGAAAAGCATAGCGAAGAAAAAATCCTTTCCGCAGATTGGATTGTGAAATCGCCCGGAATTCCGAAAAAAGCCGAAATCATTAGGAAAATTCAGGAAAAAGGAATCCGTTTGTCTTCCGAGATTGAGTTCGCTTCGGAATTTACCGATGCCAAAATCATTGCAATCACAGGAAGCAACGGGAAAACTACGACGACTTCGCTCATTTATCATATCTTAAAAAATGATGATTTGAAAGTCGGTTTAGGCGGAAACATCGGGAAAAGTTTTGCAAAGCAGGTTGCAGATGAAAATTTCGATTATTATGTTTTGGAAGTGAGTTCTTTTCAATTAGATGATATTCAGAACTTTAGACCGCATATTTCTTTATTGTTGAATTTAAGTAAGGATCATCTCGACCAATATAATTACAATTACGAAGAATATGCATTGGCAAAATTCAGAATTGCGGAAAATCAGGAAAACGACAATTTCTTCATTTATAATAAAGATGATGAAATGAGTATGAGTCTTTTGGAAAAATTAGAAATAAAGGCGAAAATGATTCCTTTTTCTACAAAATTGAAATTATCGGAAGGTGGATTTATAAATGATGACAAAATTGTGGTGAAACTTTACGATGAGTTTTCAATGAAAATTGAAGAACTTTCTTTAGTTGGAAATCATAACGTAGCCAATAGTTTAGCGGCTTCAATCGCAGGTAAAATCTTGAAAATCAGCAACGAAAGCATCAGAAATTCATTAATGACTTTTCAGGCAGTAGAACACAGATTAGAGCAGGTTGCAGAAATAAATGGAGTAAAATTCATCAATGACAGCAAAGCAACCAACGTAAATGCGTCGTATTACGCTTTGGAAAGTATGAAACAGCCAACAATCTGGATTGTAGGCGGAACAGATAAAGGAAACGATTATACCGAAATAGAAGATTTGGTAAAGAAAAAAGTAAAAGCAATTGTTTGCTTAGGAATTGATAATCAAAAGATTATAGATTTTTTTCAAAACAAAAAAGATTTAATTTACAGTACATCGAGTATGGAAGAAGCCGTGAAAATTTCAAAATCAATCGCAGAAAGCGGAGATACGGTTTTACTTTCTCCTTGTTGTGCAAGTTTTGATTTATTCAAAAACTATGAAGACCGGGGAAACCAATTTAAAAAAGAAGTGCTAAACGAATTAACAATTAAGAATTAGAAATACTCATTTTTAATTATTCATTAGAATCAGGAATGGAAGAAAAAGAAAGCAAATTTGAATTGTTAAAAGGCGACAAAGTCCTTTGGAGCGTGATTTTATTAATCTCGTTCTTCTCTGTGTTTCCGGTGTATTCCGCAAGTTCAAACTTAGAATATATCGTAAACAATGGGACTACAACTTCGCATTTGATTAAGCATTTGTTTTTCGTGATTCTCGGTTTAGCGATTATGAGAGGCGTTGGTTTTTTCAAATACGAACACATCGGGAAACTCAGCAGTATTTTATTGGGAATTATGGTTTTGCTTCTTGGTTTAACAATGTTTACCGGACAAAAAATCGACGGAGCTTCCGCATCTCGTTGGTTGAAAATTCCGGGAACTCCGATTTCGTTTCAGCCATCGAGTTTTGCTTATTTAATGCTCATTGTTTATCTGTGCAGATATTTAACCAAAAGAATTAAAAGAGACCGACTTCCGATAGAAAATATCTTCTATATTTTTGGACCCGTTTTGCTTGTATTTGTATTGGTTGCGAAAGATAACGGTTCTACTGCTTTAATGATTCTTATGGTTTCTTTAGCGGTAATGTTAATCGGACAACTAAGCAAAAAATACATTTTCGGATTCATCGGAATTTCTTCCGTAGCAATAGGAATCTTTATGTTTTTGGCTCTGAAAACAGATTTAATTGAAAACAACCGTGTTCATACTTGGATGAGTCGTGTTGAAACTTTCACGAATTCCAAAAAAACAACAGAACTTGATGACGAAAACCTGAAAGCAAAAAATTATCAGGTAATGCAGGCAAAAGCTGCCATTGTTCACGGCGGAATTACAGGAATGGGACCCGGAAAATCTGCCTTGAAACAAATGCTTCCGCAATCTGCATCCGATTTTATCTTCGCGATTATTGTTGAAGAATACGGTTTTTTCGGAGCGTTGGTTTTAATCGCGCTTTACTTAATAATGATTATCAGAATCGTGATGATTGCCAGTAAAATGCCCGCTTTTTTCGGGAGCTTATTGGTGCTGAGTTTGGGAATAATGATTTTCGTGCAGCTCTCGGTAAACATTGCAGTTGCGGTAAATCTGATTCCGGTTACAGGACAACCGTTGCCGTTGATAAGTTACGGCGGAACCTCTATGTTAGTAACATACATCCAATTGGGAATTATCCTGAATGTAAGCTCCAGAATTCAGATTTACGATGAAGAAGGAATGGGAAAAAAACAAAATATTGAAGAAATAAATGATATAGCGTAAAAAATAAATGATTATTGATGAATGATAATTAATAATCATTCATCTCTTATCAATGATAAAAAAAGTATGAACAATCAATCAGCAAATAGCCAAAAGCCAAAAGCAATCCGCGTTTTACTAAGCGGCGGCGGAACAGGAGGACACATCTTTCCTGCAATCGCTATTGCCGATGAAATCAAAAAAAGATTTCCGGATGCTGAATTTTTGTTCATTGGTGCAAACGGAAAAATGGAAATGGAAAAAGTACCACAATCGGGTTATAAAATCGTGGGATTAAACATTGCGGGATTTGACAGAGGAAATCTTCTGAAAAATTTCGGACTTCCTTTCAAAATTATTTCCAGTTTGGTGAAAGCAAGAAAAATCATTAAAGATTTCCAACCCGATTTTGCAGTCGGAACAGGTGGTTTTGCAAGCGGACCCGCTTTGTATATTGCCGCAAAAATGGGAATCCCGACTTTCATCCAGGAACAGAATTCCTTGCCGGGAAAAACCAATGTTTTCAATGCAAAAAAAGCAAAAGCGGTTTTTACAGCATATCCAAATATGGACAATTTTTTCCACGGAACGAAAACTTTTTTCCTCGGAAATCCAATCCGCCAAAATATCATTACCGATTTGATTGACCGTGATTTAGCAAAAGAAAAATTAGGATTAGATAAAAACAAATTAACAATTCTTTCTGTAGGTGGTTCTCTCGGTTCACGAACTTTAAACAACGGCTGGAAAGACAATTTAGACAATTTAAAATCGAAAAATTACCAGCTGATTTGGCAAACCGGAAAGTTGGATTATGCAGAAATTGTTGATAGTTGTCAGTTGTCAGTTGATGGAAAATCCGACAACCAAATACCAAATACTAAATACCAAATACAAATCAACGAGTTTATAAAAGATATGTCCCTCGCTTATTCCGCAGCAGATATCATTGTTTCCAGAGCAGGAGCAATTGCGATTTCGGAATTGGCGGTTGCTGAAAAACCGGTTCTGCTGGTTCCGTTTCCGTTTGCGGCAGAAGATCATCAAACCAAAAATGCGATGACTTTAGTTGAAAAAAATGCGGCGAGAATGGTAAAAGACTCCGAAATGAAAGAAAAATTCTGGAACACTTTAGTGGAAATCTGCGAAAATGAAAACCTTAGAAAAGAAATGAGTGAAAATTTAAAATTCTTCGCAAAACCAAAAGCTACGGAAATGATTGTGGATGAAATTTTAAAAACAATAAATTTAAAAACTTAACAAGCCACGAAGTGGCGAAATCAATAATAAAACCTAAAGAACAGATTGCTTCGTTCCTCACAATGACGAACTTGAAACCTGAAACTTGAAACCAAAAACGAAATGAAACCTTTAGAAACATATCAAAACTTCTACTTCATCGGAATCGGCGGAATCGGAATGAGTGCGATTGCACGGTATTTCCATTCCATCGGGAAAAATGTTTTGGGTTATGACAAAACCGAAACCAAGCTTACTTCCGCTTTGATTTCAGAAGGAATTGATATTGTTTTTGAAGATGTCATTAATGATAAAATCAAAAATTTAGACAAAGAAAATACGCTGGTTATTTTTACTCCCGCAATTAAAAAACTGGATATTCTCAATTATTTTAATGAAAATGATTTCACGGTTTTAAAAAGAGCAAAAGTTCTCGGTTTGATTACCGAAAATACAGATTGCATCGCCATTGCAGGAACTCACGGAAAAACTACGACTTCGTCTTTGGTGGCACATCTTTGCA
>CAYSQR010000012.1:5632-16519 GCA_964433195.1 uncultured Kaistella sp. | reverse complement strand
TGCAAAGAAGCCAATCTTTCTTTTTCTTGTTTTTTGGGCGGAATTGCCGAGAATTTCAAATCGAATTTCCTGTTCAACGGAAATGACATTTCAGTCGTAGAAGCCGATGAATACGACAGAAGTTTCCTCAACCTTTCTCCGGATTGGGCTGCAATTACTTCCATTGATGCAGATCATTTGGATATATACGGCGACAAAGAAACGATTGAAAAAGGTTTCAGGGATTTCGCAGATTTGGTTCCGGAAAACGACCAGCTTTTTGTGAGAAAAGGAATTGAAATTGGTCGTCCTGCAAAAACTTATGCTGTAAACGAAGAAGCCGATTTTTATTCGGACAACATCAGAGAAATCGGAGATAAAATTGCGTTCGATTTCCATACACCGACAGAAGAAATAGAAGATTTCACTTGGGAAATTCCCGGAATCCACAATGTGGAAAACGCAACCGTTGCCATTGCAATGCTCCATAATTTCGGGGTTGATTTTGAAACGTTGAAACGTGGAATCGCCTCATTTAAAGGAATTAAAAGAAGATACACGAAACACCGTTTCGATAACGAAAAAATTTATATCGACGATTATGCACATCATCCGACAGAACTCAATGCGGTGATTGGTTCGATCAAAACTTTTTACCCGAACAAAAAATTGCTGGTCGTTTTCCAGCCGCATTTGTTCAGCAGAACGAAAGATTTTGCCGATGGATTTGCCGAAAGCTTAAGCAAAGCCGATGAACTTATTTTGCTTGATATTTATCCGGCAAGAGAATTACAGGAAAATTTTGAAGGCGTAACTTCAGATTGGCTTTCAGAAAAAATTAAATTAGAAAAAAAGGAAGTTTCAACTTTAGAAAACGCCTTTAATAAAATAAAAGAAAAAGATTTCGATGTGTTATTAACGGTTGGTGCAGGAAATATCGATACGCTTTATGACCCGATTGTAGAATGGTTAAATAAAAAATAAAATTTGGCAGAATGCGGTGAACTTCCATCTTCCAACAAAAATATATGAAAAACAAATTCAGAATATTAAAAATTTTAGTTACGGTAATCGTTTTCGGATTTCTGCTGAGTTTTTCATTGAAAAGATTTAATGAAAAACCGATGGAAAAAATTTCCGTCAATATGATAAAAACCAAAAATCCGGTTTATTTTATCAGTGAGAAAGAAGTGAGAGAAATCGTGGAAAAAGCAAATCCGACCAAAAGAATCGGCGACATCAATATTCCCGAATTAGAGAAAAAGCTCAACCAAATTCCTGAAATTGACAGTGCAAATGTTTATCTGAATTTAAACGGAAATCTGAATCTGGATATTAAACAGAGAGTTCCCGCTTTCAGATTAAATTATAACGGAAAAGATTTCTATGTTGATGAAAAAGGCGTGGAATTTCCGATTTCAAAAAACTATTCTTTTCCGTGTATGCTTGTAACAGGAGAAGTGAAAAAACAGGAATATCAAAAATTGGCAGAACTCATTGATAAAATAAATAAAGACAGTTTCAGCAAGAAATATTTCATCGGGGTTTCAAAGGAAAAAGAGAGTTATAACCTTTTGACAAGCGAAGGGAATTTCAAGGTAGAAATCGGCGATTTGGATAAGATAGATTTTAAAGTAAAAGGTTTCAAAACTTTTGTTGAAAAACACCTTATACACCAAGATTCGGAAAAGTACAATAAGGTTTCGGTAAAATATGATAACCAGATTGTTACAACGCTGAATCCGAATTTTAAAGAAAACGACAGTATTCTTTTGGTGGGTAAAAAAGAACTTGCGAAAATTCCGGTAACGGTACCGAAAAAAGGAAATCCGGAACCGAAACCAGTTATTGCAACTTCGGCAAAGAAAGAAGAAGCAAAACCAATCGTCAAAAAAACCGAAACCAAACCAAAAGAAAAGCCGAAAGTCACAACATCGAAACCTGTCTCTGTAAACAAAGTGGAACGAAGCGAAAAGAAAAGCACCACTCCGAAACCAACCGAGAAGAAAGAAAACACAAAAAAAGAAAAAACCGAAAAACCGAAAGTTGTAAAAGAAAAACCAACTGCTTCCGACAAAAAACCGGAAACAAAACCGAAAGTAAAAATTAAAATAGAATAAAATCAAATCGACATATAAATGGAAAATCACGAGTATTCAGTAGGTCTCGACATTGGAACCACAAAGATTGTGGCAATTGTCGGAAGAAGAAACGCCCACGGAAAAATTGAAATTCTCGGCGTTGGAAAAGCCAAGAGTTTAGGGGTGCACAAAGGAATTGTGAATAATATTTCACAAACCATTCAGTCCATCAAAACTGCGGTTGCGGAAGCACAGTCAAGTTCAGGTGTTCCTATTTACAAAGTTACGGTAGGAATTGCAGGGAAACACATTCGTTCCCTTCAACATTCGGATTATATTATGAGAGAACATCCCGACAAATACATTACCGAAGAAGACATCGAAAAGCTGAAAGAACAGGTAAAAAAACTGGTAATGCTTCCCGGAGAAGAAATCATCCACGTTCTTCCACAGGAATATAAAGTGGATTCCGAAGGCGAAATTCAGGAACCTGTAGGAATGCACGGAAAACGGCTCGAAGCAAATTTCCACGTCGTTGTAGGACAAATGGGAAGCATCAGAAATATCGCACGTTGCGTTCGTGAAGCAGGTCTGGAAATGGAAGCTCTTACTTTGGAACCTCTTGCTTCTTCCGAAGCGGTTCTTACCAAAGAAGAAAAAGAAGCAGGAGTTGCGATTGTAGATATTGGAGGCGGAACAACGGATATTGCAATTTTTAAAGACAACATCATTCGTCACACCTGTGTAATTCCTTATGGTGGCGGAATTATTACCGAGGATATTAAAGAAGGCTGTTCCATCATCGAAAAACACGCAGAACAACTGAAAGTGAAATTCGGTTCTGCTGTTCCCGAACTGGAAAAAGACAGCACTTTCGTTACCATTCCCGGATTGCACGGAAGACCCGACAAAGAAATTTCCCTGAAAACTTTAGCACAGGTTGTAAATGCACGAGTTGAAGAAATCCTGGAAATGGTAAATACCGAACTGAAAGCGTATGGAGCGTTTGAACAAAAGAAAAAACTGATTGCAGGAATTGTACTTACAGGAGGAGGTTCCAATCTTCGTCATCTTCGTCAGTTAGCGAATTATACGACGGGTTTCGATAGCAGAATCGGTTTTGCCAATGAATATGTTGCAAATGATAAAAACCAATATTTAAAAGGTCCCGAATTTGCAACTTCCATCGGTTTATTAATGGAAAGTCTGAAAATCCGTGACAAGAAAACCGGAACCGAACTCATCGAAGAAATTACAGAGAAAAACGAAGCTGTAAAAGCGGAGAATAACATTACTAATGAATCTCCGGAATTCCGAACAGAAGAAGAAATAATTTCCCAAAATGCCGAAAAGAGAAGAAACAAACTCACCATCGGTCAGAAAATAATGGAAAGTGTGAAAAAATTCTTTGAAGAAGTCGAATAAAATCAAACATCATTAATCAAACATCAATTATAATATTATGGAAAATATAAATACACACGGATTTTCATTTGATTTGCCAAAAGGAAATTCATCGATTATCAAAGTCATCGGAGTTGGAGGCGGCGGAAACAACGCTCTGAAACATATGTACGAAAAAGGAATTCACGGAGTGGATTTTGTGATTTGCAATACCGATGCACAAACATTGGACAACAATCCGGTTTCCAACAAAGTACAGCTCGGAATTTCCACCACAGAAGGATTGGGAGCAGGAGCAGATCCCGAAGTTGGCGAAAAAGCAGCCATCGAAAGCATCGAAGAGATAAAAGCAGCAATGGGACAAAATACCAAAATGGTTTTCATCACTGCAGGAATGGGAGGTGGAACCGGAACCGGAGCAGCTCCCGTTATTGCAAAAATCGCAAAAGATATGGGAATTTTGACGGTGGGAATCGTTACCATTCCTTTCAGTTTCGAGGGAAAAAGAAGATTGGATCAAGCCGATATGGGATTGGAAAAACTGAGAAATAATGTAGATTCTTTGATTGTCATTAATAACGATAAACTAAGACAACAGTACGGAAATCTCGGTTTCAAATCCGGTTTCTCCAAAGCCGATGAAGTTCTTACCAATGCCGCAAAAGGAATGGCAGAAGTAATTACCGGATATTTCGATGTGAATATTGACTTCCGTGATGCAAAATCCGTTTTGGCAAATTCCGGAACTGCTTTAATGTCGAACGGAATTGCTTCCGGAGAAAACAAAGCCGAAGAAGCCGTGAAAAAAGCATTGGATTCTCCATTATTAAATGACAATAAAATTACCGGAGCGAAAAATGTTCTTCTCCTTATCAGAAGTGGTTCGGAAGAAGTTACGATGGACGAAATCGGCGTGATTATGGATCACATCCAGAAAGAAGCAGGAAACACAGCCGATATTATTTTCGGAGTTGGTTCAGACGAAGAATTGGGCGATGCAGTAAGTGTTTTGGTAATTGCAACCGGTTTTGCAAAAGACCATCAAAAACATTCGGGAACTGCCGAAAAAATAAAATTTGCTTTGAGCGACCATATCGAAACAAAACACGATGCTCCTTCAAAAATAAAAGCCGAAAAAGAAGAAAGACCGAAAGAAGATTTTTCGGGAAAAAGTTTGTTTGTTTTAGATGATGAAGATGATTTCAAAACGCCCGAATTTAAAGTAAAAACTGCCGAGAAAAAAGTAACTATTGAAAAAGAAGTTCCTGCGGAAATTAAATTTTTCGATGCAGAAGAAGAAAAAAATACGGAAGAAGAATCTCCGGAAATAGGTTTGCTTTCTTTTGAAGAAGATTTACACGAAGAGCCTGAATCACAATCTTTCACTTTTGAAACCGAAGAAAAAATTACAGAAACCCCGAAAGAAAATCCCACTTCTTTTTCGGAAGAAAAACCCATCGAATTTAGTTTTTTCGCAAACGAACCGATTGAGGAGCTGAAAGTTGAAACACCACAACCGAAAGCAGAAATCAAAGAAACACCGGTTCAGAAAACAGAAACGAAGGTGGAGGAAGAGTCAATAGAAACCACAGATGAACTGAGAAAATTTGAGATTGAAGATGATTTCACTTTCATCAGCAAAACCTCTGGAAACGACAAAGTGATGGAACGAAGAGATAAGCTGAAGGAATTCAATTCAAGATATCAAAACTTCGATGAGGAAAACGATTTTGAAAATATTCCCGCTTTTAGAAGAAAAAATATTTCAATCAATGAGCAGAATGCTTCGGAGCAGAACATCAATACTTTTCTTCTCGAAAACGACGGGAAAATGCAGTTGAAAGAAAACAAGTTTTTGAATAAAGATGTAGATTAATGTAACAATCTATCAATATAAAAATGTAACAATCAAGCATATTACAGGTAACAAAAAATTGTTACATTGGTAAATTGTTACATTGGTAAATTATTAAATTGGTAAATAAAAAAAATGAACTTAGAAAACACCATCAGCGAAGCGATAAAAACTGCGATGAGAGAAAAAGACAAGATTGCTCTCGATTCTCTTCGTGCCGTAAAATCGCAAATCCTATTACTGAAAACCGAAGCAAAAGGAGCGGAAGTTTCCGCAGAACAGGAAATTGCGATTTTGCAACGGATGATAAAACAGCGAAAAGATTCTTATGAACAGTTTACCGCTCAAAGCAGAAATGATTTGGCAGAAGTAGAAGAATCACAAATGAAAATCATCGAAAAATTTTTGCCAAAACAACTTACTGCGGAAGAATTAGAAACTGAAATGAAGAAAATCATTACCGAAACAGGAGCGGAAACAATGAAAGATTTAGGAAAAGTAATGGGAATCGCATCCAAAACATTTGCCGGGAAAAGCGACGGAAAAAGCATTTCCGAAATGGCGAAGAAATTACTTTCATAGGTATAATTGATGATTGATAAATGATAGATGATAATTGATTTTTTTCTCATTCATCAATTATCATCTATATAAAAAAGGATATCCAAAATTTGCATATCGATTTGATGAACAGCCTGAAATATTTTTTCGGGTTGTTTTTTTTGTAACTTTGTTCTTAAAATAAAGAACTTGATTAAAACCACATAAGATTTAGATTAAAACTTTGAAAATAATCAGACCACAAAGATGAAAATCATAGATTTTCAATCTAAGGTGTTCTTAGCCTGTCCTGAGCTTGTCGAAGGATGAAACTTTTTATAATTCTAATTATTGATTTCTAATGTGCTAAAACATAAGATTAAACAGACTCAAAAACTTAAAGCATTGAAAACTTTTTACTATTCCAAAAAAATCCTGCTGATTTCATCACTTTTCGCAATGATATTTGCTGAATCTCAAACGCTGGTTCATCATACGACAAACTGGTTCGGTCCGAATGCGAATCCCGTTCCTGAATTTACGGAGGCGAAAATCCCCGACAAAACAACTTTATCGTTTATCGGAGATTACTATTTCGGTTACGGAGATCAAACGCAAAGTTTGCTCCTGAAAGCCGAAATCCCACTGATTCCCGAAAAAGTTTCGATAAAATTCTGGGGTGTTCCTTTTGAGAAATATAATGTTACAGATGAGGTAAAAACGAGGAGAAATATGTTGCTGGGAAATTCCGGAACAGCGAGTGGAGATTTTTATGTACAAACAAGAATTGCAATCCTTTCCGAGAAAAAATACAGCCCCTCAATTATTTTCAATGCAACGCTGAAAACTGCTTCCGGAAAACAGTTCAAGGATAGAAGATTCTTTGATACCGCCGGATATTATTTCGATACCGAAATCGGAAAATCCGTCTTTTTGGAAAACCAAACTTTAAAAGAAATACGGTTTGTCGGAAATCTGGGATTTTTCTCGTGGGATGTACAAACACCGGGACTCAATGTACAAGACGATGCCATAATGTATGGTGCAAAACTGATTCTGAAAAACAAAAAAATCGGTTGGGAAAACACCTTTGCAGGATATTTCGGATGGTTGAGAAGAACTCCCGATTATGGAAACAAACCCGTGATTTTTGCATCGCGCTTTAATTACTTTGCCAAAAAGAATACTTATTTCCTGCAATATCAACACGGCATCAAACATTTTCCGTTTAACCAGATCAGAATCGGAGCGGAAATTCCATTATCATCATTAACGCCGGATTTCTTCAAATCGAATAAATCCCAATAGATTTTCGGTATCGTTTTGATAGGATGATTTTGGGGGAAAATCAAATTTTAATTGATTAAATTTGCAGAGAATTTTAAATGTCTAATTTTTAAATTATAAAGATATGTATCCAGAAGAATTAGTAATGCCGATGAAAGGCGAACTTACCAATAAAGGTTTCAGCGATTTGACAACTCCCGAAGAAGTTGATAATGCCATAAAAAAAGAAGGAACAACACTTTTGATGATTAATTCCGTATGCGGATGTGCAGCAGGAGCAGCAAGACCGGGAGTGATTTATTCTTTGACGGGCGATAAAAAACCGGATAATTTAACTACTGTTTTTGCGGGTTTCGATACGGAAGCTGTTGCAGAAGCAAGAAAATTTTTGGCTCCGTTTCCGCCGAGTTCTCCTTGTGTGGCACTTTTCAAGGATGGCGAATTGGTTCATATGCTGGAAAGACATCATATCGAAGGAAATCCGGCGGGAGCAATTGCAGCAAATCTACAAGCTGCTTACGAAGAATATTGCTAAAACTAAAAATTTAGTTTAAAAAATTCATTCAAAAAATGAATGGATTTTTTTAAAATAAAAGCCACAAAAGATATTTTCTTTTGTGGCTTTTATTATAATAATTAAGAAAAAATAATTAGTTTCTTTCTTCTGTTTTTCTGAAATAGATTTCCCCATCTAACCATTCGTTGATTGCAATGGAGGTTGGTTTCGGAAGTTTTTCGTAGTGTTTGGAAATTTCAATTTGTTCTCTGTTTTCGAAAACTTCTTCCAAAGTAGAATTATGCACCGCAAATTCATCTAGTTTACTATGAAGTTCGGAGCGGATTTCAGCGTTTATCTGTTCTGCTCTTTTTCCCATAATCACAATGGCTTCATAAATAGAACCCACCTTGCTTTCTATTTTGTCTTTGTCATAAGTAATCGTGCTTATTTCGGCTTTAGAATCTTTTACGCTCATTTTGGTAGTTGTTATATTTAGAGTTTGCAAATGTACAAATTATCTTCGGTTTGTAAAAGATATTGCAAGAATGCTTTGATTTTTAATCTTTTATTTCCTGATTTGCTTTTGCTTCCTCGGCTTTTATTTTATCCTGAATTTCTTTTTTCCTTTCCTCTACTTTTTTCTCTAGTTCTAAAAAGTTTTCTTTTTCTTTAGAAAGTTTAGTTCTCAGTTCCGATGCGGTTTTTGCATTTTCGGTATCGGGAGTTTCTCTTTCCACTTGTTTTGTAAAAGAAAGTGCGTTTTCGATTCGGTCTTTCTTCAGGTCGTAAACAGAATTTACGGCAAGTTCGTATCTCGATTTCAGAATGTAATCATATATTTTTTCTCGGAGTTTTGTACTCGGAAAATCTTCCAGCACATTTTCAAATGCAATATTTGCAGCTTTGTAATCTGCCATTTTGTAATATTGCTTTGCATTTTCGTATGCTTTGAATTCGAGTTTGTAAGTAAGCTCATCAATCAATTGGTTGATGTTTTTCGATCTTTCGGAATCCGGATAATTGTTCAGGAAATTCTGCAATTCATTGATGGCAAGATTTGTACTTGTTTGATCCAGATTGTAATCCATAGAACCTTGGTAATAGCACAATGCAGACATATATGCTGCTTCTTCGGCTCGTTTGTCCTGAGGAAAGGTTACCGAAAAATTCTTGAACTGATGTCCCGCCAATTTATATGCTTTAGAATAATAATTGGCATAAGCAGAATGATAAACCACTTCCGGAGCATCATCGGTTCCTGCAACCAAATTAGACAATCTTTCGTAGAGAGCAATTGCATCTTTCCATTTTTTCTTCTCGAATTTTTGGTTTGCAATTTTCAGGATAAAGTCTTTATCTGCACTTTTCATTGCCAAATCCTGTTGTCTGTTACAAGCCGACAATACAAAAAATGCAAGAATTACAATTAAATATTTTTTCATAAATTAAATATAGCAGAAAAATTTATCTGAAATTTCTGCGGTTCAGTTTGCAAAAATATAACTTTTTTACCAATAGATTTTTTTTTATGATAATTTAACTTTTAATTTAGTAAGCATTGTATCCCAAAAGCGAAAAAATGGTTACCAAAAGATTTGCCAATACTTTTTTTTCTGCTTCCTGCAAATAATTTTCTTCCTTTCCCGAAACATAAAGTTCATAAAAATTCTTGTTGCGGATAACGAATAAAGACGAACCGATAATCAGCGTAAGAATATCTTCTGCTTTCGGAGCGTTGGTAAAAGCACCGGAAGTAACTCCTTTTTTGATGACTTCATCTATTTTGGAGGTAAAGGTGGTATAAAACTCCAGTAAATCTTCTTTCAAATGTTCGGTATGGCGAAGTTCCTGCGTAACAAACCCGTGAAAATAATTGAATTTGAATAATTGATTTACCACAAATTTTACCAATTCCTTCATCTGCATTTGTGGTTTTCCTTCTTTGATGATTTCTGCAAATTCCGCAAAACTTTCACGGGTTTTCTGCACACGATACCGGTATAGATAAGACATCATCTTTTCCTTCGAACCAAAATAATACGAAATCATCGCCACATTAATATTCGCATTTGATGAAATATCACGAACCGATGTTCCTTCAAACCCTTTTTTGGCAATCAATTTCTCGGCGACATCCAAAATATGAATTTGTTTCTCTGTAAATTTTTTTTTCATATCGGATTATTTCGAGTAAAATTAAGTAATTTTTTTCATCGATTTTTGAAACTGATGTTTAAATTTCATCAAAATTAATTTTCCTTTCCCTAAAGGGAGTAATTTTGATGAACTTTTCAAAAGTTTGTAAAATATTCTATCAATCATAAGTTTTTCATACTTTTGGATTCCTTAATATCCAATTTGACTTTTGTACTGAATAAAATCCGATTAAAATTTTGAATCAAAAATATCCAAAACAGGAAAAACTCAAACAAAAAAGAGAACTCGATTTGCTTTTCGGAAAAGGAAAATGGCAATCGTGTGGAAATTTAAGAATCATTTCGATTGATTTAGACAAAACCCCACAGGAAAATTTCAAGATTTCAAACCAAAAATTCGGAGTATCGGTTTCTAAAAGATATTTCAAAAAAGCTGTTGACCGCAACAGAATCAAAAGATTACTAAGAGAAAGCTACCGTTTAAACAAAGCACTGTTCACTGAAAAATTCGGAACTCATTCTTTATCAATGATTTTCTGGGTTTCCAACGAAAAACCAAATCATTATTCGGAACTCGAAAAAGAATTTGTAAAACTTTGTGAATCAAAGAAATAAAATTATATTTTTATTCCCGCATTTTTTGTAAATTTGGTTGAGAATGAACTATAAATTTTACAAAAAATGTTAGATAATATTCCTTACTTACCCTATGTTCTCAGTACTTTTATCGGAATTGGTTTAGCTGCTGCAACTGGTTTTCGGGTTTTTCTGCCGATGTTTGCAGTAAGTCTCGCTTCTTATATGGGATGGATTCCGATGAACGAAAGTTTTGCGTGGCTTTCGGGACTTCCAACACTCATCACAACAGGAATTGCAACGGTTGTTGAGATTCTCGCCTATTACATTCCGTATGTTGATCATCTTTTGGATACGATAAATATTCCGTTGGCAACGATTGCAGGTTCGGTTTTATTTGCAAGTCAGTTTGCCGATATCGGGACTTTTCCGCAATGGGCTTTAGCATTGATTGCGGGAGGAGGAACTGCAGCTGCAATAAGTTCGGGATTTGCGGGAACAAGAGCTGCT
>CAYSQR010000012.1:0-5622 GCA_964433195.1 uncultured Kaistella sp. | reverse complement strand
ATTCCGTCGTCGCAACCACCGAAACAGCTGGAGCAGGCATGATGTCTTTTCTCGCAATGGCAGCTCCGGTTATTGCTTTCATCATTGCCATTATTCTGATTCTTATCGTGGTTTTTTTCGGCAGAAAAATATGGCGGAAATTCCGGAGTTTTAATTCTGAAAAACCATCAAAAATTATTGAAGCAGAACCGGTAAAAAACCGAAATTTAGAATAAAAAAACGCTCATTTCTGAGCTTTTTTTTATGGATTCTTTCTTAAATCTTTAATCTCCTTTATTTTATCTTTAAATAATTTTTCTTTTTCAGGGTACTTTTTTATCAGAATTTCGTGCGCTTTTATCGCTTTTGAATAGAGTTTTTGCTCTACGTAAAGTTTTGCTAATGTTTCGGTCATCAAATGCGAAATATCATCGCTTTTTTCTTTGATTACAAAATCGGAATCTTCTTTCAGCTTAGAAATTTTCGGTTCGTTTTCGATGAAGTTTTCAATGATTTGGCTTTTTACCTCTATTTTAGAAATTGAAGGTTTTTCGATAATTTTCGGTTCATTTCTTTCAATTTTCAGCCAATTTTGCCAAGTATTGATGAAATTCGGGACATTACTGTTTTCGGAATTTTCTGTGGTTTTTTCCTCTTCCTGATTTTTTCCGACTTCTATTTTTTCCTTAATTTCTGTTTCGATGGCTGAAACTTCCTCTGTAAAAAATGAAACATTAAAAACGGGTCTTTCTTCGCTTTCGGTTTCTTTACGCTCTATTTCGGGAACAGGATTTTCAGCTTGGATTTGTTCTTTCTTATTCGATTTTTCTTCTTTTTTATCAATTAAAGAATCGGGAGTATTGGAAACAAATCCCATCGGTTTCCATTCCGGTTTTTTTGTTTCGATGATTTTTGGTAAAATTTCATCGGTTTTTTGTTTTTTTTGAATTAAAACGGGTAATTTTTCTTCAATTTCTTCTGGTTTTTGAATTTCTTCGGAAATTGTTTTTTCTTCTGTTTCTTTTTCGGAAACTTCAATTTTTTCAGATTCCGGAATTTCAAAATCTTGAGTTTCAGAAAAATTCAAATCCTCATTTTGATGAGCTTCTTCTTCGGTTTTCGGTTTTTCTTTTTTGGAAGTTTTCATTTTTGCTTCCACTTCTGCAATCAAACGTTGCATTTCCTGTTCGTGTTTGCTTAATACAGGTTTCGGAACTTCGTAATCTTCCGGTTTTACTTCATTTGCCTTGATTTTTACTTCCGGCAAAAATTCTTCCGTTCCGTGAAAACTTAATTCCGATGAAGTTTCAATTATTGTTTCTTCTTTGGAAATTTTATTTTCGTTGATAATGGTTTCTTGAGTGATATTTTCCGCTTGATGAAATTCCGTATTTTCTGCTTCAACTTCTTTAACTTCTAAATCAGTAACTGGAATTTCTGCTTCGTAAACTTCCCCTTTAATTAAATCATTAACTTTCTCACTATCAGAATTATGAATAGTAATTTGTCCTGATTCGATGGTAGATTCTATGTCAATGATTTCCGGTTTTCTTTCGAGGAAATCCTCTTCGCCTTCAAACAAAATACGGTTCAGTTCTCCGTTTACAAAAACCGGTTTCGGAGCAGAAACAGATGGGATTTCAATTTCATTAAAAACCGGTTTTACTGTTTCTTCATCGTTATTCTTTACATTACTTTCCGGTTTTTGAGTTTCGGAAATGATATTCGGTTGAAGATTTGGTTTTGTGTTTTCGCTTAAATTTTTATTGATAAACTGATAAAGAATTTTTTTGTCAGTGGTATATGCAGCGGTTTCCGAAAGTTCGGTTTGGTAATTTTCCTTGTTGAAATTATGCGTTCCAAACAAATGCAACGCTCTGAAAATCTGAATATATGGATGTTTTTTTATTTCGGACTGAAGTAAATCTAAGTCTTGATTTTGAAATAATTCCGGATTTTTTATTAGTTCTAAAACTCTCGTGTTCATTTTTACCAGTTTGCTACAATATCGTTAAAAATTTTATTGATAATTCTTTCGTTCACAATTTTCACTTGCGACGCTTCGATGGCATTGATGTCTAAATCGCTGCTGAAAACAGCTTCATCGGAATAAGTTCTGTCAAAACTTTTATCCGGTTCTATTTTATTTTCGTAATGTACTTTTACCGTGATGGTTAGTTTATTTTGTGCTGCCTGAATATTTCCACCCGGTGCGTTTACCGCACTCGAAATCGTGGTAGGAGTAATGGAATAATCGGTAATTTCTCCTTCAATTAAAATATCGGGATTTTCTTTTGCTCCTTTCAGCGTGGTTCTTTGCAGGAATCTGTTCTGGATGTCGGTTGAAAATTGCTGTGCTAAAGATGGATTTACCAAAGCAGCATTGTTCGGAAAATCATTAATCTGAATGGTTTTGGTTTCAGGACTTAACGAAGAACCTGTGAAACTGTAACAAGACTGAAACAAGTAAAAAATAAAAAGTAAAAAAGCTTTTATCCAATCGAAATTTTGAATTTTGAATTTTGAATTTTGAATCATCTTATTCTTCCAAATTATATTGTTTTATTTTCCTGTACAGCGTTCTTTGGGAAATTCCCAGTTCGTTTGCCGCTTTGTTTCTTCTGCCTTTGTGTTTTTCCAACGCTTTTACAATCAGTTCTCTTTCGTTGCTTTGAAGAGAGAGCGAATCGGGTTTTGTTTCCTCGATTTCGATGTCTTCCACATCGCCGTAATCTTCATCCTGCTCCGAAACAAAAGTAGGATGATGAACTTGTTTGTCGTTTTCAAAATACAGCAGCGAATTCGGATTCTGTGTTTGCGTTTCAGGAGTGAAAACTCTGTTGATAAGGTTTTTTTCCTGATTGCTGAAATCTCCGTTCCCTCTGTTTTTTATGAGTTCCGAAGTTAAGGATTTTAAATCATTTAAATCATTCCGCATATCGAAAAGGATTTTGTACATAATCTCTCTTTCCGAATGAAATTCGTTTGAAGAAACCGCATTTCCTTTTTGTATAACAGCAGGTAAATTTGCATTCATTGGAATGTATTCCGCTAATTTCGTGGAGTTTACACTTCTGTTTTGTTCCACAACCGTCATTTGTTCCACCAGATTTCTCAGCTGACGAACGTTCCCCGGAAAAGGATAATTTTCCAGATACTGAACTGCATCTTCGGTTAAAACCAATTCGGGCATTCTGTATTTTTCGGCAAAATCAATCGCAAATTTTCTGAATAATAAATGAATATCTCCTTTTCTTTCACGCAAAGCGGGCATATCAATTTGCACGGTATTCAACCGGTAATACAAATCTTCGCGAAATCTCCCATCGTTAATTGCATTCAACATATTCACGTTGGTTGCAGCGACGATTCTCACATTGGTTTTCTGGATTTGTGAAGAACCGACCTTCATAAATTCGCCGCTTTCTAAAACCCTTAACAAACGAACCTGCGTTTGCAAAGGTAGTTCGCCCACTTCATCGAGGAAAATGGTTCCGCCATCCGCAACTTCAAAATATCCTTTTCTAGTAGAAGTTGCTCCTGTAAAAGCTCCTTTTTCGTGTCCGAACAATTCGGAGTCTATTGTTCCTTCGGGAATTGCGCCGCAATTGACCACGATGTACGGTTGATGTTTTCTTCTGGATTCTGCGTGAATGATTTTCGGGATAAATTCTTTCCCGACACCGCTTTCTCCCATTACGAGAACGGAAATATCGGTTGGTGCAACCTGAATGGCTTTTTCCAAAGCACGGTTCAGTGCCGGAAAATTTCCGATGATTCCGAAGCGGGTTTTTATGGATTGTAAGTCTGTCATTTTTTTATTTTTCTAAATTCATCTAATGAAATGTTATTGAAAATCAACCACTTATAAATACATTTTATTTACAATCAAATAACTGTCAAATAAAAAATTTCCAATATTTTAATTATCTAAATTTGTTTTTATTATATAATCATCATATAAAATAGCACTGATAATCAATGTGTTGCGTTTTTAAAATGTTTAATTATTACATAAGAATTTATGCCCAAAACGGAACATAATTTGCAAATTCTAAAAGTGCCGAAATCTTGTCGATGATTGGGTTTTGGAGGTTCATTTTGGTTTTCGTTTTAGGTTTTTATTTCTTTATCATAGAAATTTTTCAAATTCAGAAAATCTATTCTGCTGTTGATTAAAAATTCACCGTTATATTCTTTATTATCTGTTGTAACAATCATAAAATAATTTCCTTTTCCAATGTAATATTGTGGTTTCCAATAATCGGTTATTCCTATATCTTGCTTCTCATTAAGAAAATGATTGATTTTAAAATGGATAGAACGAATTTTGTTAAAATCAATTTGTGTGTTGTTGATTTGAATATAATCTTTTCCTACAATTAATTTTCCAATAATTTCGGCATTTAATTTTTGATAATCCATATACCGATATACAATTAGTCCGATAATTCCAAAAAGAAAGAAAAGCATTATCAAATCAATAAATTTATTATTTTTTAGAAATGATAAGATGCAGAAAAAAATCACAAAAAATAAAAGTATTGCCCATTGAGAATTTGTGATTAATCCCAAAGAATTTTTCTTTCTTTTTATGATACTGAAATACATTTTAAAATTCTCAAACCGTTTCCCCCAAAAGCGTTCCCTGTGTATTTCCGTGAACGAAAACAGATACAATGTCTCCGATTTTCTGACCCTCTAATTTATCGAAAACGCAAACTGCATTTTGAGAATTTCTGCCTTTCCATTGGTTTTGGTTCTTTTTGGAAGTTCCTTCAATCAGGATTTCGTGAACTCTTCCAACATAACCTTGCATTCTTTTTCTGGACAATTCGCCTTGCAAAGAAATGACTTCCGCCAATCTCCGCTGTTTTACATCGGCAGGAATATCGTCTTCCATCTTTTTGTGAGCCGGAGTTCCCGGTCTTTCAGAATAAGCGAACATATAGCCGTAATCGTATTCCACTTCTTTCATCAGAGATAAAGTAAGTTGATGATCTTCTTCGGTTTCGGTGCAGAAACCGATAATCATATCCTGCGAAAACGCAATATCGGGAACGATTTCTTTTCCTTTTTTGATTAAATCCAGATATTCTTGTCGGGTGTGTTGACGATTCATTAATTGTAAAATTCTGTCGCTTCCACTTTGAACAGGAAGGTGAACATAATTGCAGATATTGTCGTGCTTTGCAATCATCCGGAAAACTTCTTCCGTCATTTCGTGCGGATTGGAAGTGGAAAAACGGATTCTCATTTCGGGAACGGCAACTGCAACCATATCCAATAATTTGGAAAAATTAATTGCGGTAAGTTGTTGCATTTCAGAAGCTTTTGCAAAATCTTTTTTCGGTCCGCCTCCATACCAAAGATAGGAATCCACGTTCTGACCGAGCAAAGTAATTTCCTTGTAACCGTTGTTCCACAAATCTTTACATTCTTCAATAATCGAATGTGGATCACGGCTTCTTTCACGACCTCTCGTAAACGGAACCACACAAAAAGTACACATATTATCACAACCTCTTGTAATCGTCACGAAAGCAGTAACGCCGTTTCCTCCCAATCGAACGGGATTGATGTCCGCATAAGTTTCTTCTTTTGAGAGGATTACGTTAATCGCATCTCTTCCGCCATCAGTTT
>CAYSQR010000011.1:25073-27057 GCA_964433195.1 uncultured Kaistella sp. | reverse complement strand
TCAGTGCTAAAATATCCACGGATTTTGTCGGGATATTTTAGCACTGAAAAAAGCGAGAGATACAGCAAGTCTCGGTTTGGGAACAATGTATGAAACCTATTTTTCCGATACGCCTCTTGCAACGAAAACACTGTACGATTTGGTAGATACACAACCGGAAGAAGAAGTGAAACTTCCCGCTCTTTACCAAATTTTTGCAATGAATTACGAGAAAAATCCGAGTGCCGCAGAAAAAGCGAAACAAATGATTTTATCGGAGTTTCCATATACTTCTTATGCGGAATATGTGAAAAACCCTCTCAACAATTCATTCTCCAATGCTTCCGAAGAAGCTGAAAAAGAATATTCACAAGCATTTGAACTTTATGAAAAAGAAAAATATGATGAGAGCAAAACCGTGATAGAATCTGCTCTGGAAAAATATCCGAAAGATGCTCTTGTTCCTAAATTTGCTTTGCTGAATGCTTTTAATGCGGGAAAAACTTCGGGGAAAGAAATTATGATTCTCCATCTGGAACAGATTGCACTGAACTATGCGAAAACTCCGGAAGGCGTGAAAGCCAAAGAAATGCTGAAATATCTGAAAAGTGATTTGAAAATAGAAGAGAAAGACGATACAGGAAATGCTCTGAAGATACAAAGTGTTGTAACTCCGCCAATGAATAATGACGACTCTGTTCTTGACCCGAATCCTCAAAAATTTACAGATGTAGAAAATAATCCCGATGAAAAACCCGTAAACATCGATAATCAACCCGCTGTTCCCGCAGAAGCAATACAACGGACAAATAAAAAATAACATAAAAAAGCGAAGATTAATCTTCGCTTTTCTTTTTCTTCACTCCCTGAAAATCTTTCAAATAAAACGGCTCGAAATAGGCAATATCTTCAAACTCTTTTTTATTGAACTTTTCGACGGCTTTCTTAATTAAATATTTTGCGGAGGGATAAATATTTTCGTTAAATTCTGCATTTGAAAATTCTTCTCCAAAAGAGGAAAGAAATTCTCGGAATTTTTTTGCACCGTCGCCAATAAATATCACTTTTTTGTCCAAATATTCCGAAAAAGAATTCTCATCTAAAATTTTAGATTCTGTTTCCGAAATCATTATTCCTGATTTTCCGTCGAAAACGGCGGTATAAACTTCCATTCTTCGTGCATCAATTAAAGGAATAATGTAATCGTAATCTCCGTTTAAAAACGGTTCTATCATCGTTTCCAAGGAGTTCACTGCAATTAAAGGAATGCTTAATCCGTAACAAAAACCTTTTGCGGAAGAAGCACCAATTCTCAATCCCGTATAAGAACCGGGACCTTTTCCAAGGGAAATTGAATCCAAATCTTTCAGGGAAATTTCCGCACCTTCTAAAGCCCATTCTACAAAAGTGTGCAAACTTTCGGACTGCTTGTAATTGTCTGAAATTTCTTCACATAAACACAATAATTCTTTGCCGTCAGAAATTGCGACAGAACAATTTTTGGAAGAGGTTTCGAGGTGGAGGATTTTCATTTTTTTTAATCTGACAATGTATTAATGTAACAATCTTTTAGTTCGCATCAAAACTCTGGAAAGCGTCTTCGATATGATTAATGATAAGTTTCCCGGATTTATCGGGAAGAACGGTAATAATATCAAAACGCACTTCTTTATTAATATTTCTTTCTCTCATAAAAAAATCTGCACACATCACAATAGATTTTATTTTCTTTTTGGTAACGGCTTCTTGTGGCTCAATAAGCGTATCATAACTTCTTGCTTTCACTTCTGTAATTACAATCAGGTTTTCAAATTCTGCAATAATATCAATCTCATTCTTCTGAAAACGGAAATTTCTTGCCAGAATTTTATAATTTTTATTGGCTAAAAAATCGGTTGCCAAATCTTCTGCGAGTTTTCCGAAATCGTTGTGAGTTGCCATAATTCAAGTTTCAGGTTTCGAGTTTATTAAAATTTTAATTCTACTTTGTTCCCGATTTTCATCT
>CAYSQR010000011.1:9750-25063 GCA_964433195.1 uncultured Kaistella sp. | reverse complement strand
TTCATCTTAATATTCGCACCAATAATCAAAGGTCGGTTATCGAAAATATGTCCGTTTGGGAATCCAAAAATCACAGGAAAATCATATTTTGAAATTCTTTCCGAGATAATTTTATAGGCAAATTCGTCAAAGCTTTTTTCGTAGTTTCCGTTGTCTTTTTCATCACCCATATTGGTCATTCCGCCGATAATTAATCCTTTTATTTTTCTGAAAACTCCGGCTAAATCGAGCGACATCAACATTCTGTCCAAAGCATAAAAATTCTCGCCAATGTCTTCTATAAAAAGAATTTTATCTTTAAAATTAAAAGAATAATTCGTTCCCAAAAGTGCATAAATTAAAGCGAGATTTCCGCCAATTAAAATTCCTTCTGCATTTCCGTTTTTGTTAAATTGATTTTTTTCGATGGCATATTTCGGGAGCTTCCCTTTTAAAATATCAAAAGTCAAATAATAGCTTTCATCAGTTACACCAAAACTTGAGGTTTTTATGGTTTGTCCGTGAATGGAAGCAAAATTATTTTTGAGCAAATAGCTCTGAATCACCGTGTTATCAGAATAACCGATATACCATTTCGGATTTTTGCGGAATTTGGAAAGCTTCAGATGGCGCAATAAATGTTGACAACCGTAACCTCCTCTTGAAGCCCAAATTGCAGAAATTTCATCATTGTTTAAAGCCCAATTCAAATCGGAAATTCTTTCTTTTTCCGTTCCTGCGTAATGGTATCCGTTTGAAAATTTAGTGAAGACGTGTCTTCCTAAAATTGGTTCGTAACCTTTTGATTCTATTAATTTTAACCCGTTTTCCAACTGAGACTTTTCCACTGCACCTGCAGGAGAAATGATGGCGATTTTGTCTCCTTTTTTTAAGGATTTCGGGAAAATAATTTCTTTCATCTGTGAATGATTTTTTGTTCGGTTTTTTCGGCTTCCTCCAGTTTTTTATCAAACTGGTTGAACTTTTTGAAGCTCTGTAAAAATATAAAAATGCTGAATCCGACTAAGATAAAACCTACTCCTTTTCGGATCTGGTTGGCTAATTTCTCGGTAAGTTTGTCGTGAAACTGTTTTGCCAAAGAAATTTTCAGAAAATCAATGGCTAAATAAGTTCCCACAACCAATGACATATAGAGCAGAAAATCTTCAATTTCCGGATAAGCGTTCCGAACGGAAATCACGGTAACCAGCCAAAACAAAACCACACCGATGTTCAGAATATTAAAGAAAAAACCGTTCATAAAAGTCTTGATGTAATTCTGCCCGATTATTTTTTCTTCTCCCGCCAAATGCATTTTTGTTTTTGAAACAATCATATACAGTGAATAAATCAGGATTATAAATGCGGTAATCCGGTAAAATCCGGGATGCTTATCGATGATTTTTACTAAATCTCCGCTCGCAAAATATGCGGCTGAAATGCAAAGAATATCCGCTAAAATTACGCCTAAATCCAAAGCTAATGCGTGTTTCGGACCACGTGAAAAACTGGTTTCGATCAACAGGAAAAAAATAGGTCCGATGAAAACCAAACTGAGCATAATTCCTAATCCTATTGCGGAAAGTATGAGTTCTAACATTTAACAAATATAAGAATTATCATTTTTGTTTTTCAATGCTTTTGATTCTAATCATTGCTTTTTTTTAATATTTAATTTCAAAAGTATTGTAATTTAGCCTTTTCAAAGAAAATCAAAATATTAACTATTTTTGTAAGAGGTGCGAAACGGCACGGAGTGCCGAACTATGCTTAATCCAATGCGTAAGCTTTGGGAAACACAAATCCGCACGGAGTGCGGCACAAATCAGGAAAAATGAGCTATACCAAACTTTTATACCACTTCGTTTTCAGAACAAAATACAGTCGATTCACAATTCCGAATGAGCAATCAGATAAGCTCTATCGTTATATATGGGGCTTTGTCAAAAATCATAAATCAGTTTTGTATCGGATAAACGGAATGCCTGATCACATTCATCTTTTTGTTCAACTGCATCCTACTGTTGCTGTTTCGGATTTTATGAAAAAACTGAAAAATGCTACTCACAAATGGCTTGATAATAACAAAGAAGATTTTCCGGATTTCCAATCTTGGGCGACAAAATATTGTGCTTTAACCTATTCCGAAAGAGATAAAGGCGTGATTATCAATTACATCAAAAACCAGCGTGAACATCATAAAAACGAATCTACAACAGATGAAATAAGACGTTTGCTCGCCGAACACCACATAGAAATTGACGAAAAGTATTTTGAGGAAGATTAATTTGTTCGGCACTCCGTGCCGCCTTTTCCCTGTTTTTCAACTTCCCCAAACTTCGTATGGGGTTAAGCATCGTTAAGTGCTACGCGCTTCTTTCACATTATTCCGATTCAACCCACAATCTTAAAATCCAGCTGCTTTTGGATTAAATTCGCTTTCATCACTTTTATTTTCACTTCGTCGCCTAATTGATATTGATTTCCTGTTCTGGTTCCGTAAACCAAATGGTTTTTGGCATCATACATATAAGAATCATCCATCAAATCACGAAGTTTTATCAAACCTTCAGCTCCGTTTTCAGGAATTTGAACCCAGAAACCGAAATCTGCAACACCGGAAATTACGCCTGTAAATTCTTCTCCCAAATGTTTTTCCATAAATTTTACCTGCATAAATTTGATGGAATCTCTTTCAGCATCTGCAGCGAGCCGTTCCATAGAACTTGAGTGTTTTGCTTTTTCCTCGATTTCCTGTTGGTTTACCGATTTTCCTCCATCTAAATAATGCTGCAACAATCGGTGTGCAATCAAATCGGGATATCTACGGATTGGTGAGGTGAAATGCGAATAATACTCGAAACCAAGTCCGTAATGTCCAATCGGATTTGTGGAATAAACCGCTTTGCTCATCGAACGCATCGCTAGAGTTTCAATCATATTTTCCTCGCCTTTTCCTTTCACATCCTTTAATAATTTGTTTAAAGATTCCGCCACTTTTTTAGTATTTGCCAAATTCATTTTGTAGCCGAAAGTGGAAACAAAATTACTTAACGCTTCTAATTTTGTAGGATCCGGATCATCGTGAATACGGTAAATGAAAGTAAGATTGGTCGGTTCTCCTTTCCGGCTTAAAGAAACATATTCCGAAACTTTCCGGTTTGCCAACAACATAAATTCTTCAATCAAATGATTGGAATCTTTGCTTATTTTAAAGTAAACTCCGATCGGTTCGCTGTTTTTATCGAGGTTAAAACGAACTTCGCTTCGGTCAAAAGTAATCGCTCCGTTTTTTATTCTTTCTTTCCGGAGGATTTTGGCTAATTGATTTAAGGTTAAAATTTCTTCCGTCAAATCTCCTTTTCCGGTTTCTATCCTTTCCTGTGCTTCTTCGTAAGTAAATCTTCTGTCGGAATGAATCACCGTTCTTCCGAACCATTGGTTGAGAACTTCGGCATTTTCATTCAGCTCAAAAACTGCGGAAAAGGTATATTTATCTTCATTCGGACGAAGCGAACATACTTCATTGCTCAAAACTTCGGGCAACATCGGCACTACTCTATCCACCAAATAAACGGAAGTTGCACGGTTATATGCTTCATCATCGAGCAAAGTTCCGGGAACAACATAATGCGAAACATCGGCAATATGAACGCCGATTTCCCAGTTTCCGTTTGGTAATTTTTGAATGGAAAGCGCATCATCAAAATCTTTTGCGTCTTTCGGATCTATCGTAAAAGTACATATTTTCCGCATATCGCGGCGTTTTTCGACTTCAGATTCGTGGATTTTCCGGTCGATTTCTCCGGCTTCTTTTTCTACTTCTTCGGGGAAACTGTACGGTAATCCGTATTCCGCTAAAATGGAATGGATTTCGGTTTCGTGTTCTCCGGGAGCACCGAGAACTTTGATGATTTCTCCTTCCGGATTTTTTTCTCCGGCTCTCCAATCAGTCATTTTCACGACTACTTTATCGCCGTCTTCAGCACCGCCGATTTTTCCTTTCGGAACGAAAATATCCGTGTTTATCGACTTTTTATCGCATACAACAAACCCGAAATCTTTTTCTTTAATTAATTGTAAAGTTCCCACAAACTCATCACGGTTTCTTTCAATGACTTCCAAAACCGAACCTTCCATTTTTTTTCCTTTGAAATGGTAGGTTACAATCAGCACTTTATCACCTTGCAAAGCATCTTTCACGTTTTTGGAATGGATGAAAATATCATCTGCAATTCCATCTACTTTTACATAAGCATTTCCGGATTGGTTGAAATCGATGATTCCTGTTAAAGTTCCTTCAATTTTCAGATTGATGATGTATTTTCCTTTTTCTACTTCCTTGATTCTTTCTTCCGCCAAAAGCTTGTGAATCGACTGAATCACTTGTTCTCTTTGTCGGGGGTTTTTGTAATCGATACCGTCTGCAATTTGTTTGTAATTGTAGATTTTGGTCGATTTTTCGTTCATAAATTTCAATATCAAACGTCCGATTTGCTGGAGTTTTTGATTGTTTTTATGAGAGATGTATTTATTTTGTTTTGACATTTTTTAGTTTTCTTGTTTTGTTTCAATTAGTTGCCATTGAAGGTTGATATATTCAAAAGTGTGAGAATAATTCTTTTTATCTTCATTCAAAAATTGGTGTTCTACCTTGATTTTCTTAGAGTTAATATTTTTAATAATGATTTGAAATGTATCAGCTTCTTCATAAAAATGTCCATTATTTATCAGCAAAAGTTTTTTTCTGTTGTATGGAAAATAGTAAAATTCTCTGTCTGAATTTGGGTAATAAAGAGTCTTAGACAATTTCATTATTCCTTTTGATGAATTTGAAGTTTTAAATTGTTTAAAAAAAGAATTTTCAGTAGAAATAAAATTATCTGTTGTCTTTGGAATTATGTTTTTCTTGATTTTATTTTGCAATAAAATTATATTTTCCAAAGTCCAAATTTTTTCTTCATTAAGAGGATAAATCTGATAAAATGGTGTGCATCTTGGCGGTGGATAACCACAAACTCCAATAACATTGCTGTAATATATAACCAAGTTTTCTCTATTGAATTTTTTTAAATCAAATTTTTCGATAATTAATTTTGGTAAATCATCATAATTTACAGATTTCATATCACCAAACAAAGTTTCATATTTTTGCTTTTCCTCATTGTAATTATCACAATTCGGTAATTTCTGTGCCGAAAAACACAAGAAAACGGAAAGGAATAAGAAAGAAAAATAGGTTTTCATAAAAATCAAAAATTAATTCCAAATAAAGATAAAACAAAAACAGGGGAGAAGCGAAATCTTTTGTGTGAAATTATTGATAAGATTGGGAGAAGAAGAAAATGCTTATCATAGAAATCTTTTGCAAAGATAAGGATTTTAATTATAATTTATTAAACAATTAATATTCAATATATTACAATTAAAAATATTAATCGAACTTTGAAAAATACGGTTTTTATTTTGTTAGCAAAAAGCAATTTTATCCACTCTTTTTTGGTGTCTTCCACCTTCAAAATCTGTCGTTAAAAATTTTTCTACAATTTCCAAAGCGAGTTCTTTGGCAATAAATCTTGCCGGAATAGAAACCATATTTGCATTGTTGTGTTGTCTTGCAAGAACCGCCAATTCCGGCATCCAACACAATGCACAACGGATTTTCTGATGTTTGTTCGCCGTAATGGAAACACCTTGTCCGCTTCCGCAAATGAGGATTCCCAATTCGTTTTCTCCGCTTTCTACGGAACTTGCAGCAGGATGCACAAAGTCCGGATAATCTACAGAATCGAGAGAATGTGTCCCGAAATCCGTAATTTCGTATTGGGCTTTGAACTGTTCTTTCAGGTATTCTTTCATCTCAAAACCGGCGTGATCAGATGCTATTGCGAGTTTTTTCATTTTAAAATTTTAAATATCGTATTTTCAATTCTTACAAATTTAAGACTATTAAAATAAAAATGATAAGATTGAAAATTAAATGTTGAAAATACAGCTATAAACTGTGGATAAGTTTACAAAAGATTTGCTTTTTTTATTCATATTAAATTCATATTGAAAAAATTTTTCGGATTTCCGGGTAAAAATCTCAGGGAAGTTTTGGGGCGAAATCCTACAGGTTTTCAATAACAATTTTCTTAATAAAAGCTACTAAAATGAGTTATTGACAATTGTTGGTAAAGAGAATATATTATTAAAAATCAAACATTTACAATGTGAACTATTTATGAATTGAAGTTTAACTAAATGTGATGAAAAAAAAGAATTTTATTTCTCCACAAAACCGGTAACTACAACAACACTATTCATTTTCTTTTTTTAAAAATAAAAAATAATGTCGATAAAATGAGTTTTGGCGGTTTGTGGAATTTTAGATGAAATTTAATTTTTAATCGGGCGAATTAATCTTAAATTTGTGAAACGAAAAAGCAGGAAATTTTATGAAAACAATTAACGATTTCAATTTTAAAGATAAAAAGGCATTGGTAAGAGTGGATTTCAATGTGCCGCAGAACGAAAACCTCGAAGTTACCGATAATACGAGAATTCAGGCGGTAAAACCTACTGTTGAAAAGATTCTGAATGATGGTGGTTCGGTAATTCTGATGACGCATTTGGGAAGACCGAAAGGAAAATCTTCCGAAGAATTTTCTTTGAAAAATATTGTTCCGGAGATTGAAAAAGTTTTTGGAAGAGAAGTAAAATTTGTGGAAGAATCGATAGGAGAGAAAGCGGAAAAAGCTACATCTGAACTGAAAAACGGGGAAATTCTTTTACTGGAAAATTTGCGTTTCCATAATGAAGAAGAAAAAGGCGACAAAGATTTTGCAGAAAAATTATCAAAATTAGGAGATGCTTATGTGAATGATGCTTTCGGAACTGCACACCGAGAACACGCTTCAACTGCGGTTATTGCACAATTTTTTCCTTCAACTAAATTTTTCGGTTTACTGATGGCAAAAGAACTGGAAGCAATTGAAAAGGTTCTGAAAAAAGGAGAAAAACCGGTAACAGCAATTCTTGGTGGTTCGAAAGTTTCCACAAAAATTACCATTATCGAAAATATTTTACCGGCGATTGATAATTTGATTATCGGAGGCGGAATGGCTTTTACTTTCATAAAAGCTTTGGGTGGAAAAATAGGAAACTCTTTGATAGAAGAAGATAAACAAACCCTTGCTCTGGAAATTTTAGAAAAAGCTAAAGCAGAGAAAGTGAAAGTTTATCTTCCTGTAGATGTGGTAATTGCAGATGAATTTAGTAATGATGCGGAAAGAAAAGAAGTAAATATTTATGAGATTCCTGAAGGTTGGATGGGATTGGATGCAGGAAGCAAATCCAGGGATATTTTCAATGATGTGATTCTCAATTCCAGAACGATTTTGTGGAACGGACCGATTGGTGTTTTTGAAATGCCGAATTTTTCAGCCGGAACTAAATCTTTAGGTGACAGTATTTCGGAATCTACTAAACTCGGAGCATTTTCATTAGTTGGAGGAGGAGATTCGGTAGCTTTTGTAAAGCAATTCGGTTATGCCGATAAAGTTTCTTACGTTTCTACAGGAGGAGGAGCAATGCTCGAAAGTTTGGAAGGAATGGAACTTCCGGGAGTTGCGGCGGTGAATAATTAAACTAAATTTTTAGTTTTAAATATAAATGAGGATAAATTTTATCCTCATTTTTTTATTTACTATTAAAAAAAAATTTGAAATGTAAAATATATTACTTTAATATTATTTTTAGGAGATTTATTTATTTTTCCGATTTGTTTTCAGAAGAAAGGTAATTTATATTATCTTTATTTTGTCTGCCAAGACGTGAAAAAGTAATAAAAGATAATTTTTTTCAAAACAACAAAAAATAGTAAAAAATTGGATTCCAAAAACCTATCAAAAATTCAAAAACTAAATTTTTCTGATAATATATACCAAACTTGAAAATTCGCCGTTTTTTGACGCTTTAAAATTAGAAATCGCTCCGAAAACGAAACCTTTAATCCAAAAAAGCAGAGATTTTTTATATTTTTCGCTCAGCATAGAAATATAGAATGAATCGAGGAGGAGCGGTTTGATTTTTTCTAATTTCCAATTTTCGGTGTTGAAAAATTTTTCCATTCCCGATTTTGAGAAATGATAAATATGTCGCGGAACATCATACGCTGCCCAAAATTCTTTGTAATGTTTCGCATCATAAGAAGTGTGATTCGGAACAGCGATAATCAGTAAACTATTGATTTTCAGTTTTTTATAAAAGGTATTTAATATATCTTCTTGATTTTCAATATGTTCTAAAACGTGCCATAAAGTTACTGCATCCAAACTTTCGTTTTCAATGGAATTGATGTTATCTAAAATCTTCGTTTTTGTTACTTTTTTTAATGCGGTATTTTTTGCTGCTTCATTCGGTTCAAAACCAAAGGTAGTAAAATCTTCTTCAATAAATTTCAGAAATTCTCCTGCTCCGCAACCGTAATCTAAAACAGTTGCATTTTTAAAAAGGTTTTTAGAAAGGATATTGTATTTATAATTAAGATTAAATTTTTGTAAGAGCTTATACAGCTTTTCCTTTACACTTCCCGAATCCTGATGATGAGAAATATAATTTTCGCTTTCGTAATATTTTGAAAGGTTTTCGGGAATAGGGTAGGTTTTGTAAATTCCTTTTGTTTCAGTTTCTTTTATTTCAAAAGTTTCTTGGGAGAGAAAGTGATCTTTTATTTTCATAATATTTTGATTCACGGTTCAAAATTCAAAATTTGGAAATCAAAGTTAAACATTGAATTTAGAATCTTGAATTTCAAATGTTTCACGTGAAACATTTACTTTAAATAAATTAATAAAACATTGATATCTGCAGGAGAAACTCCGCTGATTCTTCCGGCTTGAGCAATCGTTTTGGGACGGATATTATTGAATTTCTGTTTTGCTTCTGCAGACAAAGATTTCAGAATATGATAATCAAAATCTTCCGGAATTTTTATCGTTTCCAAACGGAGCAGTTTGGCTACATTTTCTTTTTCCTTTTCGATATATCCTTTGTATTTGATATTGATTTCCGCCTGTTCTTTCGCTTCTTCGGAAAATCCTGTGGTGGTTTCTTTGATGAAACCTATTTCCTCTAATTTTTCCAAAGTCATATTGGGTCTTGTAAGAATTTGAGAAGCCCGGTATGCCTGATCAACAGGAGATGAATCAATACTTTCTAAAATAGGATTAATGATTCCCGGTTTCAGAGAAGTTTCTTTTAGGAAATTTTCGAGTTCATTGCTTTTTGTGATTTTTTCTTCTACCTTTCTTAATCTTTCTTCTTTTGCCAAACCTAAATTATAAGACTTTTCGGTCAATCGTATATCTGCATTGTCCTGTCTCAAAAGCAAACGATATTCTGCTCTGGAAGTGAACATTCTGTATGGTTCTTCGGTTCCTTTTGTGATGAGATCATCAATCAAAACACCGATATACGCTTCGTCTCTATTAAGGATAAATTCTTCTTTGCCGTGTATTTTGTTATGAGCGTTGATTCCTGCAATCAAACCTTGTCCAGCAGCTTCTTCGTAACCTGTAGTTCCGTTGATTTGTCCTGCAAAATAGAGATTTTCAACCAATTTTGTTTCCAAAGTATGTTTCAGTTGAGTGGGTGGAAAGTAGTCGTATTCTATCGCATAACCAGGACGGAAAACTTTCACGTTTTCAAAACCCGGAATATGTTTCATTGCCTTTATTTGAACATCTTCCGGAAGTGAGGAACTGAAACCGTTTACATAGATTTCAACAGTTCTCCAACCTTCCGGTTCTACGAATAATTGATGGCGGTTTCTTTCCGCAAAACGGTTGATTTTATCTTCTATACTCGGACAATATCTCGGTCCTATACTTTGTATCGTTCCGTTAAACATCGGACTTCTGTCGAATCCTTCCCGCAGAATTTCGTGTACCGTTTCGTTGGTGTAAACAATATGACAGCTTAATTGCTTCGTTAGCTTCGGAGTATTTAAATAACTGAATTTCTGAGGGTTTTCATCACCTTTTTGTTCCTCCATTTTGGAATAATCCAGACTTCTTCCGTCTACTCTCGGTGGAGTTCCGGTTTTCATTCTTCCGGCATCGAAACCGAGTGAAACCAATTGTTCCGTAATTCCGAAAGCTCTTGGTTCTCCCATTCTTCCGCCTCCTAATTGCTTATCTCCGACGTGGATTAATCCGTTTAAAAAAGTACCATTTGTTAAAACAACAGATTTAGCTTTTATTTCAATTCCGAGTGAAGTAACAACACCAGTAGCTTTTTGATTTTCAAGGATTAAACTTTTTACCATATCCTGAAAAAAATCAAGATTAGGAGTGTTTTCCAATGCCATTCTCCATTCTTCTGCAAACATCATTCTGTCGTTCTGTGTTCTTGGCGACCACATTGCAGGACCTTTGGAAAGATTCAGCATTTTAAATTGTATTGCAGATTTATCGGCTACAATTCCGCTGTAACCTCCCATTGCGTCAATTTCGCGGACAATCTGTCCTTTTGCAATTCCTCCCATTGCAGGATTACAGCTCATTTGTCCGATGGTTTGCATATTCATCGTTACCAAAAGCGTTTTTGAACCCAAATTTGCTGCTGCTGCTGCTGCTTCGCAACCGGCGTGTCCCGCTCCGACAACGATAACGTCATATATTTCGTTAATCATTTTTATAATTGATAAATGATATGTTTCACGTGAAACATTATTTAATATTAAAAAATTAGAGATTCAGAAATCCGGAAATTTTCACGGTTTTAATTAATCACCCAAATTTTTAATCTTTTAATTCTTGAAAAGATTCAGATAAAAATCCTCTTTACTACGCATTTCTTTCTGTTCTTCTTCTGTTTTGTCCTTATATCCGCAAAGATGTAAAATTCCGTGAGCGAGAACTCTGCGAAATTCTTCGCCATAATCTTTAGAAAGAGAAGAGGCATTTTCTGAAATCCGCGGCAAAGATACGAAAATATCGCCCGAAATGGTTTTTCCTTTCACATAATCAAACGTGATAATATCGGTATAATAATCGTGGTGAAGATAATCCTGATTGACTTTTAATAAATATTCATCATCACAGAAAATATAATTGATTTCTCCCAATTTTTTATTTTCTGAAAGGATGAGGTTTTTCAGCCAATCCGAAATATTGGCAGGAATTTCAATAGAATCTGTATTTTCAAAAAAGTAATGTATCATAAAATTTTAAAACCAATGTCCGAGAATGACATTGAAAATGCCGTTCTTTCTGTTTAGGGAACGACTGTAGTTGAGTTTTATCTGTCCGAATGGCGATTTGTAACCGGCAGTTAATCCGGCAGAAGATTCGTTTATTTGTAAAACATCTTTGATTTTAATGTCTTTGAAAAGATTGGCAATACTCACATTTGCAATAAGATAGTAATTTTTGTAAACCTTGAATTGGAAATCATTAGATGCAGTAAGCAGATTATTTGAACCCGAATAACCAAATTCATACCCGCCAAAATGCGTAAAATTCCCGAGATTCTGCTCGAACAATCCGCCGGTTTTATATTGGTAATAGGGATGTAGATTATCTCCGATGGTGAATCCCCCAAAAAGATTTAACTTGTATGTAAATAGCGGATTAAAGGGCATATTGATGTGGATGGTTGCTTTTGCCTGAAAGATTTTTTCTTTTTCCTCCTTATCGAAAAGATCAAGTGCTTTTCCTTCAGCATTCAGATAGAAACCTCTGGTTCCGAAATCTTTATCATCTCTGGTGTCGCTTTTTATGAAGATATATGGATTAATGAAATTTTTGCTGTTCCCGAAATTTCCGTTTGCAATGCGGGATTCAAAGTAATCGTGGCTTAATCCGCCTCCGATTGCATATCGGTCTTTCCAAATCGATTGAATGAAAACCTCGTTTCTAAGCCAGTTCCAGGTATCGATTCTGTTTCCTTTCAAATCTTTTAAATCGAGCGGCATTCCGGAAGCATAAATTCCGAAACCGGGAATATAACCGTTGTCAATAAAATAATTAAAATAATATCTCGGTTTATCTCCCACCACAATATCCAGCGAAATAATGGCATTTCGGAACAAAAGTCTTTTGGCAGTTGCATTCAGCAACAATCCGGTTTTGAAAACCTCGTCATAATGCAACCCGAATTTCAGAAAAAACCGGGTGTCATCTTCCGTAACATTCAGTTTTAGAAAGTTCTTGTCATCTTTCTGAATCAAATCATAATTAATGAGTTTATAATTGTTTGTTGCGTACAGTTTATCAACCATTTTATTGATGTTTCCGTACGTTTGCATCGAAGGTAACTTCAGGTTCATTTTGCCTAAAATGTAATTTTTCCCGAAGATATTGGCATTTTCTACTTCCAAACTGTCGATTTTATAGACATTAGAATAAACAGAATTAATCGGCGAACGCAATAAATCCTTCGTTTTTTTCGGAAGCAGGGAAAGAATATTTGAATATTTTTTGGCTTCAACATAACCGGAATCCAGAATTGCCTTTTTGGAATCATAGCTTGTTGCACTCATTCCTTTTAAATCGGGGTGAATATTGATATCGGTATATTGATATTGATTTTTTGTTTCCTTTTGGATTCCAAAATCAATCACTTGGTTTAAGATGGAAATTGCAGATTGAAGCTCGTTTCCTTTTGCTAAACCCTGACTTAAATCTACGCCGATTACAACATCTATTCCTTTATTTCTCAATGGTTTAGATGGGTAATTAATCGTCATTGCTCCATCAATATAAATGGAATCACCAATTTTTACGGGATCCATTAAGCCCGGAAAAGCCGAACTTGCCATAATGGAACTCACCAAATCTCCTTTCTCGAAAACTTCCATTTTGCCACTTTCGAGATTGGTGGCAATACACATAAACGGAATCGGAAGTTTTGCGAAATCGTCAATATTCGAAACGTTTTTAAAGAGTTCTTTCAACAGGTAAATATTTTTTTGACCGGTAGAAATTGCTTTGGGTAAAAAATTTACTTTTCCGTTTGCGATGGGAATCGTGAGTAAATATTTATCAACCGACTTATTAAAAAATGAAGTTTCCTGCCGTGTTTTTTCATTGGCGATAATGGTATAAAAATCTGTTTCCATTACTACTTTTTCAATTTCTTTTCCGGAATATCCTGAAGCGTAAAGTCCGCCGACAATTGCACCCATACTCGTACCCGAAATATAATCTACTTTAACTCCAAGAGAATCAAGCACTTTCAGAACTCCGATGTGAGCAAAACCTTTCGCTCCACCTCCGGAAAGCGATAAACCGATTTTGGGATTTTTCGGAATCACAAAACCTTCTTTCACTTGAGATTTCAAGCAAAGAGCTGTAAAAAGCACGAAAAAAATCAGCAGTTTTTTCTTCATTTAATCTTTTATATAAATTCGTTTTACCCGCCTTGAAATAGACGTTAAAACTTCATAAGGAATTGTATTACAATAATTTGCAAACTCTTCCAACGTAGGATTTGAATTGAAAATAATCACCTCATCTCCTTCTTTTGCCGGGAAATCCCCGATATCAATCATCATCATATCCATACATACATTTCCCACAATCGGGAAAAGATTTTTACGGATTCCGATGTTTCCTACTTTATTTCCGATTAATCTCGGAATTCCGTCTGCATAACCAACAGGAATTGTGGCAATTTTAGTCTTTTTTCCGGCTTTATATTTTCTATTGTAACCAACAGATTCTCCGATGTTTACGCCGGAAATTTGTGAGATTACCGTTTTAAAACTTACCGCACTCTGCAACTGTTTTTTGATTTCGGGATTTGCCGAAATTCCGACCATTCCTATTCCTATTCTTACCATATCGAATTGATAATCAGTGTAATTTACAATTCCGGAAGTATTCAGAAGATGTCTTAAAGGTAGGTAATTTAATCCGGAAATAAGGATTTCGGAATTTTTTCTGAAAACTTCAATTTGCTTTAAAGTATAGTCATTTTCTTCGGGAACATCAGATGATGATAAATGACTGAAAATTGATTCTACTTTTACATTCATTGATCTCAACTTTTCAATGAGCTCAGTCAATTCATTTTCCTTAAAACCAAGACGATGCATTCCTGTTTCTAATTTGATGTGAACCGGATATTTTTTCTGAATCCCTTTCCGGAGTAATTGTTGGTTAAACATTTCCAACACCCGGAAACTGTAAATTTCCGGCTCCAAATTATAATCAATGATAATATCGTAGCTGTGCTGTTCCGGATTCATCACCATAATCGGTGTGGTAATTCCGTTCTTTCTTAAATCTACCCCTTCATCCGCATAAGCAACTCCAAGATAATCAATGTGATGATGCTGTAAAAACTCCGCAATTTCGTAACCGCCTAATCCGTAAGAATATGCTTTTACCATCGCCATCATTTTCGTTTCCGGTTTTAGCAGAGCTTTGTGAACATTGATATTGTGAAGAATTGCATTCAGATTTACTTCGAGAATGGTATCGTGTTTCTGTAATTCCAAATGAGATTTTACCTTTTCAATCTCAAATTTTCTTGCTCCTTTTAATAAAATTAAAGAATTTTCTATTTGGTTAAGTTGTTGGCTATCAATTAAATCATTTGTATTACTAAAAGTAAAAGTTTCAGCACTGAAATGTTTTTCAAAATTCGGAATTTCATTACCAATCAGAAAAATTTTACTGAATCTTTGTTGGTTGGTAAGCTCCGCAACTTCCTGATATAATTTTTCAGAATCTTTCCCTTCCACGAAATCGGTAAGAATTAAGGTCTTATTCGGTTTGTTATATTCATTGATGAATTGAAATGCAATTTTCAGAGAATCCAGATCTAAATTAAATGAATCATTGATAATCAAATTGTTATGTAACCCATTTACACTTTCCAATCGCATTTCGACCGATTTCAGGGAATTGAGTTTTTCAATGATTTTTGAATTTTCAAATCCTAATTCTTTTAAAACAGCAATAATGCATAGTGCATTGCTCAAAGTAGCTTCATCCCGTTGATGAACAGGAACCGGAATTTCTTCATTAAAATACTGAACTGAAATTTCTTGGTTTCTATTATTCCAGTCGTTTTCTATGTAAATATTGTTATGCTTTTTTAAACCGAATGAAATTAATTTTTTACTTGAATAAATTTCATTTATTTTATTATGAACCAATTCATTATCTCCATTAAAAATTATAACTTCCGAGTTTTTAAACAAAGAAATTTTCTCATCGATTAATTGTTTTTCGGAAATGAAATTTGAAGAATGGGCAGAACCGATATGGGTTAAAACACCAATTTCGGGGGAAAAAACCGATTCAAGAATTTCCATTTCATCGGGTTTTGAAATTCC
>CAYSQR010000011.1:5081-9740 GCA_964433195.1 uncultured Kaistella sp. | reverse complement strand
CGAGTTCGTGATTTTTATTGATTTGAAGCAAAGAAAGAGGAAGACCAATCTGAGAGTTGAAACTTTTCGGGCTTTTCACCGTTGCAAACTCATCGAAAAGACTTTGGTAAAGCCATTCTTTCACAACCGTTTTTCCGTTGCTTCCGGTAATTCCGATGGTTTTCAGAGGAAATTGTTCGAGATGATATTTTGCTAATTTCTGGATAAAGTTGATGGAGTTTTCTACTAAAATTTGGGTAACATTTTCAATATCAGAAAGTTCGCTCTCGGAAATTATGATTTTAATTCCTTTTTCAATTGCCGAATGAATATATTTTTCCCCAGAATTTTTAGAAGTATTGATTGCCAGAAAAGCCGTATTTGCCGATGAATAAATGTTCCGGCTATCGAAAGCAATATTTTTCACGCAGAGATTTTCATCGCCAATTAATTGGGAATCAGTGATTTCTGCGAGTTGTTTTGTGGTGTAATTCATTTAATTTATAAATCGTCAATTATGAATTTTTTGTCTTCATCCTGATAATTGTTGTACAACCGGAAAATTTTCAGATTTTCCTTTTCCTGTCTGTAAATCAGAGAGGTTTGTTTGGTAATAACCAGTTTGTGGTAATCGGGAAATTTTTCCAATTTCTGAAAAATCACTTTTCTATCCAAAATGAGCCGTATTTTATGATTAAGGATGTCGATAAAGTTCAGGTACTCTCTGTAAGTGAATCGGTTACCGGTATAATCTTCTATTTGTTCCAAATCTTCGAGAGCGAATTTAGACCACTTTATTTCCATATTTTTTCAAAAAGCGGTCAGAAGAAATTTTCAAAACATCATCGTGAGAGTAGTAAACTCCGTTGTCAAAATCTTTTTCGGCATCTTCCAAAGATTGCAGAAGAGATTTTTCGGGATCAATTACCTCTGCAATTTTCAGCAATTCTTCAGGAGAAAACTTCTTTTCCCGCATTTTCCGGAAAAAAGTTGGCTCAGAGATTCCGGATTTTTCGATGATGTATTTTAATTTGAAAGGAGAATTTTTTAAAATTTCATCAATGGAATTACTGATTTGAATGTAGTTTTTAATTTCTAATATCATCTTGTAATAGTTTTTACTGTTAAAATTTAATCAAATATACTATTAAAAATTAAAACAATTTATTTTTTATTCAGAAATTCCTCATTGAAAACTTTTCTGCTTACAGCTTCATAACTATCTGTTTCGCCCAACTGAACCAAATCTTTGCTCGCAGAAGTTCTCATCGAATGATTGGCGAGATTTCCCGTTCTTTTGCAGATGGCGTGAACTTTTGTTACATATTCTGCAGTTGCCATCAGATTCGGAATCGGTCCGAAAGGACGTCCCATAAAATCCATATCCAAACCGGCGATAACAACACGTATTCCGCTGTTTGCCAATTTGTTGGCAACCTCTACAATGCTTTCGTCAAAAAACTGTGCCTCATCAATTCCTACCACATCACAGGTAGAACCGAGTAATAAAATTTCGTTCGGACTTTCAACCGGAGTGCTTCGGATTTTGTTCTGATTGTGGGAAACGACTTCTTCTTCGGCATATCTTGTGTCTAATTTCGGTTTGAAAATTTCCACATTTTGTCCTGCCATTTCTGCCCGTCGAAGTCGCCGAATCAGTTCTTCTGTTTTTCCGGAGAACATAGAACCGCAGATAACCTCCATCCATCCGCTTTGTTTTGAGTGATTTATTGTATTTTCTAAAAACATTTGTTAAATTAGCCGTAATATTTAAACACCAAAATTAAGGAAATTAATAAGATTTATTATGCAAAACCTTCACGATATACAGGAAAAAATTTTTTTCGAATCGAAAAGCATTCTCGAAACGCTTTCGAAAATCAATTCAAAAGAAGAATTATTGGCGAAACAGGACTTGTTTGCAGAAGTTACAGACCGGATTGCTTTTTTAAGAATTTTGGAAAAAAACAAAGAAAACTTTACCACTGAATCAACTGCTCAAATTATTGATAATCAAGAATTAAACTTAAATTTTAACAATGAAATTCTTGAAGAAAATCAGTTCGAAGAAGATGTGATTGAAGAGGAAGTAATTTTTACCAACGAACTCAATGATATTGAAAATGAAAAAATTTCTGATGAAGAAACAATAGCGGAAATTTCAGAATCGGAAATTCAAAATCAAAACGTTGCTCAGGAAGAGGATTTTGTTTCAGAACATCTTGTTTCAGAGAATATTATCGAAGAAAATACAGGGGATTTTGAAACGAAAGTTCCGTTAATTGTGGAGCAAGAGCAATCGGATTATGAAGATAGAATAGCACAAAAAGAAAAGGAATTTCGGGAACTCGAAGAGCGACGCAGAAAAATTGTGGAGTTTAACAAAAAAGATGTAGTTCATCCACAAAAAGAAGAAGTTTTAGAAGAAAAAAGCAATGAACAGCAACAAGCAGAAAAAAAATTCAAACTTGCAAGTATCAAAGGTTTGAAAATAGTTCAGAATATATTTGATGATGATCCTTTGGAAAAATCATTGGAGAAAGAATCGGAAAATACTGAAATGAAATCCGAAACGGGAAGTTTGCTGAAAACAAATATTCCGACAGACTTTATGGAAGCTGAAATGAAAAAACCGGAATTTAAACTCGATTTGAATGATAAAGTAGCTTTCACAAAACAGCTTTTCAAAGGAAATGATGATGAGCTGAAATTTACGATTGACAAACTTAATTCTTTTGATAATGCAGATGATGCAAAACAATATTTAAGCGAAATTTATTACCTGAAAGATTGGAGCAAAGTAGATGAATACGCACAAAGATTGTGGACTTTGGTAGAGAATAAATTTCTTTAATTCCTGAAAAAATTTGAAAATGATTGAAAGTACTGAAGATTTCCAAAATGTCTTTTTCATCGGAGTTGCAGGAGTCGGAATGAGTGCGATTGCACAATACCTAAAAGGAACCGGGAAAAATATTTCGGGAAGTGACCGATATTTTCATCCCGATGAATACAACAAAACCAAAGAACAATTAGAAACGGAAGGAATAAAATGTTTTCTTCAGGACGGAAGCGGAATTAATGAAAACACAGATTTAATCGTAGTTTCCACGGCAATTGAAGATACCGTTTTTGAAGTTCAGAAAGCAAAAGAACTTGGAATTCCGATTATTAAAAGAAGCCAACTTTTAGCTCTAATTGCCAAAAGTAAAAAAACGATTGCAGTTGCTGGAACTTCCGGAAAATCAACAACTTCCGCTATGCTGTATCAGATTTTATTAGATGCGAATCTGGAACCGAGCATTATTTCCGGAGCCGGTTTAACTTCAATCATCAAACAGGGAAAAATCGGAAATGCTGCAGTAGGAAAAGGAGATTGGCTGATTATTGAAGCTGATGAAAGTGATGGTTCGGTTGTACAATATGAACCGGAAATCGGATTGCTTCTCAACATTGATAAAGACCATCAGGAAATTGATGAATTGATAGAATTATTTACGATTTTCAAAAATAATACTAATAGCTTATTTATTGTAAATCAATCGAATACATTAGCGAAATCTTTGTCTGCGAATGCTCAAAACGATTTTGGGTTTGAAAATGAAAATGCTGGATATTCCGCTGAAAATTTTAAACAAGACGGATTTTATTTAACATTTGATGTTTTAAATCAAAAATTTCAAATGAATTCTATTGGAAGACATTCCGTAGAAAATGCAGTTGCAGCAATTTCTGTTGCCCATCAAATCGGAGTGGATTTGAAAACCTGTGCAAAAAGTCTGGAAAAATATGAGGGAATTTACCGCCGTCATCAAATTCTCGGACAAAAAAACGGAATTTGGGTAATTGACGACTACGCTCACAATCCTGCGAAATGTGCCGCTTCAATCAGAGCTTGTCAACCTTTGGCGGAAAAAGTTGTGGCGTGGTTTCAACCGCACGGTTACGGACCGACAAGATTTTTGAGACAAGATTTTGTAGAGGAAATTTCCGATGCTTTAAGACCGCAAGATGAAATCTGGATGAGCGAAATTTTCTACGCAGGCGGAACTGCCGTGAAAGATATTTCCGCAAATGATTTGATAAAAGATATTCAGACAAAAGGAAAAAACGCCTATTTTGTTGAAAACCGCAACGATTTTCTGGAAGAGGTTCGTTCGCATTTGAACGGTAATTCTGTTCTGTTGTTGATGGGAGCAAGAGATCCGAGATTGGAGGATTTTTGTAAGAGATTGTTCGAAGAATTATAAACCCAATCCTTCAAGGATTCTAAATCCTTGAAGGATTTAAAAAATGGAAATGACAGGAATACTGTATTTTGTTCCAACACCAATTGGAAACCTTGAAGATATGACTTTCAGAGCGATAAAAGTTCTGAAAGAAGTGGATTATATTTTGTGTGAAGATACAAGAACTTCGGGTGTTTTGCTGAAACATTATGAAATAGCTAAACCGCTGAAATCCTATCATTTACACAACGAACATCACGCTACGCAAAAAATAATTGATGATCTGAAAAACGGACAGAATATCGCACTGATTACCGACGCAGGAACACCGGGAATTTCCGATCCGGGTTATCTTTTGGCAAAAGCAATTGCTGATGAAAATTTAGAAATGCAGTGTTTACCGGGAGCAACTGCTTTTGTTCCGGCTTTGGTGGTTTCCGGATTGCCGAAT
>CAYSQR010000011.1:0-5071 GCA_964433195.1 uncultured Kaistella sp. | reverse complement strand
ATTTTTGCCTGAGAAAAAAGGGCGACAAACCAAGCTGAAACAATTGGCGGAAGAGAAAAAAACAATCGTTTTGTATGAAAGTCCGCATAAGATAAACACCACTTTGGAGCAAATAAAAGAATTCTTCGGGGAAGAAACCAAAATAAGTTTGAGCCGGGAAATTTCCAAAAAATTCGAGGAAACTAAACGGGGAAATATCAATGAGTTAATTGAGTTTTCTAAAAGTAAAACTTTAAAAGGGGAGATTGTTTTGGTGATAAATAACTCGATATGAAAAATGGAAAATTAGACAGTGGAGAAATAGAAGATTTGGAAATTTCTTTATCTGAATTTGAGAAGAAATATGGTATTTTTTTACTGAAAAAGAATTGAAATCAATTAATAATTTTGGAGAATTAACAGAAGTAATTACTAATAAATTCGATTATGAAAATGTAGAAAATTGCACCAACCAACAAGCATTTTATAAATTGAAAAATGTTTTAATTCAACTGAATTTAGGAAATCAAAAAATCGAACCAAAAACAAAAATCGAAGAATTAGTCCCAAGAAAAAACAGAATCCAAAACATCAAGGAAATCGAAAAAAAATTAGGATTTAAACTTCCAATTCTTCGTCCGAAAAATATACTTCTTTATTCAATTTTATTATTGTGGATAAGTGTAATTGTTTTGTCTTTTGTTTATTTTTTTTATGCTTTGATATTTGGAGTTATTTTTTATTTTCTTACCAAAATTATTTTTGAACAAGGAAAAGAATTTAAAGTTTTAACAGTCGGCGAACTTTCCGAAAGAATGACGTTGGAAAATTATTTTAAAGCGAGAAAAAATCCAAAAACTATAAATAAAGAAGAATTTAAAAAAGTGGTTTTAAATTGGTTTTCAGATAGATTAGATATTAGTAAAGAAGAATTGAAAACCGCAAAATTTGTATAAAATCAAATTCCGCAAAATATCATTACTTTTGTTTTATGCTATCACAACGAGAAATAGACATTATCATCAACGTGATGAAACCTTACAACCCGAAGAAAATAGGAATTTTCTGATTCACGAATATTTTATGGTAGATAATTTAGCACTATGGAAAACCATAAAGACTAGTATTCCGAAATTAGAATTAGATATCCAAAAAATTTTAAAAGAAATAATATAATTACAAGATTAAATATGTATCAGTTTTCAGAAAAGTTCGTAAAGTTTGGCAAATCACTAGAACTTAATCAAAAATTAAATAATATTGTCGGAATTACTAATATAATTTCGAATAAGAATTTTAATCTTGAAGAATTAAATAATTATTTGAAAGAAAACAGTATTCAAAGAATAGAAGATATTAAATTTGACACACTGGAATTGCTTGTTTCGTATGCTCATTATATTCTTGAGGACAATATAATTTCCAATGAAGAACTAGATGACTTTTCATTTCTGAAACTTTTATTTAAAATTAAAGAAGGAGATTTTATAAAATATAAAAATGGCGAAATAAGTGAGATTCTCAAAAAACAATTTATCAGGATGTATTCAGATCAAAATATAGATAGTGATGAAAAAATTCAAAAAGTAAATCTCCAATCATTGTTTGATTTGAGTTATGACGAGTTTGAAAATCTGAAAAAAGAGGAAGTCATTAACTCTCTTTTAAATGGAGCAAATCCAAAGGATTTGGATATTACAAAAATTCCCAAAGGATTTAATTTTTAAATTATCTGAAAGCGATGCAATATTTATGGATAATATTGGTGTCATATTTATTTATCGTTGTTTTTTTGTGCCAATAAGAAAAATGGAAAACGTAAAAACTGGAAATTTGAAACTTTATAATGAAATAAAAAATTGGGAAATAAACAAAAACGAATAAACAAAATCTAAATATGAAACTACTCGAAGGAAAAGTTGCCATCATCACCGGTGCAACAAGAGGAATCGGAAAAGGAATTGCAGAGGTTTTTGCAAAAGAAGGAGCGAAAATTGCGTTCACTTATGCCGGTTCTGTAGATAAAGCAAAAGAATTAGAAAACGAATTAAGTAAAATTACGCAAATCAAAGGTTATCAATCCGATGCGTCGGATTATGATGCGGCACAGAAATTAGCAGATGATGTTTTGGCAGAATTCGGACAAATTGATATTTTGGTAAATAATGCCGGAATTACAAGAGATAATTTAATGCTCAGAATGTCCAAAGAAGATTGGGACACCATTATTAAAGTCAATCTCGATTCCGTTTTTAATCTTACGAAAGCGGTGATTAAACCAATGATGAAAGCAAAATCCGGTTCCATCATCAATATGTCTTCCGTAGTCGGAATTCAGGGAAATGCGGGACAAGCAAATTACGCCGCTTCCAAAGCAGGAGTTATCGGTTTTACAAAATCCATTGCGTTGGAATTAGGATCCAGAAATATCCGCTGCAATGCAATTGCACCCGGATTTATTGAAACAGAAATGACCGCCGCTCTCGATGAAAAAGTAATCGAACAATGGAGAAATGAGGTCCCGATGAAAAGAGGCGGACTTCCTGAAGATGTTGCAAATGCGTGTGTTTTTCTGGGAAGCGATAAATCGGGATACATTACCGGACAAGTTCTGAATGTTGATGGCGGAATGTTGACGTAATCGAAGTGCAGGAATTTTTTCGGACATTGCCTGTTCTTCGGTTTGGCTCATTTTTCCCTATCTTTGCACCCATAAAATTCCAGAAATGTCAAAGTCATTAATACCGAAATTAGAAGCCATAAAACAACGCTACAACGAAGTTGCGGATCTCATTATCCAGCCCGATATTATTTCCGATCAGAAGAAATATTCATCATTGAATAAAGAATACAGCGACCTCGGAAAAATCGTTGCGGTTTTCGATCAGTATAAACAAGCTTTGAACACGATTGAGGAATCCGATGAAATCATTGCAGATGGTTCCGATAAGGATTTTGTGGAACTCGCAAAAATCGAAAAAAACGAAGCCATCGAAAAAATCCCCGGTTTAGAGGAAGAGCTGAAAATTTTACTGATTCCGAAAGATCCTGCAGATGATAAAAACGTCATTGTGGAACTTCGTGCAGGAACCGGCGGAGATGAGGCGGCAATTTTTGTGGAAGATGTTTACAGAGCTTATGCAATGTATTTCAAATCTAAAGGATGGAAACACGAAATTACCGATTCCAACGAGGCGAGCAAAGGTTACAAAGAATTAATCTTAAAAGTAGAAGGAGACGGCGTTTATGGAATTATGAAATTTGAATCCGGAGTTCACCGTGTGCAAAGAGTTCCGGAAACGGAATCTCAGGGAAGGGTTCATACTTCGGCGATTACCGTTGCAGTTCTTCCCGAAGCTGAAGAAGTGGATTTTGAACTGAATCCTGCCGATATCGAAATGCAGACTTCCCGTTCCGGAGGTGCAGGTGGGCAAAATGTAAACAAAGTGGAAACGAAAGTTCAGCTCACGCACAAACCATCGGGAATGGTGGTTGTTTGTCAGCAAGCCCGTTCACAATTGGCAAACCGTGAACTGGCAATGGAAATGCTCCGTACAAAACTGTATGATATTGAGCTGCAAAAAATTCAGGGAGATGTTGCGGCACAAAGAAAATCAATGGTTTCCACAGGCGATCGCTCCGCGAAAATAAAAACTTACAATTATTCTCAAGGAAGAGTTACGGATCACAGAATCAATAAATCCATTTACAATCTCGATGCTTATATGAACGGCGACATCCAGGAAATGATCGATGCTGTGATTATGGCGGAAAATGCGGAGAAGATGAAAGGGGAGGAGGAGAATTATTAAAGATTTAGATTTGAAAAAACAGGTAGCTTTGTTTTCAAAGCTCGATGAACAGGAGTAAAATTAATGATTTTAAAATAAAAAATGCTTTGGTGTTTTTGCAGTGATATTGAGGCGGATTCTCTTTTCAATTTTTGTGATAATATTTGTACTTTAGCGGTGTTTTGAAAACCTTAAATTTCAATTCATTAGAAATCTTTGTGAGCGTTGCAGTTCTAAATCATTGAGAATATGAATTTTAAAAGCAATAATATCCTGTATCTTTCTTATCCTGTTTCAAATTCTAAAAAAGAAATTTGTCTTTCGTCTTTTGGTGTTGCTATCATTGTATATTTATTTCTTATTATTTTTCAGCCGTTCGGAACGTATAACTATACACACCAGCAAAAATACCTGCTTCTCGTTCCCTATGCAATCTTTTCTTTTGTGATCTTTTTTTCGGGGAATCTTTTACTGCCCCGAACTTTTCAAAAATGGAGAGTGATAGAAGAGGTTTCAAAACTAATCGTGTTTTTAGGTATTAGTTCTTTATTAAATTATTGGTACAATATCCGTTTCATTAATAATGACGATTTCAATTTTAGAAGATTGTTATATATGGGAGTATTTACTTTTTTAGGAGGTATTCCGATTTGTACGCTCTATATCTTATCCAGATATCTTTATTTAAAAGGAAAAAATACGGTAACCGAATATATAGAAGAAAAAGCCATAATCGAAAAAAATGTTTCAGCCATACAAAATGATAAAATCCTTACCATTCTTCCAACCGGCGGAAACACTATGAAAGTTGAAAGAAATAATTTTGTATATGCTCACTCACAGGGAAATTATTCTACGATTTATTATCTGGAGAAAGGCAATTTAAACAAAGAGCTTGTTCGTATTTCCTTAAAAACCCTTGAAGAGCAGATTTCTGATGAATTTGTATTGAGATGTCATCGGTCATTCATCATAAACACCAATCATATTACCAGAAAAAAAGGAAACGCTCAAGGATATAAATTAAAACTGAACCATATTTCTGTTTCCATTCCCGTATCGCGGAATCATATTGATATTGTTTTCAAAAGCAGTTAAATATCTGTTTTTTGTAAAGTGCTTTGACGCTCATCACATTTCTTTGTCATTCATCACATTTCCTTTTTGTTTTTTTAGAGCAATGCACATCTTTGTTGTGGTCATAGAAACGACCGTAAATAAACATATTAACCCATAAAAATTTTTATTATGAAAAAACTTTTACTTTTTGCCTCACTTATGGCAATTCCTTTTTTAGGAAA
>CAYSQR010000010.1:12284-27228 GCA_964433195.1 uncultured Kaistella sp. | reverse complement strand
CTCGAAAGAAAAAATTCGAGGATAAAATCCTGCTCTTCTCTCGAAAGTTTCAGATACAACGGAAGTTCGTAATTACCGTTCACTTCAGTTTGGCAACTGTTGCATTTCATTTGACTTACATTCAGTGCTTCTTCACAACTTGGGCAGATTATCGGGAGTTTCACAATAATTTTGTTTTAAGGTTTAAAATTTTGTTGAACAAATGTAATTAAATTTTCAATATAATTAAAAGTAATTTGAATAAAGTTAAAAACAAATTTAAAGAATGGGTAAATTAAAAATCCGTTTCTTACCAATATATTACAGTTTTGCTGCTTCTTTTAATATGCTGTTTTTTCTTTACCAATATTCCGGTGCTTCGCACCTTCCTTTAACTTCCGAGGCAAAAAATTCGTTCTTGTTTCTTATCTTTGTGAATCCAAAATTTAAAATCTCTATGAAAACTTATGCCGGAATCCCCGAAGAAAACGCAACCTTAGAAAACTCGAAAGTAATGCTTGTAACCGTTCCTTACGACGGAACTTCAACTTGGGGAAAAGGAGCCAACAAAGGTCCCGAACTTTTTTTGGACGCTTCCGAAAATATGGAGTTGTACGACATCGAAACCGGAACTGAACCGTATTTGGAAGGGGTTTATTTGGCAGGAGAAATTTCCGAAAATTCCTCACCGGAAAGTATGACCGAAGCGGTTTATCAGAAAACAAAAGAACTTTTAAATAATGAAGGAAAATTGTTCACGCTTTTCGGTGGTGAACATTCTGTTTCCATTGGTTCGATTCGTGCGGTTGGAGAAAAATTTGAAAATCTGACGGTTCTGCAATTGGATGCACATACCGATTTACGCCCGGATTTTCACGGTTCTACTTCCAATCACGCTTGTGCGGTTTTTGAGGCGAGTAAGAAACACAATTTGGTTCAGGTCGGAATTCGCTCGATGGATATTGAAGAAATGGAACACGTAAATCAGGAACAATGTTTTTGGGCTCATCAAATCGCAAATAACGAAAACTGGATTAATGATGTACTGGAAAAAGTTTCGGGAAATGTTTATATCACGATAGATTTGGATGCTTTTGATCCATCCATCGCACCCTCTACAGGAACTCCGGAACCGGGTGGTTTGCAATGGTATCCGACTTTGGAATTACTGAGAAAAGTATTTGAAAAATGCAATGTCGTAGCTTTCGATATTGTAGAATTAATGGATTCTCCGATGGCAAAACCAACGGCTTTTCTTTCCGCAAAATTATATTACAAAATGTTGGCGTATTACCACCTCAATCAGTAAAGAAAGAAACTAACTGGAATTTTATTGAAAATTAAATTTTTAGTATCCAATAATTAAAAAGCCAAGACTAAAACTTTAACATTTCCGAAAAAAGACAATTATTAAATTATCATTCTGATTATTAGCATTTTGCATAAAGTTTAAGAAAATTTTATCATTTCTTATGAATCCGGAACCTAATTTTTTATTAAATTTGAATATATAAATATTTTTTAACATTAAATAAATTCAAGTATGAAAAAAACAATCGCAATGGCAGCTTTGGCTCTTGCTGTGTCTTTTGGCTCCATTTCTTGTAAAAAGAAGATTTCCGATGCGGATCTTCAAACACAAGCAACTACAGTAGTAACTTCTAATCCAAATGCTTCTGTTGAAGTAAAAGACGGACAAGCTCACTTGAGTGGCGTTTTTGAGGACGAATCAGCAAAAGATGCAATGATTGCTTCTCTGAAAGCAATTCCCGGAGTAAAAGATGTACACGATATGACAACTATTGCAGCTCCTGTTGTAGAAATAGCTTCTGCTGTAGATCCTGCAATCGTACAGAAAGTTACCGATGCCTTAAAAGATTTTCCTTCTGTAACAACAGAAGTTGTAAATGGAGAATTAACACTTACAGGAAACGTTTCTCCTGAACAGGCAAGAAAAATCAAAATGTCTGTTGACGCTTTGAAAGTAGGAAAAGTTAATTTTAATTACACCGTAAAATAATTTAAAATGAGTGCATTACAAGATAAATACGCAGGAGTAATTGCTGCTGCACAATCTGCAGGAGTTTCTAATCTGAGAGTTTCCGAACAAGACGGGATTCTTTATGTTTCGGGAAATACAACTTCTACTGCAGTAAAAGATGCGGTGTGGAACGCTCTTGGAAATATTGATTCCACCTATTCCGCTTCCGATATTAATATAGATGTTCAGGTTGCAGGTTTAGCTTCCGGAGCTTCTCTTATCGTTGCAACGGAAAATTCTAATCTCAATATCCGACAAGAGCCATCAACAGAAGCTGCAATTGTTGGTAAAGCTGCAAAAGGAGAATCCGTAACTTTGGTGGAGCAAACTTCCGATGATTGGTGGAAAATCAGAACTGCAGATGGAGAAGAAGGTTATGCTTATGCAAGATATTTGCAGGCGTAATTTTTTTCAACAAATAAACTTAAACCTCTGATTTTTTCAGAGGTTTTTTCGTGACAATCAAGAAAATATTTTTTGACAAATTTTATATGTTGCACAAAAATTAATTTTGATAAATTTGAACTATGAAATATTATGACATCGTTTACTCGGTTTTAGTGAGATGGTATGCAAGTTTTGCGGAAGCTACTCCGAGAATTGCAGTTGGTATAATCGTTTTTACGCTCGTTCTTTTGCTGAGTTCTTTTCTGAGTAAAATTTCAGTGAAGATTTTCAACCGGCTTTTTCCACAAAGCAAGCAACACAATTCCATTATTACCTTAATCAGTGTTTTTAAATTTCTCATTATTCTTGCGGGGACTTTTATTTCTTTTGAAATTATGGGATTGGGAAATTTCGTGATGAAGTTTCTCGGAAGTTTGGGTGTTGCAGGTGTGATTGCAGGTGTTGCTTTGAAAGATCTTGTTTCCTCTATTTTTTTCGGGAATGCTCATTAATTTCGATAAAGCATTTGCAGTGGGAGATTCGGTTTCCATCAAAGGAATTTCGGGAGTGGTTGAAGATATAGGATTTCTCACCACCAAAATTATTACTGATGAAGGTAAAAAAGTCTATGTCCCGAATCAGCTGATTTTCAGTGCACCTTTTATCAATTATTCCGCTTCTTCACAACGAAAACTTTTTATCGATCTCGAAATTCCTAACACCGCAGATTTAACAAATGTAAAAAAAGTGGTTTTAGATGAAATAAAAACCTTCGATTTTGCGGATAATACTGATAATGCAGATGTTATTTTCCTGAAACAAAGTCTTGGAATTTTTTATCTTGAAGCAAGATTTCAGGTAAAGAAAGGCGAAAAAATTTCTTTGGTAAGAAGTGATGCCCTCCTTAGAATCAAGAAAAAATTAGATGAGATGGGAATAGAACCGGCAACTCAAACGCAGGTTGATCCGGGGAATTTAGTGGAATAAATAATTAAATTTGGGAGAAATTTCCAAAAAAAGAACACGCCTTAAAGGCGTGTTCCTACGTTTATTTCAAATATTTCAGCTTTATGCCAAAACTTCTTTTACTTTATTCGCTGCTTCTTCCAAAGTAATTGCTGAGTGAACCGGCAAACCTGAATTGTCAATCAACTGTTTTGCTTCAACTGCATTTGTTCCCTGCAATCTTACGATAAGCGGAACAGGAAGCGAACCCATTGCTTTGTAAGCATCTACAACACCTTGTGCAACACGGTCGCAACGCACGATCCCGCCGAAAATATTAATTAAAATCGCTTTTACATTCGGGTCTTTCAAAATAATTCCGAAAGCTTTCTGTACTCTTTCCGCATCTGCAGTTCCGCCCACATCAAGGAAGTTTGCTGGATTTCCGCCGGAAAGTTTAATAATATCCATTGTTGCCATCGCCAAACCTGCTCCGTTTACCATACAGGCAACATCGCCGTCTAATTTTACGAAATTCAGACCTGCTTCACCTGCTTCCACATCGGTCGGATCTTCTTCTCTCGTATCTCTTAGTGTCGCCAAATCTTTGTGACGGAACAATGCGTTATCGTCCAAAGAAACTTTAGCATCTACTGCAATAATTCTGTTATCGGAAGTTTTCAGAACCGGATTGATTTCAAAAAGTGAAGCATCAATTCCCACATAAGCGTTGTAAAGCGAAGAGATAAATTTCACAAAATCTTTGAAAGCATCACCGCTTAAACCAAGATTGAAAGCGATTTTTCTCGCCTGAAAACCCTGCAATCCTACAGCAGGATCTACTACTTCATTGTGAATAAGATGTGGCGTAACTTCTGCAACGTGCTCTATATCCATCCCACCTTCGGTAGAATATACAATCATATTTTTTCCTTGCGCTCTGTCCAAAAGAATGGAAACATAAAACTCTTTGGTTTCTGTCTCTCCCGGATAATACACATCTTCGGCAACCAAAACGAAGTTTACTTTTTTACCTTCCGCAGAAGTTTGCGGCGTAATCAATTGCATCCCGATAATGTTTTGTGCGTTCTCTTTCAGCTTTTCCAAATTTGGGGAAAACTTTACACCGCCACCTTTTCCACGACCACCTGCGTGAACTTGGGCTTTTACAACCCAGCCTTCATTTCCGTTCAGTTCTTTTAATTTATTTGCGGCATCTACTGCTTCCTCAACATTGTTTGCGACAAAACCTCTTTGGATGTTTACTCCGTATTTTGCCAAAATCTCTTTAGATTGGTATTCGTGAAGATTCATAATATTTGAATTAGATTTTTATTTTTTTTAAGATTTACAAATTTAGGAAAAAGTTGGAAGATGGAGGTCGGAAGATGGAAGTTTTTTTGGAATCTGATACTGAATAAGAATATTTTATTTAGTTTTATCAAGGTTAAATGAAATTTCTCTTTTAAAAACTTCAAAAGGAGTATCGTGTCCGTATTTAAGGATAATATAATTTTCTAAACTATACCCATCATTTCCAATGATTTCAATTGTATTTTCAGGATTGATAATATGATCATTCTCACCAAAAATAAAATAAATGTTTGGTGAGAATTTTTCATTTTCAAAACCCGACATATCTGGTTCAAAACTCCTTGAATGCAATGCAGGATTAAAGAGAATCGCATTAATATTTAGTTCTCTTGCCATTTTATAAGCAAAATATCCACCCATTGAAGAGCCTATAATAATTTCCGGTTTAAAAACGATAATTTTTGATTTTAATTTTTGATAAATTTTTTCTTCGTGATAATTTATCTGCGGATCAAAAACTTCGGAAAAAGATTGAAGCCATTTATTTTTCGGACTTAAATTATTTGCTCCTAATCCGTGCAAATAAGCTATTTTATTCATTCTTAAATTTTATTTTTTACAAAATAAAAAATCAGCATTGCCCAAGAAATTATCATTAAAAGTCCGCCAATTGGTGTAATTGGTCCAAGGAATTTCAGATTGACATTCCAATAATCCTGAAAACTGAGAAAATAAATGCTGAATGAAAACAGAACCGTTCCGAAAATCATCAGCCACGAAATCCAGTTTTCAGATTTGGTTTCAAATTTTAAAATATAACCGACAATCAGTAAAAAAAGTGCGGAATACATTTGGTATTTCACGCCGGTTTCAAAACTTGCGAGTTTTTCTACCGATAATATTTTTCTGAAAGCGTGTGCTCCGAAAGCTCCGAGAATTACGGAAAGCAAACCATAAATTGCTCCGATTACAAGTGTTATTGTTTTCATTTTTTTATTGGATTGACAACAAAGATAAGATTATTTTTTTCTCAATTTCTCCAATTCCGAAATCACCTCGTGATGACTTACGGTTTTATCTTTAAAATAATTCACAAAATATTGCTTTTCTTCTTCCGTTGCTCCGAACTGGTTCAGAATGTTGAAAAGGTGCATTTTCATATGTCCTTTCTGGATTCCTGTTGTTACTAATGAACGCAATGCCGCAAAATTCTGAGCCAAACCTGAAACCGCCAAAATACTCATCAGTTCCTGTGCAGAAGGTTTTCCGAGCAAAGCGAGAGAAAATTTCACCAAAGGATGAAGATTCGTCAAACCGCCGACAACTCCTACAGAAACCGGCAAATCAATCCAGAATCTGAAAATTCCGTTGTCAATCGTACAAAGTGTTAAAGATGAATATTTTCCGTTTCGTGAAGCATAAGCGTGTGCACAAGCTTCGGTTGCACGGAAATCGTTTCCGGTTGCAATCACCACTGCATCAACTCCGTTCATAATTCCTTTGTTGTGCGTCGTTGCACGGAACGGTTCAATTTCCGCAATCGTAACGGCTTGTTTGAATTTCCTTGCAAACTCTTCATTAGAAATTCCGCTGTCGTCTTTCAGGTCTTCAATTTTGCAGGAAACTTCAGCTCTCACAATACAATCGGGTGTGAAATTCGATAAGATATTCATCACGATTTGCAGAGAATTTTTTTCTTCCTGCGTGAAATCTTCCTCTTTCGCCACTTCTTCCCTCAAAGTTTTCCCAAACTGCTCCAGACAAGAATTAATGAAATTCGCCCCCATAGAATCCACCGTATCGAAACTTGCTTTCAGCTGGAAATAATTTTCCATTTCAGCGGTTTTGTCAATTAAGCGGATGTTGAGGATTCCGCCGCCTCTGTTCCGCATATTTTTGGTAATATCTTCGGTGTCTTCAAAGAGTTTCTTCTTGAGTTTAAAATTAAAAAAATGAAGCACTTTATGCGGTTCCACATTCAGAATAAAATGGGTATGACCGAGTTTTTTGGTGTTGATAATCGTAGTTTTGAAGCCGCCTTTGTCAATCCAGAATTTTGCCGATTTCGATGCGGCTGCAACTACGGAACTTTCTTCCACCGCCATTGGAAGTGCAAAAAGTTTCCCGTCAATCAAAAAATTAGGAGCAATTCCGTACGGCATATAAAAATTGGAAATCGTGTTTTCGGAAAACTCTTCGTGGAGCTTTTGCAGTGTTTCATCAGTATTCCAATATTGCTGAAGAATTTGCTCGTAACTGCGGTCTTCATTCAAATATTCTTTAATAAGCCAATCTATTTTTCTTTGTTTTGAAAGTTTGGAAAAACCTTCAACCGGATTGTGATTCATTTTGAAAATTTTGAATTTCAAAGATAGGGAATTTCGGTTGGATGTTGGATGTTGGATGTTGGATGACGGAAGTTTTTCTAATTGAGAATTAGTTTGGAGAGTTTTTCGTAATCTCCATCTTGTCCGAAGTTTTCCGTATTTGATTTTGTTCCGACAATTTTGTTTTTATCACAACCGAAACAAATTTTTGCAATTCCTACAACTTTTTTCTGCTTTTTAAAAACCAATATATCCCGATAAATTGCAATACAAGCTTTGTCTAAAATTTCGTATGCGGTTTTTTCGATAAAGATTTTATCAATTTCAGCAAATTTTGATTGGTCAATTTTAGATTTAGTAAAACCAATTTTACTCAGTTCATTTATAAATCCCAAATCATTTATATTTTGAGGAGTTTTATCCAATATAACTCCAAATTTTAATTTATCAATATTTGATGAATCTTGTTTGTCATACAATTCTCCGATGTCTTCTCCATCAATTTTGGAATGATAATAATCTATTTCATCATAGTCGAAAAAAACTTTTCCGTATTCAGGTTTGAAATTGTTTTTTTCAATTTCATATTGTGAAATATCATTAAAGTTTTTATTGCTTTCATTTTCTTTTTTGCATCCAAATAACAAAATCAAAAATATTAGACAGAAAAATCGGTTCATTACTTTATTTGAAAATATTGAGATAAAATTACATAAAATATTGAACTTCCATTATCATTTCTAATCTTCCAATTGCGTTCCCAAAAACTCCCATTCCTGCAAAGCCAAATCGAGCTCTTCTTTTTTGGAATTGTATATTTCCAAAGTTTCTTCCGTAGGATTTTCTTTGGTAAATGAATTTTCAAAATTCTCGATTTCTGTTTCTAATTCAGAAATTTTCTCTTCTACTTTTTTGATTTTATTCTGAATGTTTTTCTGGTCTTTGGATAGAAATTTATTTTTAATTCCGTGAGTTTCACTCACGGCTATTGAAATTGAATCCTTCGGATTCTCTGCATTCTCTCCCTCTTCAATTTTTGGCTCTTGAACCACATTTTTCATTTCCGAAAGTTTTGATTTTTCGGCAGAAACTTCACGGATGCTTTCTTTCTGGCGGAATTCCAGATATTCATTGATGTCGCCGAGAAATTCCTTCATTCTTCCGTCCCGAAACTCGAAAATTTTATCGCTCAATCCTTGCAGAAATTCACGGTCGTGAGAAATCACAATTAATGTTCCTTCAAATTTCTGGAGAGCGAGTTTGATGATTTCTTTGGACTGAATATCAAGGTGGTTCGTTGGTTCATCCATAATCAAAGTATTGAACGGACGAAGCAATAATTTACACAAAGCCAATCTGTTACGTTCTCCTCCGGAAAGAACTTTTGTTTTTTTCTGCACGTCATCTCCCTGAAAAAGAAAACTTCCGAGCAAATCCCGAACTCTTGGTCTGGTTTCTTCGGTTGCTGCGTCTTCGGCTTCTTCCAGAACGGTTTTGTTCGGTGTAAGAACTTCTTCCTGATTCTGCGCAAAATAACCGATGTTCACATTGTGACCGAGATTCCATTCTCCGGTATAATCTTTAATTTCTCCGGCTAAAATTTTTGCTAAAGTGGTTTTTCCTTGTCCGTTTTGTCCGAGAAGTGCAATTCTGTCGCCTCTTTCCACGAAGAAATCCACTTTATCGAAAACATTTTTCTTTCCGTAAGATTTGCCGAGATTTTTCGCTTCGAAAATTACTTTCCCCGGAACAATCGACTGCACAAAACGGATGTTGAACTTGGAAACATCATCATTATCAACTTCGATTCTTTCGACCTTATCTAATTTTTTAATTAAAGACTGTGCAAATGCCGCTTTACTTGCTTTTGCCCGGAATTTATTGATGAGTTCTTCGGTGTGTTTAATTTCCGCTTCCTGATTTTTCTGTGCCTGTAACAGTTTTTCCTTTCTGTCTTTACTCAGTTCGAGATATTTGGTGTAATTCGCTTTGTAATCATCGATTTTTTTATTGTTGATATCGAAAGTTCTGTTGCAAACCGAAGTCATAAATTGTTTGTCGTGGCTTACCAAAACAATTGAACCCGGATAATCTTTCAGGAAATCTTCGAGCCAGATGATGGATTCCATATCCAAGTGATTTGTTGGCTCATCGAGCAGCATCAAATCATTTTTTTGAAGAAGCAGTTTTGCGAGTTCAATCCGCATTCTCCAACCGCCGGAAAATTCATCGGTAATTTTATGAAAATCATCGGCTTTGAAACCTAAACCAAACAAAACTTTTTCTACATCGCCTTCCAAGTTATACGCATCGTGGTGCATCAAAAGATCATTCAGTTCGGTCATTCTGTGAATCAGATTTTCGTAATCATCACTTTCGTAATCGGTTCTTGTTGCTAACTGATGATTTACCTCATCGAGTTCGTTTTTCATCGCATTGATTTGTTCAAATGCCTGTAAAGTTTCATTCCAAACCGTTCTTCCTTTCACGAAATCCAAATCCTGCTTCAAAAAACCGATGGTAATATTTCCTTCGGGAACCACGTTTCCTTCGTAGAAATTGATTTCCCCCGAAAACATTTTGAGCAAAGTGGATTTTCCGGCTCCGTTTTTGCCGACCAAACCAATTTTATCATCTTTTTTAATGGTAAAATTTACATTTTGAAAAAGATAATTTCCCGAATGATGAAGTCCTAAACCTTGAACAGATAACATAAGCAATAAATAATGGTAATGAGTAATTTTCGAGGTGCAAAAATAGGGAAAGAAAACCGATTTGAAGATTCCTAAAAGAAAAAACCCAACGGAAAAAAATTCCGCTGGATCTAAAAACACAAATGATGAAAAAAAATTGTCCTTCCGTTAATCTAACTTTAGAACACTGCAAATTTTGGTATTATTTTCGACATGGCAAAATAAATTTGGATATATTTTTTCACAACATTCAGAATCAGAGATTTCAACAACCCAATAGAATTGGATAAAGCCCAGGAATAGTGGAATTAAAAGAATTACCGGGAATCAATCTAATCCTTTCAGCGTTTCCGATGCTGTTTCACAATTAATTATTAGTCATAAAAATCTTTCCTATTTTTGCCCATAGAAAATGACCATCAATGAACGAGGAAATAAAACGGCTGAAAGATGAACGCTGGAAAATTTGGGGACCATACATCAGCAACAGACAATGGGGAACGGTGCGGGAAGATTACAGCCACAACGGAAATGCGTGGGGATACACCACATACCAAGATGCCTTAAGCAGAGCGTATCGCTGGAATGAAGACGGAATCGCCGGAATCTGCGATGCAAAACAACGGCTCTGTTTCGCTTTTTCTTTTTGGAACAAAAAAGATAAATTGGTAAAAGAACGGTTTTTCGGACTCAGCAATTATCAGGGAAACCACGGCGAAGATATAAAGGAAATCTTTTATTATCTGGATAATACACCCTCTCATTCTTATATGAAAATGGTTTATAAATACCCGATTAACGAATTTCCTTATGATGAATTAATCGCCAAAAACGCCGAAAGAGATAAAACACAACCCGAGTTTGAAATCATTGATACAGGGATTTTTGATGATAATGAATATTTCGATATTTTCATAGAATACGCTAAAATCAACCACGATGATATTCTGATTCGGGTAACTGCATCGAACAGAAGCGATAAAAAAGCACCACTCGTTATTCTACCGACGCTTTGGTACAGAAATAACTGGAGGTGGGGATACGGAAATTATGAACCAAAACTAAAATCTTCGGTAAACGGAATCATCGATATAGAACACGATTCTGTTCCGATGAAGAAATTGTACGCAAGAAACCGGAATACGGAAACCTTATTCTGCAACAACGAAACCAATTCCGCGAAACTTTTCGGGGCTCCTTCCGAAGCAAAATTCTTCAAAGACGGCATCAATAATTTTTTAATTCATAATGACGAAAATGCCATAAATCCTGAAAAATTTGGGACAAAAGCAAGTTTCTGCATTGATGCGGAAATCCAAGGAGGAGAGAGCCGTACTTTTGATTTCAGACTGAGTCCGCACGAAATGGAAGATGCGTTTTTCAACTTCGACGAAATCTTTAGTTTAAGAAAAAACGAAGCCGAAAATTTCTATACCGAAATTCAAAAAGATATAAAAAATGATGATGAAAAAAATGTGCAAAGACAAGCATTTGCAGGATTACTTTGGAACAAGCAGTTTTATCATTACAATATTTCCAAATGGCTGAAAGGCGACCCGAAATATTCAGTTTCGAGAAATTTTGACCAATATGTGAGAAACACAGAATGGGAACATATACAGAATAAGGACATTATTTCTATGCCCGATAAATGGGAATATCCTTGGTTTGCAACTTGGGATTTGGCGTTTCACTGTGTTCCTTTTGCGATACTCGATTCCGGTTTTGCAAAACACCAGCTGAAACTTTTGACCAAAGAATGGTACATCCATCCAAACGGACAGCTTCCTGCTTATGAATGGGATTTCGGTGATGTGAATCCGCCTGTTCACGCGTGGTCAACTTTCCGGGTTTTCAAGATTGATGAAAAAATCAATGGAAAACCGGACATTCCTTTTCTGGAAAGCGTTTTTCAAAAATTATTATTGAATTTCACTTGGTGGGTCAACCGAAAAGATAAAAACGGGAACAATGTTTTTGGCGGCGGATTTCTAGGGCTTGATAATATTGGTGCTTTCGACAGAAATATGCAGTTCAAAAACGGTGATTATCTGGAACAAGCAGATGGAACAAGTTGGATGGCGATGTTTGCACTGAATATGATGCGGATTGCTATGGAACTTGCTTTATACAATCCTGTTTATGAAGATATGGCGATTAAATTTTTTGAGCATTATCTTTATATTGCCGAAGCGATGGAAAATATCGGGGAAACCAAAAATGGACTTTGGAACGAGGAAGACGGTTTCTTTTACGATTTGCTGCAACTGAATAACGGCGATTCTGTTCCTTTAAAACTGAGAAGCATTGTAGGTTTGATTCCGATGTTTGCGGTAGAAATTATTGAGCATGAAACTTTAGAAAAACTTCCGAACTTTACGAAAAGAATGGAATGGATCCTGAAAAACAAACCGGAGCTCGCCAATCTCGTTTCACATTGGGAAGTGGAAGGAAAAGACGGAAAACATCTGATGAGTGTACTGAGAAAAACCCGTCTTACAAGAATTCTGGAAAGAATGGTGGATGAAAAAGAATTTCTTTCGGGTTACGGAATCCGCTCGATGTCGAAGATTTATGAGGAGCATCCTTTTCAGTTTTCAGTTGACGGAAAAGATTTTACCGTAAAATATACTCCTGCGGAAAGCGACAGCAGAATGTTCGGCGGAAACAGCAATTGGCGTGGTCCTATTTGGTTTCCTATTAATTTCCTGATTGTGGAAAGTTTACAGCGTTTTCATTACTATTATGGCGAAAATTTACAAATAGAATTTCCTGCAAACAGTGGAGAAATGAGAAATCTTGAGTTCGTTTCAGATGATTTGAGCAAAAGACTCTGCTCTATTTTTACTAAAGATGAAAACGGAAACCGTGCTTTCAACGGCGGAAACGAACTGCTGAATCACGACCGGTTTTTCAAAGATTATATTATGTTTTACGAATATTTCAACGGCGATACCGGAATGGGAATCGGTGCATCACACCAAACCGGTTGGACTGCAACAGTGGCAAAACTGATACAGCCGAGAATGGGATAATTGATTTATCTTTACTATAAATTTAAAATATCATTATGAAATTTGAAAACAACAACTCCGGAAATGGCGGTTTCATTACCTTGAACAATGATACCGAAGAAATCGGAAGATTGACTTACACTGTTTTCCCCGAAGAACACAAACTCGTTATTTCGTTTGTTTTGGTACACCCGAAATTTGGAGGCAGAGGAATGGGGAAATTTCTGGTGGAAGAAGCCATTAAATATTCAAGGGAAAATCATTGGAAAATTTATCCGCACTGTTCTTATGCACGTTCTGTAATGCACAGGATGAAGGATGTTGAAGACATTCTGTTGCAGGGATAAAACAAAAACTCAAAGAAATTCTTTGAGTTTTTTATGATTCTGAATTTAAATTTTTTCTAATAATTCATCGATGATTTCCATATTGTGATAAACGTTTTGTACATCATCATCTTCTTCGAAACGTTCCAGCATTTTCATATTTGCCCTGAATTGTTCTTCGGTAACTTCTTTGGTATTGTTTGGTATTCTTTGTAATTCGGCACTTTTCACTTCAATACCGAGTTCATCCAATTTGTGAGAAAGAGTTCCAAAATCCTCGAAAGCAGTTGTTACCATTACTTCTTCGTCATCGCTGTCGATTTCTTCTGCTCCGCCGTCAATCATTTCCATTTCAAAATCGTCCCAATCTATTTTTATTAAAGATTTATCGATAGAAAAAATTCCCTTTCTGTCAAAGATGAAAGCCAATTCCCCATTCTTCCCAAGATTACCGTCAAACTTATTAAAAACGGCTCTTACATTGGCAACAGTTCTGGTTGGATTATTGGTGGTGCATTCCACAAAAAAAGCAACTCCACCTTGTCCGTAACCTTCATAAGTGATTTCTTCATAGTTTTCGGCATCTGCACCACTTGCTTTTTTTATTGCACGTTCTACGTTGTCTTTTGGCATATTTGCACCTTTCGCATTTTGTATACATCTTCTGAGAGCAGGATTAGCATCGGGATCGGAACCGCCTGCTTTCACAGCCAATGCAATATCTTTACCTATCTTGGAAAATGTTTTTGCCATTTTATCCCAACGAGCCATTTTTGATGCTTTTCTATATTCGAATGCACGTCCCATATTTTAATTAAATTTTTTATGAATGCAAAAATACAAATTTGTTCACAAAAAAACACCCTCGAAATCGAGGGTGTTCATTATTTAGAAAAACTTATTAATTATTTTTTCTTTTTAACAGGTGCTTTCTTAGTCGCTTTTTTCACTGGCGCTGCAGGAAGGTCACTTTTCTTGTATGTAGTCCACTCTGCACCAGAGATAGCTCTTACAATAACTTTTCTATCAACTTGTCTTTCAGCATCAGAAGCTGTTGCAGGAACTGTTGCTTCTTGAGAACCAATACCGATTGACTTCAAGTTATCTCCATTAACTCCTCTTGCTTCAAGAGCTTTCACAACTGCTGCTGCTCTTTCTCTGGAAAGTTTTAAGTTATAAGCATCCGCTCCTTTTTTATCAGTAGTACCAATGATTACAAAATTCTCTCCCGGAGCATCTTTAATGATGGCAGCAGCTTGATCTAATTTAGCATTAGATTGAGCATTTATTGTAGACTTATTGAAATCGAATAAGATGTCTCTCAATATTTCAGTTGCAGCAACATCAGTAGCTACTTTCGGAGGAGGACATCCGTTGTACTCTCTTAGACCCGGAACTGTAGGACAAGCATCATCTTTATCAAGGATACCGTCACCATCCGTATCTGGCCAAGGACAACCGTTGTTTTCAACTGGACCTGCAACATCTGGACATTCATCATCGATATCTGGAATTCCGTCTCCATCTGTATCAGGACAACCTTGGAATTCTGCTAATCCCGGTGTATCAGGACATCTGTCGTCTTTATCTAAGATTCCATCTTTATCCCTGTCTGTGTTACCAAATCTAAACAATAGAGATGCGGAAACTTGAAAGAAGTCTGGAAGAGTAGATTTATCAATAGGTGTTCCAACAAAATCACCTTGGATACCTAGACCAAAGTTTTTAGTAAACCAGAAATTAGATCCTATACCTCCTGCTACTGTAAAGTGGTCTTTTCTTCTTTGAGAACTAGGAGTAGTACTTGTATATCCTTGATAATAATACTGACCATTGTAGGTAGTAAGAGGGAAAGTAACTCCTGAGTAATCGTGTCTCATATAGTTTGCTCCCAATCTTAGGTAAGGATCAAACCATG
>CAYSQR010000010.1:0-12274 GCA_964433195.1 uncultured Kaistella sp. | reverse complement strand
CCATTAATTTTGAACTGAACACCTAAACCAGTCATAAGGAAAAATTCCTTATCCATATTAATCCTTTTGTTGTCAACATTCCCTACGGAAGTTTGCCAGTCAAGAACCAAATACTTGTTTAAGTTTCTTGCAACAGTTAATTTTGAAAGTGGTGGTGTAATTGTGTAAGAATTGAAATGGAAAATTGTTTTAAAGTTTCCTAATGATTCTCCCAAATTCAATTTCACAGCTTTGTGATTTTCCGCGTGTGCTCCCACTCCGATTAACCACGGATTGCTGGTAGTCTGTGCGAAAACAGTAGAGGCAATCGTAAGTGCCAATGCTGAAATTCCTAATTTTAGATTTTTCATAGAATTAAATGATTAAATAATTGATAATGCAAAATAAATACAAATTTTCTTTATAAACAAAGATTTTAGTGTTTTTTTTAACTTTTCTTTAATATTCTGTCGAGATTTCTTTTGTTTTCTCTGTCTTTTATACTTTCACGTTTGTCGTAGAGTTTCTTTCCGCGTCCGAGTGCAATGAGGATTTTGGCTTTTCCTTTATCATTAATATATAACTTTAATGGAATAATTGTATTACCTGCATCCTTCAGTTTTTTTTCAAACTTCTGCAACTCTCTTTTGTGCAGTAGCAATTTCCGTTCCCTTTTTGTTTTATGATTATAAAAAGTTCCCAGTTTATATTCATCAATCATCATATTAATAATATATAGTTCCCCATTAATAAACTGGCAAAATGATTCTGTGATACTTGCTTTTGAAGAACGAAGAGATTTTATCTCGGTTCCTGTAAGCACCATTCCCGCTTCTGCTTCTTCCATTATTTCATATTCAAAACGGGCACGTTTATTTAAAATATTTATTGATTTTTCTATTTTCATTTTTCGGGAAATTTTATTTTCCTTTATGTTAATTTTTTTAAATTTTAACGAAATATTTCATAATTTTTTAGTATAATTTGATTAAATTTAATCAAAACCTCAAACTCTCCGTCTATACCTAAAAACCCGATTTCTTTTCGTAATTTTGCACCAAATTTACAAAACTATATGTTAACAGTATCTAATTTATCTTTACAATTCGGAAAAAGAGTACTTTTTGACGAGGTAAATATTATGTTTACCAAAGGAAACTGCTATGGAATCATTGGTGCAAACGGAGCCGGAAAATCTACTTTTCTGAAAATACTTACAGGAAAACAAGACCCCACTACAGGAAATATTTCATTGGAACCGGGAAAAAGAATGTCGGTTTTGGAGCAGGATCACTTTGCTTATGACAATTACACCGTCCTGGAAACCGTTTTGAGAGGAAACAAAAAACTTTTCGATATTAAAGAAGAAATGGATGTACTTTATGCCAAAGAAGATTTCTCTGATGCAGACGGAATCAAAGCAGGGGAACTTGGCGTAATCTATGACGAAATGGGTGGGTGGAATTCTGAATCCGATGCAATGACGATGCTTTCCAATGTAGGAATTAAAGAAGATATGCACTATCAAATGATGAGCGAACTCGAAAACCAAAATAAGGTAAAAGTTCTTTTGGCTCAAGCATTATTCGGAAATCCCGATGTTCTTATCCTCGATGAGCCTACGAATGATTTAGACATCGACACCATTTCCTGGCTCGAAGATTTCCTTGCAGATTACGAAAACACTGTGATTGTAGTTTCTCACGACCGTCACTTTTTAGATACCGTTTGTACACACATCGGAGATTTGGACTATTCAAAATTAAATCTTTATACCGGAAATTATTCTTTCTGGTATCAAGCATCACAATTAGCAACAAGACAAAGACAGCAAGCCAACAAAAAAGCCGAAGAAAAGAAAAAAGAGCTGCAGGATTTTATCGCAAGATTCTCATCCAACGTAGCCAAAGCGAAACAAGCAACGGCTCGTAAAAAAATGATTGACAAATTGAATATTGATGATATAAAACCTTCTTCAAGACGATACCCTGCAATTATTTTCGATACCGAACGAGAAGCGGGTGATCAGATTCTCGAAATCAAACATTTGGAAAAAACAAAAGACGGCGAGCTTTTATTTTCAAATATCGATTTGAATCTGAAAAAAGGCGACAAAGTAGCGGTAATTTCTAAAAACTCTTTGGCAATTACCGAATTTTTCCAAATATTAAGTGGCAATTCAAAAGCCGACAAAGGAACTTTCAACTGGGGAATTACCACCACGCAATCTTATATGCCGCTTGATAATTCCGATTTCTTTAATGAGGACATTAATTTAGTAGATTGGTTAAGACAATTTACCAAAAACGATGAGGAACGCCACGAAGAATATATGAGAGGATTTCTCGGGAAAATGTTATTCTCGGGAGATGAAGCGTTAAAATCCTGTAAAGTACTTTCCGGAGGCGAAAAAATGCGGTGTATGTTCAGCAGAATGATGCTTCAGAGAGCAAATATCCTTTTGATGGATGAACCGACCAATCATTTGGATTTGGAAAGCATTACCACGCTCAACAACTCTTTAGTGAATTACAAAGGCGGAATTCTTCTCGCTTCTCACGACCACGAAATGCTGCAAACAGTCTGTAACAGAATCATCGAACTCACTCCGAAAGGAATTATCGACCGGGAAATGACTTATGATGAATATTTATCAGATAAAAAAGTAAAAGAACTGCAACAGCAATATTATAATTGATGAATCATCATTGATATACCGTTCAAGAAATTGAGCGGTTTTTTTAAAAAAAAATTCTTTCCTCTTCTGCCTGTTATTTTTTTGCTGAAAACTTTTTTTACATTAAAAAAGCTGCCTCAAAAATGAGACAGCTTTTTCTCTTTGTAATTATGAAAAAAGATTATTCTCGGAATTAGTTCTTAATAAACTTAATTCCATCATTTGTGTTGTTGATTTTCACAACGTAAACTCCCGGCTTAAGCTGCGATATGTTTACTTTATTGTCGGTTACATTTACATTAGTTTTGATCAATACTCCTGCTGTGTTATAGATTTTAACATCCGATATTTTTTCTTTAGAACTCAAGTTAATTACATCTTTTGCAGGATTCGGGTATAAAGTAACTGTATTATTTTTAGCAACATCATTCACTCCTAATCCGTCTGTACATGTAACTTTGGTAGGAACACTACTGTTTGTTGCTGTACCATCACCATTTCCTAATTGATAATAGTTATCTGTACCCCAGGCACGAAGTGATTTGTCTGCCTTCAAAGCTCCAAAGTGGAATCCACCAATCCTGTTCGCCACTCTTATCCAGTCTGTAGTATCATTAATTAGTTGAGGTGCAAGATTATTTGTGTCCGCCCCGGTTCCTGTTGTACCGCCGTGATTTACACCAAATACATATAATTTACCTTGAAAATCTGTAATTGCTGAACCATCCCAGGAAGTAGCGATCCAACCGAACTCTTTATCTGCCACGATAGGCTGTGGTGTACGGAAATATTGTGCACCAGCCCCAACTATTCCTAATCTTCCATTGGCACTGAATCCCCATCCAAATAGTTTACCCGTTGTTTTACGCCCTAGTACGTGATAAACACCGCAAGAAACCATATCCCAATTAGTATCTGTACCTATTTGTACAAAAACATCAGATTCTCCGCCTGTTGCTCCGGTACCGGTTTGTCCTTCTACATTTGTACCGCAAGACCAAAGCGTTCCGTTGGTTTTGATACCGAATGAGTTATAATATCCTGCAAAAGTTTTTGCCCAGTTGGTGGCAAGTGAAGATTCTTGCTGCCACGAAGTGTAATATCCTACACTTGTTCCCATACCAAGACCTCCCCAATCATTATAACCTACTCCCCACATTGTACCATCTGTTTTCACAATCATACTGTGATGGTAACCCGCAGAAAAAGATTTTACGTTCTCTGCCATTTTAACCGGAGAATACTGGTCGGTAAGATTTCCTGTTGCTAAATTACCATAAGCATTGTCTCCCCAACCATAAAGATCGTTATTGGTTTTCTTTGCCAGAACAAACCATCTTCCGACAGAAATCTCATCCCAATCATTAGCTGTTCCTATTTGGGTAGGATGTTGTACAATAGTTGTTGTACCGGAACCGTTTCCGAGAATACCATTGATATTTTGCCCCCACATCCAGATGGTACCATCTTCTTTTAGTCCCACACTGAATGTTTCTCCTTGTGAAAATGTTTTCCATCCAGTTTCAGAACATTGTGCATTCACAGTAACGTATGAAAATGCAAATAAGAACAATGCTAAAACTGATTTAGCTTTTTTACTGAACACAGTAAATAATAAAAATTGTTTCATAAGTAATAAATTTTAAAAATTAATAAAATGTTTTAAGAATCTGATACAAAAGTAATATGAAGCAACTCTTCTTACAATTGAATGATGTGAGGTAATGTAGAAAAAAGTGTGAAAAATTCCCGAAAAGCATACGCTGAAAAATGTTTCAAATTAAACTTATTTAACTTGTTTTCAGGTATTTGCAGATTATTTCAAATTTAGTTTCTTGCAAACCATTTTCTTATTTCTATATCTGTTACTTTTTCACATTTGAAGCTGATGAACAATATGGTTTTCCAGCCCCATCTGCTTTTTTTAAGCACATAAGTCCATACTTCTTCAGGATAAAAATTGAATTCCTGTCCCAGCTCTTCCACGATTTGTTTTTTATCTTTACCGAGCAAATGTTTGTATTGAACGAGCTTTGTTTCTTTCATTGTGAAATAGTGTTTGTGTTTTCAGAATCATTTCCTGTTCAGATATTTGCAATATTACTGAGAGGTATAGACCAAGAAAAATATTATCTGTAATGTTTTCGGAAAAAAATAACAACAGAAATCCGGCTTCTAAATTCATAAATCACAGAAATACAGGTTGGAAATATATTTTCAATAAATAAGGCGTTTTTATCCACACAAAATATTGATATGCAATTAAATACCATTAAAAATAAACAAGAGAAATTTACAATTACTCACATTATATTCCGAATATATCAAACTTTAATCTCTACTTTTGCACCCCACAAATTATTTAAGACACAAAGTATTTAAGCTATGAAACTTCACTACCTGTTTATTTTCTTATCATCTTTTATTTCAATTGATACAAATGCCCAAAAATCTCCACAGCAAATTGATGAGCGGTTACAGGAAATTACAATAATAAGCGGGGAAAATCTTTCACCCTATCTTGATGAGGTAAAAAGCCTGTACAATATTTCGCAAAAGCAGGGATATACAGACGGAATGATTATAAGCGGAAGAATACTGATGATAAATGACAATAGAAAGAATGACTATGAAGCAGTAATTAATACAGCAGATAAAATAAAAACCCTGAAACCCGTAACGGATAAAACGACGATAGCTTTTTCAGATATATATAGGATAAGTGGTATGGCGAAAGCATATTTGGGTTATAATGAAATTGCTTTTCAGGAAATAAAAAAAGCAGGAGAATTTGCAAAAAAAATCAAGTCGCACAACCAGAGACATTATAAAGTCTCCTCGTTTTATGAGAACCTTACGGTTTGCTATGAAAATGTAAACGGGAAAGAAGACAGCATTGCCTATTATCTGAAAAAAAGCATAGAAGAAGCAAAATTGATAAGAGATGACAATGAAGGTATTCCTGTAATGTATAAATATGACCTCATTGCAAATAACTACAATATGTTGGGAGATTTTTACCGGATGATGGCAAAACCGAAAGATTTTAAAAAAGCAGAAGAATATTATAAAGCCTGTGCAGAGCTTAATGAACAATATGAAATACTTTTACCCAACAGAATTTTTGCCTTGCTTTCATTGGGAGAATTTTATTACGACGACGCTCGATACAATGATGCCGTTGAAAAACTGGAAAAATGTCTGGCTTTGGAAAAAAGAGCAAAAGATCCCGGAAGCAGACAACTTGCGTTTGAGATTTTAGCAAAATCTTATCTCGAACTGGGAGAAAACGAAAAATCTAAAAAATTCCTGCACAGCTATACCACGCTTCGCGACAGTATCGAGTTAGCTCAAAAACAATCTGTTAATAAAATTACAAAATCCATTTCTTCTGAAAAGGAAAAAAAACATAAACAGTCTGTAAACAATATTTTGCTCGCAGGTATTGCCCTGTTTTGCATCAGCATCATAACAGTATTTTTATTTTGGAGAAGGCATAATAAAAATATTCATAACAAATACAATAAGCTGATTCTAAGAATCGAAGCAGAAAACAAATTCAATAATGATTTTTCATTAGAGGAGGATAAAATGGCTTTACTTAATGAGGCAGAAACCGGTACATCTGATTTTGAATCTGATGCAGAAACAAAAAAAGAAGCCAATTATTCTAATGATAAATCCGCTAATATTACTGATGCAACCCTAAACAGTATCTTGGCTAAACTCGAAAAATTCGAGAAATCTAAAAAGTACATCAAAAACGAAGTAAGCCTTACCTGGCTTGCAACATTTGCAGGAACCAATACAAAGTATCTGTCAGAAATTCTCAACCAAAACAAAGGAAAAACGCTTTCTGCATATATCAACGGACTGAGAATAGAATATATCATCAATTTACTTTACAACGAACCTAAATACAGAAGCTATAAAATCAGTTATCTTGGGAAATTGTGCGGGTTTTCTTCCCGTGAAGTTTTCTCGGTAGTATTTAAAAAAGAAACAGGAATCACGCCGTCATATTTTATTGAGAACCTGAAAAAGAAAGAATCATAGGAAAATTCCGTCATCCAACATCCAACTTTTTTCTCTAAATTTGTAAACTATGAGTCAAAAATGGATTTACAAAACCGAACCCGATGAAGATATTGTGGACGGAATAAGTTCCTCGCTTGGTTTTGGAACCTTTGAATCCAAAATCCTTGTTCTTCGCGGAATTGATAATTACCAGAAAGCAAGAGAATTTTTCAAGCCGAATCTCAATGATATTCACAATCCGTTTCTGATGAAAGATATGCAGGTTGCAGTGGACAGAATTGCAACAGCAATCGAGAATGGCGAAAAAATTCTTGTTTACGGGGATTATGATGTGGATGGAACTACCGCAGTTGCATTGATGTATCTTTATCTGAGTAAAATTGTCGAGAAAAAATATCTCGATTTTTATATTCCCGACAGAAATTCCGAAGGGTACGGAATCTCCACCGAAGGAATTGATTTTGCCAAACAAAACGGATTCTCTGTGATCATTGCTCTCGATTGCGGCATTAAAGCCATTGATAAAATAGAATACGCTAAAAATCTTGGTGTTGATTTTATCATTTGCGACCATCATTTACCGGGCGAAGAAATTCCCGATGCAGTTGCAGTTTTAGACCCGAAAAGAAAAGACTGCAGATATCCTTTCAAGGAACTTTCCGGTTGCGGAGTTGGTTTCAAACTTTGTCAAGGATTGAATACGATTTATAAAATTCCGGAATCCGAACTTTTTGAGCTTACCGATTTATTGGCAATTTCCATTGCTGCAGATATTGTTTCGATGACTGGCGAAAACAGGGTTCTTGCAAAACAAGGATTAAAAGTTTTGAGAAAAGCAAGAAATCTGGGATTGCGAATGTTGATTCCCGAAGATAAACTCGCCACGTTTGAAATCTCGAATATCGTTTTTGAAATCGCTCCGAAAATTAATGCAGCCGGAAGAATTTCCCACGGAAAAGCTGCGGTGGAACTAATGGTTTCCGATAATCTGAAACACGCCCACCAAATTGTAAACGATATTGTGGATTTGAACGATTCCCGTCGGGAAATGGATACAAGCAGTACAACAGAAGCACTTTTGCAGGTAGAAACAACGGGACAAATCAAAAATTTCACCACAGTTGTTTACGGATCCGAGTGGAACAAAGGAGTTATCGGAATCGTTGCATCAAGATTAACGGAAACTTATTACAAACCAACTTTGGTTTTTACGGACGGAAATAATGGCGAATTGGTTGCTTCTGCACGTTCCGTTGCGGATTTTGATGTACACGATGCATTGGAAAACTGTTCGGATTTATTTCTGAAATTCGGCGGTCATCCTGCAGCTGCAGGACTTTCAATGGAAAAATCGAAGTTTGAAGAATTCAAGGAAAAATTTGAAAAAGTAGTTTCCGAGAAAATTCAGGAACATCAGAAAGAACCGAGTATTACCATAGATTCTGATGTGGAAATCGATGAACTGAATAAAGAATTTTTCAATTTCCACAGAAAGCTCGCTCCTTTCGGTCCGCATAATATGAAACCGGTTTTGGTCTTAAAAAACCAAAAAGTTGCAGGCTATGTAAAAACAATGGGAAAAGATGGAAATCATCTTAAATTCTACATTCGGCAGGAATCTACGGGGAGAAATATCGAATGTGTAGGTTTCAAATTAGGGAAATTCGCCGATGATTTCCGGGGAAAATCTTTCGATATTGCTTTCACTGCGGAAGAAAACCATTGGAAAGGAAATGTAACTTACTTTCTCAACATTCGTGATGTGAAGTTTAATTAAGAAAAATAGTCCATATTATTCCAAATAAAAAGAGGTCAGTTGATGACCTCTTTTACATTAATTATTCAGGAAATTAACCAGCTTTATTAAATCCGGTTCTTGATTGATTTTAATCTTATTCGTTTTAATAAAATCTTTGGCAGCATCTTTTTTATCGGGAGGTAACGCTACCAAAAGCTCTTCTGCTTTTTTAGGGATTCTTATGAAATTGGTTTCCGTTTGGATAAAATAAATTGGTTTTGGGGTTTCAAATCTTGCAGGAGTTCCCGAAATTAAACTATTAGGAGCAGGTACTGCATCATAGAATTTTGTGGTGATTTTTTTCAGAAGACGGTTTTTTCCTCCTGCCAATTCAAAAAAATATCCCGAAAACTCATTATGAGTATTTACCAAAACCAGTTTTTCGTTTGTCTTTTCAAAAGTGAATTTCGGATAAGCATCTTCTCTTGGAATTTCATAAACATCGGCTCCGTTCAGAATTTCAATTGTATCCAAAAAAGTATTGTAACGAATGGAAACTATACCGGGAGTATCTCCAACTTTTGCCGGAAGAAAATTCGCAGTATAATAAGGAATCCCATTGATATCCGAATATTTTATTTTTTGTTTTCCGTTATTAATTTCATCTATGACTTTGCTGAATCGTGCAGTTCTCGCCATTTCACTTACACTGATTCGCTGTGCCTGTAAAAATATCCCCGAAACTAATAATAGGGAACCAATAAGCGTTTTCATAATTTGAATTTTTATTTAAAATTTTTACAAATATAATATTAATAACGAAAAAGGAAGAAAATAATTTCTTCTTTGAAACAAAAATCAACCCAAGTGATTATATTTTCTCATTAAATTTTCATAGAATTTTTGCGGCAAAATCCACTTTAGAGGAACTCCGATTTTCTGCCCGAATTTCCCGAAATAATAATGTGCTTTCCACGATTTTTTTTCTAAAAGTTTTTCGATGTATTCCGCAACTTCCGATGGTTTAGTTCCATCATCGACGTGGGAATTCATCAAAGAATATACCTTTTCAAAGATTTTTTTATAGGGTTCAGAAACTTTTGTTCTTATTCTGTTTTCAGCAATATTGGTTTTGATGTCTCCGAGATGAAGTGAGCAAACCTCAATTTTCCAAGACGAAACTTCATAGCGAATTGCTTCCGTTACTTTATCCAGCGCAGATTTAGATGCCGAATAAAATCCACGAAAAGGCAATCCCATTTCCGAACCAATGCTCGAAATGTTGATGATTTTTCCCGATTGCTGTTCCCGCATTTTCGGTAAAATCGCACTCATCATTTGTACGGAACCAACTAAATTCAGATTAAATAATTTCAGGATTTCTTCCTGTGAAGAATCTTCTACAGAACCCACCATTCCCATTCCGGCGTTGTTGATGAGAACATCGATTCTTTTTTCAGTTTTTAAAATTTCTGAAATTGCATTTTGAATTTGTTCCTTGTCGGTAATATCGGTAGGAATTGTTTTAAAAAATTCCGATTCCGTATTTTTTCTGCTAAGTCCGAAAACGGAATGTCCTTTTTTGCCAAAAAATTCAGCCAAAGCGAAACCAATTCCTGTGGAAGTTCCGGTGATGATTATTATTTTATTCAAAATTTAAAGTTAAAAATTCAAGATGCCGGAAATAGGATATTATTCTTTCAGTAAATCTTTCAGATAAGGAAGTCCGCTTTGTGAATCTTTGTTTTTGGCAACTTTCAGCGAAACATCGTTCCCGAATTTCACACACTCGTCAATCGTATTTTTATGACACAATGCGATGGTAAAACCAGACGTGAAAGCATCTCCCATTCCCATTTTGAACAAATCCGAATCGTGATCATTCCGGCAATATTTCATTTCGGAACCGTTGAAATAAGTGGTGGAATTATAATCGTCTCGAACAAAAAGTTTGTTGGGATATTTTTTTAAAATTTCCTCCCGTTGTTCATCCCCGAAAATAACCGACAAATCATCACTTTTTGCAACAATAAAACTTGCATCATCAATGATTCTTTGCGAAAGTTTTTTTGCAGGAGAAGCGTAAATACCGATTTTCTTTTTGTGTTTTTTGGCAAGATTTACGGTTGTTTCTATTGTTTCCATCGGGATTTCCAGCTGAAGCAAAACCAAATCCGTTGTGGAAAAATATTTTTCGGCAACTTCGATATGTTTCGATTTTAGACAATAATTGGCTGCAGGAAATACAATAATGGAACTCGTTCCTTCTGCAAAAGTAACGTAAGCTGTACCTGTTGCAAATTCTTCAGTTTCTGCAACGAAACCTACATTCACACCTTCTTCCACCAAGTTCCGCACGATTTGCTGACCGAGAGGATCCATCCCTATACAACCAATAAAATATACACTTGCTCCGAGACGAGACGTTCCGATCGCCTGATTAGCTCCTTTTCCACCGAAAGAAAAATCGGATTTTTCTGCTATTACGGTTTCGTTTGGTTTCGGATGATGATGGGTTTCGAGAATCAAATCAATAGATGAGCTTCCTACAACAATAATTTTCGGACGTTCTGGAGTTATTTTCATTCGTTTTTTATATACGCTTAGTTGCCAAAAATAATTAAAATAATTGATTAATTACACAAATAAACGAGATGGTTTTTAATGTTTTATAGATGCTACATTACTTTAAAATCCTAATTATTACTTTTTTAACATCATAAAACGTTCTTTGTTTTCATCGGTGAATCTCTTAAAACCAAATTTTTCGTACAATCCGTGTGCATCTTTCGTTCCTAACATCATTGCGGGAAGTTGCTTTATTTCTTCGTCTTCAAAAATAGAGTCCATCAAACGTTTTCCGTAACCATTTCCCTGCAATGTGGGTTCTATGAAAACATCCATTAAATAAGAAAACCTCACAAAATCGGTAAGAACTCTTGCATAACCGATTTGTTTTCCGTTCAGAAACATCCCGAAATTCAAGCTGTTGTCAATACATTTCTGAACTTTTTCTAATGAGATTCCTTCATTCCAATAACTTTTAGTGAGATAGGAATGGATGTATTTCACATCCATTTCATTTTTATTTTTTGAGAAAGTTATACTTAAATTTTTATTTTGCATCCTCTGATTATTATTAATTTGTAGGGTTTTCAGACTGAGCGGAGTCGAAGTCTTTTTTCTTTTTATCAATTTCAAAATTTTTATGATGACTTTCGTTTTGACAAATTGATAAATCTTTTAATTTCTCCCAATTATCATTAATAATGGCTTCTTTCTTTTTCCTGCTCCATCCTTTTACTTGTTTTTCAAATGTTATTGCTTGTTCAATTTCATTAAATTCATACGAAAACACAAGTTCTACGGGGCTTCTATGATGAGTATAATTCTCGGGATATTTCCCTGACTGATGTTGTAATAACCTGATTTCAAGATTGCTTGTAACTCCTGTATAATAAGAATTATCTGAACATTTTAAGATATAAACATAGTATTGTTTCATATTAAAAACGCTTCGACTCCGCTCAGCGTGACATCTCTAATACTTATCGTTTTTTACAACGTCTTCAATTTTTCTTCCAGCAAAGCAATTTTATCCTGTGCATCTTTTTGTTTTTTTCTTTCCACCTCTACAATTTCCGGTTTTGCGTTGGCAACGAATTTTTCATTGGAAAGTTTTTTATCAACGGAAATTAAAAATCCTTTTAAGTATTTAATTTCTTCTTCTGTTTTCGCTTTTTCTTCGGCTAAATCGAGGTTTTCGCTTAAAGGAATTGAAATTTCCGTAGAACCGACTAAAAAAGTAAAGCTCGGTTTCGTCATACTGAGCGAAGCCGAAG